>CAIMWS010000078.1 GCA_903845125.1 uncultured Verrucomicrobiota bacterium
CTGTTGGATCAGGTTGTACACCTTCACATAAAGGTCATCGGGTCCTTCGGCACGCGCCAAAGCGACCGTCAGGAGCGCGGCCAGCACAATCAGCGAGAAATATCTCATAACAAAGCCATATATAACGAATAGCCGGGACGTTTGCCAAGGTCATTTACCGGCGGCCTGCCGGCCCCAGGCCCTGGGCGGGGAGCGCCGCCTTTCAGGCCAGGCCCTTCCGCAAACAATAGGCGGCGATTTGCGCATATTTTTCGGCGGGCGATTTCAGCCGGTTACGCTCCTCCGGCGTCAGCGGGCGGGCGACTTTAGCCGGCGCACCGAGGATCAGGCTGCCATCGGGGAAACTGGCCCCCTGGGTGATCAAGGCCCCGGCGCCCACCATGCATTGCCTGCCCACCGCCGCGCCATCCAGAATGGTCGAGCCCATGCCGATCAGGGTTTCCTCACCGATGGTGCAAGCATGGACATGGGCGCCATGGCCGATGGTGACGTAGTCGCCGATCTCGCAGGCGAATTGGTTGGCGACATGCACCACCACGCAATCCTGCACGTTGCTGTGGTGCCCCACGCTGATCCGGTTCAGGTCGCCTCGTAAAACGGCGTTATACCATACGCTGGCATGATCCCCCAAGGTTACGTCGCCAATCACCGCCGCTCCGCGGGCAAGGAAAACCTCCTTCCCGATCGTCGGGGGCTTGAGCAGGAACCGATCCAGCTGTGCTTCCAATTCATTCACAAGGGCAATGAGTAGCAGGCAGCCGGGTCTGGATGCCAATCAAAAATACGGCCAAAAATCGTGGTCGGGAGGCGATCCGGTATGTTTTTGACGGCGGCCCGCTTTTCTGGGATGGTGGGCGGCATGGATACCATGATGGAATTGCGCCATCCCGCGCGTTTTTGGCCGCGCCAGCCAGGCTTGGCCACGCTGGCCACCCTGTGCTTGCTCCACCTGGGGGTCTTGGCTGCGAGCCCCCCGAACCTGGTCTATATCCTCGCCGACGATCTGGGCTATGGCGACCTGGGAGCCTATAATCCCCAGTCCAAAATCCCCACCCCGCACCTGGACCGGCTGGCGGCGGAGGGGATGCGCTTTACCGATGCGCACGCCTCCGACGCCGTCTGCACGCCCACCCGTTACAGCCTGCTGACCGGAAGGTACGCTTTCCGGTCGCGGCTCAAATCGGGGGTGCTCGGGCCTTGGGGAGCGCCGCTCATCGAGCGGGACCGGCTCACGGTTCCCGCCCTGCTGCGACAGCATGGCTACGCCACCCTGGCCGTCGGCAAATGGCACCTGGGCTGGACCTGGCCCACCACGGATGGCCTGGCCCCGCGCAGCGGGGATGGATTGAGCAATGTGGACTTCACCCGGCCCATCGGCGGTGGCCCTTTGGCCGCAGGCTTTGAGCGTTTTTTCGGCGTGGATGTGCCGAACTTTCCGCCCTATGTGTTCATCGAGAACGACCACACGCTCGGTTTGCCATCCGTGCCCGCGCCGCTGCGGAAGGGGACTTTCAACCGGCCCGGCCCGATGCTGCCGGGCTGGAACCTGACCAACATCCTGCCGCAATTGACCGCGCGTGCGGTCGGCAATATTGAGGAGGCCGCCCGGTCGTCCAAGCCGTTTTTCCTTTATTTTCCGCTAACGGCGCCGCATTACCCCATCGTGCCCGCCGCCGAATTCAAGGGGCGCAGCCGGGCGGGGGACTACGGCGACTTTGTGGCGCAGGTGGATGGGGTGGTGGGACAGGTGCTGGCGGCCCTCGCCCGCACGGGTCTGGCTACGAACACGCTCGTCATTTTCACCAGCGATAACGGGCCGGAGGTCGTGGAGATCGATCCGGGCGCTTACGCGCGCATCCGCGCGTATGACCACCGCAGCATGGCGGGTTGGCGGGGGGTGAAACGCGATACTTGGGAGGGCGGGCACCGGGTGCCGTTCATCGCCCGTTGGCCAGGGCGCATCCCGGCCGGGGTGGTCAGCGGGGAAACCATTTGCCATGTGGACCTGCTGGCGACTTGCGCGGGCCTGGTGGGGGCGCAGTTGCCGCCTGGGGCCGGCGAAGACAGCTATGACCTCCGGCCGGCGTTGTTCGGCGAAACAAATTCCCAGCCCCTCCGCCCGGCCACGGTGCTGCACGGGGCTGATGGCAAACTGGCCATCCGTCAGGGGGACTGGGTGTTGATCAACGCCCCCACGGGCGAGGGCAACGGCCCGCGTGGCGAGCCGGCCTGGCTTAAACAGGAGCGAGGCTATGCCACCACGAACCAGTTCGCCGGGGAACTGTATAACCTGCGTGAGGATCCCGCGCAGGGCCGCAATTTGTACGGAGAGCATCCCGAGCGGGTCCAGCGGCTCAAGGCCTTGCTGGCCCGCTACCAGGCCGATGGGCGGAGCACGCCCGGCCCGGCCCAGCCGGCCGGTCCCCGGTCGGCCACGGGCATCCCGGATGAAACCAAAACCAGGTAGCGGTTCCGGTTGGGTGCCGCCAGGGACAAGCCTGGCTTACTGTGCCTATCATTGTTATTAAAGGAGCTCCACGTTCCAACCAAATGGCGATGATTAGTTTCATGGAACACGCCTCGTTTTTATAAGTTTTGGGATTTCGCTGCTGTTTCGGATTTCAAGGAAATGGAGAAGGAACTCCTTCAAGAGTGGACCAAAGTCACGGACCTTTAGTTTTCCTTCGGTTCGATCCCCCGGCAATTTGGCCAATTTTTCCTCGGCTTCGGCCTGGCGGTGGATGTTGAGGCAGGTTTGCCGGGTGACATTTTTTCCAATGACTGGGTTAAAAATGGCCCATTGTGCATAAAAAGTCCCACTTTCCCGAATCTACAATTTGGAGCTGGGGTGGCCATTTTCCCGGGTGGCCTTGGTCCATGACTTTGATTTCTTAGTCAGTCTGGACCAGGACTTTCGTTATTACTGGTCAAGAAAAACACCTCCAACAGGGTGTGAGAAAATGGATTACAACCGATTGTTAATGAAGAGTTTATACATGGTCGGGGCGGAGAGATTTGAACTCTCGACCTTCTGAA
>CAIMWS010000079.1 GCA_903845125.1 uncultured Verrucomicrobiota bacterium
CAGCCGGAAAAAGGGGGTGTCCAGGCGGTTGCTGGCCGCCGGTTCCGCTAGGCTTGCGGCTGTCGGGCGGCCGATGGGGTAGGTCTTGTAGCCGAAGGAGGGCACTTCGCGGGCGTAGAGGTATTCGCCCGGCCGGCCGGGGATTTCCACCGCGCCGGAGCGCGGCCAGGGCAGGGCATTATATACCACCATCCGCGGCCCGCTGGCCCGCACGGAGCGGGCCAGGGTGTCCAGCCGGCTGATCAGTTCCCGGTGGACAATTTGGCCAGCCTGACGCGCGAAGGCACGTTTATCGTCAAACCCCTGCTCATATTTCTGGTAAGCGCCCCGGGCACGGGCTTTTTGCCATTCCTCGCCGTAGAGGTTACGGCGGGGAATACCGCTTTCCCAAGGGCCGCCTTTGGGACCCCAAGGGCCGAAAGTGTGCTCGCTGAAGAGGGCGCTTTGCTCGTAGGCCTCAGCCAGGGCGGGCTGGAGATTGGCCGGCGCGAGGCCCCAGGCGCGCAGGTGGGTGTCCAGCGCGTCCAAGGCCGGCTCCAGCGCCCGGAATTGCCGGGCGGCCTTGGCCTCCTGCGGCATGGAAAGCCAGCCGTGGATCCACGTGTCGGGCATGTCGGCGCTGACTACCGGGAGCGGCGGGTTTTCGGCGGCCACCGCCCGGGCAAAATCGTCCAGCGTGCCGAAATGGATCTGCACCCCGGGCAGTCGGCGGGCGGCGTCCTGGCGCAGGCGCTCCACCTCGGCGGCGGAGGGCGGGCCGACGTTGTCGTAGGTCATGGTCATGGCCAGGTAATTTTTGCAAGGCCAATCCCGCGGGGGCACCAGCCCCGAGCCATAAACGCGCGTGTAGTTGCAGAGGATGCGGGAGCCGTCGGGGCCTTCCCACCAGAACAGGTGCGGGACCCGGACGCAAGCGCTGTTGTCGTTGCAGCCGATCTGCAGGAACTTCACGCCGGCGTGGGCGAGCAGCGTGGGCATCACCCACGAATGGCTGGGAACATCGGTCATCTTGGCGCCAATGGGCAGGGGGCGGTCAAATTGGTGGGCCAGCCGGGTTGCGAAGCCCAGGCTCCGCACGAGATCCTCCAGGTCCTGCGTTTCCGTGTGCGTGGTAAAGGGCAGGGCGTGGAAGGCAATCGCCCCTTCCCGCACGGCCCGGGCAATGCGCTCCCGGCGGGCACCATCCTGCTGCGGACCGAGCACATGGGCCAACGGCCAGCCCGCCAGGCTCCAGGCAAAACGCTGGGCAGGTGGCAGCCTCCGCGAGGCTTCGATCACCTTGAGGGCGCCCTCCATCATGCCCTCCCGGTAGTTCCGGAGCACCTCCGCGATGCGGTCCGTGTAGCCGATGTCGAGGTGGGTTTTAAAAACCACCCAGGCGTGCTCGATCTTGGCGGGCTGAGCCACCTCGGCGTCTCCTGCCCGGGCCAGGCTGGCCTGCGAATGCACATCGATTTCGGCCCATAGCGTATGGGTGATGGACGGGTTCGGCTGCAGAGGCGAGCGGGTCGGCTCCACGTCGAACAGCAAGTGCCGGTAGTTTCCCAGGCCGCCAGCCGGATCGCGGATCAAAACTCCGTGCTGCCCGTTCCAGTGCTTGCCGGTCTGGTTTGGCCGGGTATCGACCCGCGCGATGCGGATCCAGGCCTCCAGGCGGGCGGGATCCGCCTGTTCTGCGGCGCTGCCGTAGAGGGTGTAAACCTGTGGCCCGCGCGATCCGTCATCCACGTCCCATTCATGCCAGGAATAGGTGGCCACCGCCGCCACCGGCTGCACGCGCCCCAGATCGATAACCACCCGGCCATTCGTCACGCTGGCGTTGCTCATCAGCGCCGATTCGGTCAAATCCAGGCTGTCCGCGGGCAGCACCCCATTCACCAGGACGGATCCTTCGCCGGCGACGGTTTCAAATTGGTTGCCGGTCACGGTCACCTTGCAATCCCTGGCCAGGTCTGATTTGGATGGCTTGGGGATCGTTTTGAAGGCCCAGGCTGGGGTGGCAGGATTGAGTTGTTCGCTTTGAATGACCACCTCCGCCCGGCTCGCCGGGAGGACCGCGCAAAAGACGGCCATCAGCACCAGCCACCGGCAGGCGCCGCCCCTGGCAGGTCGATTTTCGGGGTCGGCGCCAGCCGTTGCGGAGTGGGGCGCGGGCCCCGGGCGGGCCTTACGTTGCCGCGGACAGCCGACGCCGGGTGCGCATCCGGAGGTCTGATGATTTCTCTTCATGGTGCTGGTAGATTGCCTCCCAGCGTTTGGGCGTCGAGCCAAAATTGTCCCAGCCGTTACTATTCCACCCAATGGCCCAGGGTGGTTTTCCTGCCTCGGAAAAGCCCGCTCTTCAGGAGGACGGTGGCGTTTTGCAGGGCAAAAAAACGGCCGCTGGATGAGCCCAGCGGCCGGTTGGAAAAGTGGACAGCCGGGCGTTAATTCTGCTTGGCCCGGAAGAAAGCCTTGGCCGCAGGATTGGTGAACGGCAGCACAATGCTCACCGAGGAAGCGTTCGCATTGGTTGAGATCAAGGTGGTCCAGGCGGTGCTGCTCCCCGCCAGGCCGGTGGTGGTTTCAATGACCAGCGGGCGCCCCGCGTTGCACTGGAGATCGAATTGAATGGTATTCAGCAACCGGGCCTTGATGCTGGTGAACTTGGGATTGGCCAGCTGGGTTCCGCCCGCGGTTTTGATGGCGGTACGCGTGGTTTTGCCCAACATGCCGAAGCCTTGCTGGTTGGGCGCTGAGGGGAACATGCCCGCCCCTTGGTACACCAGTTTGTTGAACGTGATCTGGAGGGTGTAGTTGATTCCCGCCTGGAGGGTGCCTTTGGGAACCGTGGCGGAGGTGGCGGTGACCGCCAGTTCCTTGCCTTTGCAGGGATCGGGCAGCATGAAAACCACCCCTTCATTTTCATCCACAATCTCCAGGAGGATGCTGTCCATGCTGGCCGCACTGGAGAAGGCATCCCAAGTCAGCACGTAATCCGCGGTGGAATCGATCGCCTGTAGGGCGCCTAAATTCAGGAAATGAGGCGTCGGCGGGTATCCATTGGCGGGCAGCACTACCAGCCCGGTTAAATTACCGGCGGAGGTGGTGGCTTGGACCTGGTAATTACCCGACTGGAATGCCAGTTCCAGGTCGTTGAAGCTGGTGAACTGCTGCATGTAGCTCAAGCTGCCCGGCAACATTTGCTGCAGCGCCTTGGTTGTGGGGCCGGGGGCGATGACCGATGCACTGGTTATGCTGAGTCCCGCCGGAGCCTTTACGAAGGTCATGAAATAAAAGCCATTGGTTGAATCATCCACCGTGGTGGTGGCGTCCTTTTGCCAGAAACTGGCGGATTTGAAGATGTAATGGGCGGCCGTATCCACCTGGTTGGTGGGGCCGCACGGGTTGTTGGTGGTGGATCCGCCGGCACCGGTGGCAAATTGCCCCGAAACTTTGGCGAGTTGATTACCCGCCACGTCGCGGAAATTCTGGCGATTGGAGGCGTCGGAATTCAAAGTCCAGGTGATGGTGGCGTTGCTGGGCAGGGCCACCGAGTAGAGGCAGATCAGCGTGCTGTTGCCCTGCCACTGGTAGGTGAACTTGGCGGGGTCAAGATTGGCGCTCCAGGTGATGTCATTGAGCGGCTGCATCGGCTCGCTGAAACTGAACATAATGGGGGCCACCTGCAGGTTGGTGACCGTGGCGCCATTGGCTGGGTAATTATTGACCAGCTGGGGTGGGGTGGTATCCCCGGAGGCGCCGCCCTGGGTTTTTAGGGTGAAACGGGTCTCGCTGAAAAAACCCGCGGAAACCATGGGCAGGGAGGTCAGATCACGCGTGGTGAGATTGTAGAACCGGAGCACGCCCACATAGGAGGTGCCGGGTAGCAGAGTGTCCGCGTCGATCGTGGCGGAGATGGTATTGCCAGGCCAGGGCTCCAATTCCGAAATTGGCAAGGAATTGAACACCACGCTCCCCCCACCATCAAGGATCTGCAATTCCACAAAGTTGTTGGGCAGGGTGCTGAACTGGGTCCAATTCAAAGTGAAATCGGCGGCCGCGTCGATGGCTTGCGCGGGACTGTAGTTCAACACCTGGGGCGCCGCCGGGAAGGCGTCCGCACCGATGGTGAATAGCAAGGCGGTCTGGCCATCGTTTTGGCCTTTGTAATTCAGCTGGTAAGTGCCTGGGCCATAGGAGGCATTGAAAAGCACGGCGGTATCCAGCTGGTCCTCATACAGAAAATACTCGTCGTTCACAACCGCCAGGTTGCGGGCAATGCCGCTGGGCGGTTTGATCGCCGCGTTCTGAACCCAGCCGACCAGGATGGGCTGGGCTTCCACATGGAAGACATAAGGTTTTTGAGCTGCCAAGGCCGGCGCCGCCGCGCTGGTTTGGGAGTAAACCTTTCCTTTGAGCAGATTCGCGGACATGATATCCAAGCCGAAGGCTGGATTGGTCAGGGCGGTGCCAATCACCACCATCAGCCACGAGTTTTTCAGGAGTCGCCCGTTGGGCAGCCATTGCAGGTTATTCATAATCACTTTCACTTAAGCATCGGTTTTCCGGCCTGGATTGCCACCAGCCAACAGGCCCCCTTGCGCGTCGCAGATTGGATCCCGAACCAGACGCAAGACATTCAATGGTAGCACCTTACAATAATCGGTAAAAAATGCAAATAAAATCCATGCCATCCCGCGAGTTGACTCAAATTAAAAGACACCGGGGACCTGAATCTGAGAGGAGGCAAAACGGGTCGTTGACTCATGGGAAAAAGACACCGGAAATCGGTGGTAATGCACATGAGCAAACAG
>CAIMWS010000080.1 GCA_903845125.1 uncultured Verrucomicrobiota bacterium
CACCCTCGCTTCAGCCCAAGCCAATTTCGATGGGAACCAACCCTATGGGAATGCCGCGAAAGGGATCTGGCGGGAGCGGTCCACGCCGGGGGGCAGCTATGCTGCCAATCCTTGGGGGCTATATGATCTCCACGGCAATGTTTACGAGTGGTGCCTGGATTGGTATACGAACCGGCTGACGGGGGGCGCCGTGACCGATCCCCAGGGACCCCCGGCGGGGACGGAGCGGGTGATCCGGGGTGGGGGCTGGCACAGCGCTGGCGCGGAGTGCCGTTCGGCCAGCCGGGCGGGAGCCAACGGGTATGATACGGGCTATGAGCATGGCTTCCGCGTGGCGCTGGCGCCCATGCCGGGCTACGGCCAGGCAGCCATCACCGGCCGGCTCACCCTGCAGCCAAGCGGGACGCCGGTGGCAGGGATTCTGTTGCATTTGTTCGATCTGGATCTTCCGACTGGCCAGGGCCAGGCAACCTTGGTGGCCACGGCGGTCACCGATGAGGCCGGCCGGTATGAGTTCGCCAACCTTTTGCCAGGCTCCTACGGGGTGGAACCGGTGGCGGCGGAGGGGACCTTCGAGATGCAATTCTTCAGCGGCACCCAGGCCAGCCGCGCCCGGGCGGATCTTACAACCGGGAGCCAAACGGAGGATTTTGCGGCGGCCGACCTGGATTTGTTTGAAAATTCGCCTGGGAACGCGGATCCGGGCCTGGTGACGCGTTTCTTTATGACGGGTTTGGATGTGGGGCAAAGCGTCACCCCTGGCTTCGCCCAAGCGCCGTTCTTTTTTGGTGGCAAGCTATATGCCGTCTCCCGCCCCTCCAGCGCCTCGCAGGACCGGAACCGGGCGATATTCAGCGCGGGTAAAATCAATGTGAATGGGAAATTCCTTTATGAAAAATCCTTTTCCCAGCCCGTGGGTGATCCCCAGACCGCCATCTTTGGGGCCGGTGAGCGCTTCACCACCTGCGTGTTCAACGGGGCGGTCCACCTGTTCTACGATGTGAATACCGGGGATGACAAGCTGTTCAGGATCTATCACTGCGCCAGCGGCGCGCCGGAGCAGAACTGGCAGAATATTGGCTTGGTGAAGGTCGGCAGTTGGGACGCCTTCGGGGCATACACGCAGCTGGGCGCCTGGCGGCACACGCCGCTCAAAGCCGTGGCTTTCAACGGCCGGATTTACCTGGTGCTGGGCGCCACCAAGGGCCGGTTCCTGCTGCTCAGCTCGGCCGATGGCCAGGCTTGGGATTGGGTGGCGACGCTGGACGACGCGAATTCCTGGGGGGACGAGTTCCTGCCGGAGATGAGCGCTTGCGTGGTGCAGCGCAATGGCCAGCAGATGCTTTGCGTGGCTATTCTGGGCGCGCGGAATTACCAAAATTGGGCTTATTTCCGGTTCTACAATACCAGCAACAAGCTCGCTGGCGGCTTCCATCAATACATGGATTGGGTTTCCCCGAACCACGGCGTGGGGATTGCCGCTGGCGGGGTGCGGGACTCCCTCCAGGGGCAGGCGGTGCAGGTTTTGGCCAAAGCAGCGGCTGGACCGAAATGTCCTATGCTCCCCGGCGCGGCTCCATGGATGTCGAAACGGGCGCCTTCCAGGGTTGGGTGGATACCTCATCCGGCACCGCCAACCGTGGCAACTTCATTGTCCCGTGCGACGCGGTGGAGGCGACCGTGCCGGCGGGCGCCGGCGGCCGGGATGTGCGCAAATACATCGTGCTGGTCAACATGGCCGCCCTCAGCGTCTTTGGCCAGTATGTCGATGTGGTGGCCTACGAGTCTGACTATTTCCAGGCCGATCCGGTGGAAAAACGGGTGAACACCGCCGATGCGAATACGTCCGAGCCGGGCTGCTGGTCGCTGGTGGGGGTCATCGAGGGGGTGCCACCTTTTACCCGGAACGGCACTGGCGGCGACGACTCGTTGAGCGAAATCTCCTACACGCGCACGCTGGATTCGAGCCTGTCTTACGATGTGAGTTTTGAATGCGAGATATTCGCCAAGGGAAATGCGGGTGGCAAAGTGCCGGAGGTGGGCGAGTTTGGGTTGGGGATGACCTTCAAGAACCTCCTCTCGGTGGCCACTGGCTACAAGGTATCGCTCAAGACCGAGGGTGGCAACACCTGGAAAGCCATCGATGTGAACCAGGATGGCAGCCGGGGCTATCTGCTCTACGCCAAACCCACCCTCACCTCGCGCAACTATACCATGCGGTCCCAGGACAAGTCCCGCATCAACGGATCGTTCACGCTGGTGAACGTCAGTGCGGTCACCATCGACCCGGTGGAATACGAG
>CAIMWS010000081.1 GCA_903845125.1 uncultured Verrucomicrobiota bacterium
AGCCGCGCTGGCTTTGACCGAGTCGGGCACGAAAAAAACCGTCCAAGCGGGCCGCTTCGGCATTTTGTCGATGCATTCAAACAGCGCCAGAACGCCATCCACGCCATATCCGCACTTGAGGGCATTTATGACACCAAAACGCAAAGCCCGATCCCATTCCTGCTGAGTCAGAAGCGCATTGATGGCCATTGATTTACCCTGCGTTTCGACGAGCTTGCTTTCGTATTTTTTATAGGGCCCGAGATAATAATGCGAAAGATTGATGCCGACCACCACGCCGACCATCTGGTTGAAGTTACTGAGTTGTTCGTTGATCATCGATTCGGTCCAAAATTTGGGATTCGATAAACCGGGCAATTCTTTCAGCTCTTTTTCGCCATTTTCCCCGGCAAGGCTGGCGATATACTTTTCAAAATACCCTTTTTGGATCTTATCGATCGCCTTGGCATGGGCGACGTTGTTTACCAAATCGATGAAGCCAGCCGAAATGAAAATCGTGGCCAAGGGCGAGGTTAGTTCCTCGTTTTTAAGTTCCTCCAGGCGAACCGTGGGGGTTACGTCGGTTTCCACATTGATCGGTTTGGAGTGGACACACTTTTTTGCCTCCGGGGTAAGGGTCCCGTAAAGCTCCGTACCCAGTTTGACCACCGAACCCCAGCCGGTTTTGTAGCGTAAACCTTCCACATCGCCTTTTTGAGCGACGCTCTGGATTTCGGAAAAAAACAAAATGCTTCCCACGGCTAAACAGCCGAAAAAATTCAAACTCCGCGTCAATTGATTCATGGCAAGGGGAGATTCTATGACTGCGCGTTATTATGAGCAACCCAATAAATCATCCGCAAAATCCCTGCCGGTTCGAGTGGGGTTTTCCCTCGTCTAAACAACCGTTCCGAGGCATATTCGGCACATGAAAACCGGTTGGTGGATGAATATCGGTTATGGCTGCCTTTTCCTGGGATGGGCCTTTTACGCTCCTGCCGGGGAATTGGCTCGGTTTGAGGTTCGCGAGCCATTGGGCCAAACTTGGCATGACGAATGGCTGAGCCAAAAGGTATTATTGCAGCTTGGCGAGCGCCGGATCAGGGTGGGGGATCTTAAATTATTAGGCGCCGGCCAGGTGGAAATTCCCGCCCAGTATTACATCACCCTCCCCAAAGCGCAATTGCTGTCGGCCGATGAACTGCTGACCGGATTGGTCAAAGTGCAAATCCTTTTTCGAGCCTCAGTTCCCCAAGGCCAGGTTTTGCCGTTTACCCTGAGGGACGAGCCTGGCCCGACCGTTGGCTGGCAGGCGCTCACCATTGAGTCCGGAGGTGGGAATATTCGAATTCACAATGGCGTTTATGAATTGGTTTTGGATGGAGCGTACCCGATCCGCAGACTGGGCCGCCTGGGAACCACCAATTCCCTCGTCCGTTTTTCATGGCCCGCCAATTTGGCTCCGACCTCGGTGGCAGATGAATGGATCGAACGGGGACCGGTCCGGGTCATTTTGAAAAGGTCTTTTCGCTTTGCCAACCCAGGCCATCGTTACCAGTTGGTCCTGGATATGCGAGCTGGCGATCCTTGGCTGGATTTGGCCGACGAATACGCATTAGGGAAGGGATCGGCCTTGGAGGTGGACTTGCGGCCCATGGCGGCGGATCGGGTATATCACCCTTATGCTTATAATGCCCGAACTTACCAGGCGGGCGGGGATCCCGAGGACTCCACCCTCCAGCCGCCCCAGCATCCGGTGGCGACCTTGGGGCCGGTTTGGCGTGATATTTGGTATAACGGTGGGCCATTCGCCTTTATTTATAATTCGCAGACCCGGGAAGGACTGGGCGTGGCTACCGTGCGTGGTTCCGAGTGGAAAACACCGGAAGGGATTACTCCCGAATCACAGAATCTGGAAGTGCATGGCCATCCGCAGAAACCGGGCCAGGTTTATGTTCGGGTGCCGGCCGATGGCGGCAGCCGGCGCTGGGCATTGATAATGGGTCCTCCGGAAATCCGGACCGAACTGGGCCGCCTTACCCGTTCGCATGCCGATATGCCGTTGGATAAAATCCGCCAGGAGTGGGTATTGGAATGGGCCTCGAGGGCGCCCGAATTCAAAGCCGGTGCCGCTGGGGTTTACCTGGCGGGCTATTACAATCAGCATTTTTTCAATCCCACCACTTTCCCGCGCAATGTCCGTGCCCAACTGGAAAAGGCATTCGAGTTGAAACAAGTCAAAAGCCGGGATCTGGCCGTGCTGGCGTATGTGTTCACGGATCCCAATTATTGGCCCGGCCCGGCCTATCCGTGGCAGATCGGAAATCCGAATTTCCATACCGACATGTATAACATACCACTCAAGATCGGGCTGCTGATGCCCGACCATCCTCACGCCAGGCGTTGGTTGAATTATGGGGTCCGTGAAACTTACGACAATCTGCAGCGATCCAGTTTTCCAGGTGGTGCCTGGACCGAGAGCATCAGTTACGCGGGCTATTTTTTCCAGGTGGCGGAGAATATACAGCGTTTGCGGGAATTTGGGGTGACCAACGGCTTCCAAAGCTGGCCGCGCGTGAAGGACAACGCCATTTACCTGGCTTTGATGCATACGCCGGTGGACCCGCGATATGGCGCCCGGCAAAAGGCCCCCATAGGGGACACCAGCCCCGGGAATTACGCGAAGGAATTACATCAGCTGGGTGAGTATTTTCGCGGGGTGGACCCGATTTTTGCCGAGCGCCTGGCGCGTTTTCCCCAGCCCTGGCTGCGGGAATTCGACCTCGGCAGCCGGTCTTTCCCTGGTTTTGGCGCCATGCTGCGGGGCAATGCTTATGATGAACGGCATGAATCTTTTGTAACCGTCAAGGCTGGCCCAGCTCGCCATCATTTCCAAGGGGATGAACAATCTTTCCACTTTTGCGGCTTGGGGACTCCTTTGGCCATCGACCACGCCTGCCACTATTCACCCCGGCCCTGGAGTGTGGCCATGCACAACCGGCCCGATATGAATCAAAAAAGCCCGGTGGCGGTTGCCGAACTGCTGGCCTTCAAGCCCGCCGAGGTGGCGGACTTTTTGCTCGCTGAGGAAAAAACCACCCGGATCAGTGAGGTGCCCATGGAACCGCACCACGCCATCAAGCCGGGTTGGGAATACCCGGTCCGCCGGCTGGACGAATCCCAGGCTTGGAAAATGCGGCGTTTCGTCATGCTGGTAAAGCATGATCCCGCCCGCAGCCGGCTGCCGGATTATCTGGTGGTCCAGGACGAAATTGCCTCACCCGAACCGGTGGGCTGGAACCTGCACGTGCTGGGGCGGGAAATCCAGGAATTGGGCGCATCGAATCGGTTTCATTTCCCCGGCCAATTGGATGTCGATCTGACCGCTCATTTTCTCGGGCTTCAAGTCCTGCAGGTCGAAAAACGCCAATGGGGCTGGAGTGGCCCATCCGGGACACGGCGCACCCTCAAAGGGGCGGATTATGAGGCGCAATGTTTTGGCCGTTTTATCCCGGAGGATTTCAAGCGCGGATCCTGGACTGAAACGGATGGCGAACGGACGATGTGGCTGCGAGTGCTGGGGCCGGCCGGGCGCACCGGTTGGTTTGTGGTTCTCATGCCCAACCTGCGTGGTAAACCGGCGCCCACGGTGGAGCGATTGACCGCCAATTCCGCCCGCATCCAGCTCGGAGATGAAATCGAAACGGTTTACCTGGGCACCGCCAGCCCCTATCCAGCTGCAGTGGAACAAGGCGGAACCCTCACCTGCTTGCTGGAACCCAAAGCCGTCCCGGATTTCTGAGCCTTGGATGCAACCGGTTCCTTACTTTTGGCCGGGGGTTCGGGTGTAGGCGTTGACCGCTTTGATGTTGGCGGCTTTGGCAATATCCATCACTTTCACGATTTGCCCAAAAGGCGCCTCATTGTCGGCCCGGATGGCCAGGCTGATTTTGGGGTTTTGAGCAGCCTGCGTCCCCAGTTCCGCCTGCAATTGTTCAGGCGAAACCTCCTTGTTATCCAGGTAAAGGTAAGGAGCGGTTTTGCGGATGGAGATCACGAGATTTTTTTCGCCCGATCCGGGTGTGGCTTGGGTTGATTCCGGCAGGGCCAGCTTCATGGCTGGTTGTTGTTTGAAGGTGGTGGTGACCATCATGAAAATCAGTAGCACGATCAAGATGTCGATCAACGAGATGATAATGATCGTGGGCGCGGAACGGCGTCGGCGGGGTAGGAATTTCATGGCTTGGAGCTTTTTTTGCGGCGGTATTGGTGGCGCACAAATTCATCGCACAACCGCTCCATCTCAATGGCCATAACCTCCACTTTTTTGCTGTAATAGCTCCAGGCCACCAGGGACGGGATGGCGATGAGCAGGCCAGTCAGCGTGGTATTCAGGGCGATGGCTATGCCCGCGGCCACCACCGAATTATCGCCCAAACCGGTTTTGCCGAGATCGCCAAACATGCGGATCAATCCATGAATGGTGCCCACCAGGCCCATGAGCGGCGCGATACCCACAATGATTTCGAGGAAGACCAAGCCCCGTTCCAATTGTACGATAATATGGCGGGCCTGGGTTTGAAGCGCCTCCACGGTGTCCGAGCGCGGCAAATTCAGGTGATCCACCGCGGTGACCAGCAACCGGCTCAAGGGCGAATTGCTCTCCTCGCACAGCAACCGGAGGCGGTCCACATCCTCCTGATCCCGGCAGGATATCATCGTCTCCTCCACGGTAGGGGGGATGACGCGCCCCCAGCGCAAAGCCAGGGAACGTTCCAGGATGAGGGCCAGCGCGATGATCGAGGTGGCGACCAGCACATACATGAAAGGCCCGCCCGCTTGTAAGAATTCCAGCATATATTTCCTCTTAACTGCTAAGTTCCTAATTGGTTAATTTGTCTCCGGATTCAATTTGGGGTTAGTTATAATAAAAGGTGAAGCGCACCCACCGATAGGTATTGCCAATCAGCCGTTTCATCTCCTCCGGCCAGGGCGCGTAGGGAACTGGATCCAAAACCGCCCGCTGGCAAACCAAGGCGAACAAATCCCCCACGGTATTTTCCGCCACCCGCACATTGGTGACCCGCCCATCCTGGAGCATGTGGAATTCCAGAACCACTTTCCCGCTTTGGCCACCCGTAAAATCGCGCTGATCCAGCAAATCGAACCAATGCTGTTGGATGGTGGCGATCAAGGCCTCATCGTAGGAACCGAAAGGCGTTGCCCGGGCATCGAACGCAGCCATCATGGCCCGGCGTTTGGTGCCACCGTCCTGGCGGGCCTTTTCACTCGCCATGATGCCCCGCCGGGCTTTGGCCTCAGCCACGGTTTTTGGGCGCGGCCGCGGCTTGGGCGCTTCCTTCGGGATTTCTTTGACCACGCTGGGCGCCGTTTCCGGGGGTGGCTCAGGCTTGACGGCGGCGGTTTCTCCAGCGGATTCCGGTTTGGGGGCTGGCGGTTCCGGCGGTGGGGTTGGCTCCGGCGGAGGGGTGGGCTTCGGCTCAACCTTGGGCTGGGGTTGGACCAGCGGGGTGGGTTCGGGTTCCTTGATTATTGGACGCGGCGTGTTGACGGCTTGCAGCAGCTTATCCTGGTTGCCATCCAGCTTCGGGGAACTGGTTTCAACCGTGGCCTCCGGGTTGGCAGCGGCGGAGTTGCGGGAGGAATAAAATTTGGAGTCCTTGGGGGCTTCGGGTGCTTCCTGGGCGGGATCCACTTGCACAAACAGCAAGGGGGGCTCCTGGGAACCCATGTTCGGCTGGAGTTCCGCCGCCTTTTTTGCCTTTTCCATGGCTTTCAAGGTGTTCGGCTCCAGCATTTTGTTTAGCCAGGCCGGCCGGATCTCCGGCCGCCACCAACCGAGCCGGATGCCAACTTCAATGGCTGCAAACAACGAAAAATGCAGGATCAAAGAAATGCCCAAGGCTTGGGCCAAAGAAAGGCTCCATTCCTGCCATTCGCGTTTCAGTTCGTTGGAAACGACTTCCATTAAAGGCAGGATGCATGAATCAAAGCGACCGGGCAATAGGAAGTTGATCTTCGTTAGATCCCCTACAGAGGCACAATACAGGGAAAAACTTTCCTCCCCAGGGGGCCTTGAAACTGGATCGGTTGCTTCAGTTGGAACTTTTTTCAATGGCCCCTTTGGATCGTCACTGCTGCCGTCTGTTAAAAATGAATGATAACGGAATAGTATTGCACAAGTCTCTGTGGCTCAGTTACATATTTAATAATACCTGAGAGTGTTTTGGAGCTCTGATGGAAGTCCGCACGGGGGGGCAGACGAATTTGGATCATGCCAACTGTGCGGTCCGCTACCAACGTCTCCGCTCTGCTTCGCCGGCGCTTCTTTCACTTGATACCTTCTTTTTATTGGATAGAATTTTCCACCACTGGTTTTGGCCGTTAACGTGAGGATGGAATTAAGACCTTTACGCCATCGATTTTCGCTGGCTTTGAAATGGGGATGAACATCTCAAAATCCTATGTAGTGGATCAAGGTGTTCGCTTGCAGGGGTTTGCGCGAATCGCCGAAGGATCGATGAGGACGTGCAATTTCAGGTCTTTTAGTGCGGAATGCCGATGATACAAAATTGGGAAGGTGAACTGGTTGTCTTTGCGCTGGATCACCAGTTACACGGTTTGCCTATCAAACAGGTTGACCGTGTTTACCGCATTTTTGAAATCAGGCCTGCGGCGTCCGACGCGCCCGCCTTGCTCGGTGTAGCGGATATTCAAGGCTGGATCGTTCCCGTTTTCAATACGCGTTACTTATTGGGTTTGCCCGGGCGCGATTTTGAATTGAGCGACCAGGTAATCCAGGTGAAAACACAGAGTGGTCCAGCCGCTTTGTGGGTGGATGGAGGGACGCATATTTGGAAACCTGCTCCGGATGCCAGGGCGGAAGCCGGGGAGTTGCCTGGTAATCCTCTGCCCAAATCCACTGTGGCCGTGTTGCGCTATTCGGTTGGGCTGGTTTTTGTTCACGATTTGGAGATATTGCTCAACGCGCTGGTGGAATTGCCTAAGGCGGGTTTATCGGTCGGAGGGATTGGGAATAGATGAACAGCCTGAATATCCCTGAATCCGACCTGAGAATACTGAGTGATTGGGTTTCCCAACACATGGGGCTGCACTTTCCTCCCAACCGATGGAATGATCTTAGCCTGGGGATAGCAGGTGCGGCGGAACAGTTCGGCTTTCCGGATGTTCTCAACTGCATTCGGTGGCTCATCACGGCCCCCTTGCGGGATGAGCAAATCAAAGTTCTTGCCGGGCAACTTACCATCGGGGAAACCTACTTTTTCAGGGAGCTAGCCACCTTCAAGGCATTGGAGGAAACGGTATTGCCCAACCTGCTCCGGGCCCGCTATGAACAGGACCGCAGCTTGCGTGTTTGGTGTGCGGGTTGTTGCACCGGGGAGGAACCATATTCCATCGCCATCCTGCTTCGTCAATTGTTGCCGGACTGGCCAGAGTGGAACATCACCATTCTGGGTACGGACATCAATCCCAAGTTCATCGAAAAAGCGCAGGCTGGCATTTACGGATCCTGGTCCTTCAGGGTTACCCCTGAAAGCTTCAAAGAGCGCTATTTCCGACCTCATGGGGAGGGAGCTTTTGAACTCTTGCCCGAACTGAAAAAATGGGTGCATTTCCATTATTTGAACCTGGTGGAGGATAATTACCCTTCGCACTACAACCTTACGCTGGGTATGGATGTGGTCTTTTGCCGCAATGTCCTGATGTATTTCGATGGTGCTTGCCAGGAAAAAGTAGTGGGCAAATTCCATCGGGCTTTGCGGGATGGGGGATGGTTTATTCCAGGGCTCACTGAGATTTTGGAGGTTTATCGCACGAAATTCACCCCTGTGAATTTCCCCGGAGCGGTCTTGTATCAAAAATCACCACCGGTGAAAAGCAAACCCGCGATATCCCACCACTGGAACGAAGCGGTTCCTGCAACACCGTTAACACCGTTAACACCTGGGCGGGAACCTGCCTGTCCCGACGCCCCTGCGGATGCGGCGAACCGCCATTCGTGGTTGAAACCATTGCCCTTGTCCGATTCGCCACCGCCGGGCCCGGCGCTGGCAAATCCAGCGGCGCCGCCCGCCGTCCGCGCTGGAGAATCGGCCAATGGGGAGGGGACGGTGGAGAGTCTCGTGCAGCGTGCACGAAGCCTGGCAGGGGGCAAAAACCTGGCCGCAGCCATCCATTGCCTGGACCGGGCGCTGGCCATGGACCGGCTGAATATACAGGCCTATTACGTGCAGGGCATGGTATTTTTGGAGTTGGGGGAATTGGGTCGCGCCCTGAAGGCCTTCAAGCACACGCTGTTTTTGCAGCCTGAACACATCCTGGCCCACGTCAATTTGGCACAGGTTGCGGGCCGGCAAAACCAGTTCCGGCTGCGGGATAAGCACTTGGATAATGCCACCAACCTCTTGAAACGCCTGGCTCCGGATGCGGTTGTGCCCGAGGCCGATGGCCTCTCGGCCAGTCATTTGCTGGAATTGATCACCAAACCACATGCCCAGGAACTCCCCGGTGAACCGCCGAAACGATCCTCCCGATGAATGCTTCCGGCCCCAGTTTGACAGTGTCAGACGCCAGTTTGGCGGGCGTTCCAGCCATTGGCCAGGTTTTGACGCCCCAAAAGAAACTTGAGATTCTGAGGAACCGCGCCCGGGCCATTGCCCAAAGACCTCCGATACCCGAAGTGGGGGAAACGCTGGCCTACCTTGAGTTTGTGGTGGCGGGGGAGAAATTCGGCCTGGGAATTGCCAGCGTTCAGGAGGTGTGCCCCTTGAAAGACTTTGCCCGTTTGCCGGGAGTTCCAAGTTTCATCAAGGGAGTGATGAATCTGCGGGGACGGATTCTGGCCATCCTGGACTTGGTGAACCTTTTCCGGCTTCCCTCGAAGGGGTTAACCGCGCACAATAAGGTGATTTTCCTGCACCAGGAAACGATGACCACTGGCGTGCTGGCGGATGAGGTCCGGGGATTGCGAACGGTGATGTTGAATCGTTTGCAGGCCAGCCTGCCTACTTTGGACGGCAAACGTGCCGAATATCTCAAAGGTATTTCCCCGGATTGCACCATAATCCTGGATGCCGGAAAAATAATGGCTGATAAAACGCTGGTGGTGCAAGAGGATGCTTCCGCCACGCAGCCTTGAATCGGGTGGAGGATGGGGTTTTGTAATATTTATGAACATGCTAAAAAAACGGAAAGTGGGTTTTAAGCTGGCGGCCGGTTTTGGTATTGTGATCCTGCTCCTGTGTTTGTTCGGAGCTTTGGCCATTCGCAAAATCCAGAGTGTATCCGGGCAGGCGAATGTGCTGCTGAAGAGCTTTTTGCCCGAGGCCTTGGTGGGGCATGAAATGAAGACCGCCATGATGGAGTCGATGTTTTGCCTGCGGGGTTATGCCTCTTCCAGGGATGGGGCCATCCTGATTGATGGGCTCCGGAAAATGCAGGAATTCAAAGACCACTTGCTGCAGGCCGAGAGTTTGGGCGCCACCAATGGGAATTTAACAGTCCTGCGTGCCAATACCGAAAAATTGCATCGCGAGATTTCGGATTATGAAATGCTGGTCAATTCCACATCCAACTGCGTTCAACTGATTCAGATTTACCACCAGCAGCAGGACCAGGCTGCCGAAAAATTCAACAAGGCTTGCCAGGATTGCATCCGCACGGAGCGGTTAGCGTTGATGGAGGATCTCAAAACCAATGCTCCCGTTGCCGAAATTTCAGCGCATGTCAAAAACCTGAACCAGTTGGAAATTATCCTGGATGCCGGCAATTTATTGCGGCTCGCCAACTTCAAATTCCAAGCCTTGGGCCAGAATCAGATCGTGGAGACCAACCTCGCGCTTTTTGACGATATCAAAGATGCCCTTAAACTGCTGGAGCAGCAGCCTCGTCCCGATTTCGACCGGGCTTTGCTGACCAGGATCGGCTCCACCGCCAATGATTACCGCGAAGCCATGCGCAGTTTCATGACCAATAACTCGGCCCTCCTGACTTTCAATGACCGTAGGAACCAAGCCGGCCAGCAGGTGAAAGCCCTGCTCGACAATATCAACTCGGCGGCCAGCGGCGGGGTTCGGGTTTTTGCCGATAATACCAGCCTGCAGCTGAATCAAGTGCTTACCTTTACCTTGTCAGGGCTGGTGGCGGTGGTAATCGTCAGCCTGATTGTTTCCACCCGGCAGACGCGGTCGTTGACCAGGCCGATCGTGGCGGCGGCCCGGTTCGCTGGCGAAATCGCCCAAGGCAACCTGGCCACCCATTTGAAAATCGAGCAGGAGGACGAACTGGGAGACCTGGCCTCGGCGCTCAACCAGATGAACGATCAATTACGCGGGCAGTTGGGTGAAATCAACCATGCCATCAAAGCCGTTTCCAGCCTGACCCTATCGATCCAGGAAGCTGTCAGCGTCCTGACCACCTCCTCGGCGCAGATCACCACTACCACGGCGCAGGTGGCGGCGGCGACGACGGAAACTGCCGGAGCCGTGAGCGAAACGACCACCAGCATTGAGGAAGTCAACCACACGGCGCTCAATTCCAGTGAAAAAGCCAAATTGGTGGCGGAGAATGCCAAGACCGTGGAGCAGGCCGCCCAGTATGGCCGGAAGGCGGTGGATGAATCGCTCGAGAGCATGAAGCGCATCCAGATCCAGATGGAGACCATTGGCGTCACCATCGGCCGGCTGAGCGAGCAAAGCCAGGCCATTGGCGAGATCATTGCCAGTGTGAGCGATCTGGCCGAGCAATCGAATTTGCTGGCAGTCAATGCCGGCATCGAGGCGGCCAAGGCGGGCGAGCAGGGCAAGGGCTTCGCGGTGGTGGCGCAGGAGGTCAAAAGCCTGGCGGACCAATCCAAGCAGGCCACCTCGCAGGTTCGTTCCATCCTGAACGACATCCAAAAAGCAATTGGGGCGGCGGTCATGGCCACCGAGTTGGGCAATAAGATCGTAGAGTCGGGGGTGAACCAGACCGAGGCGATGAACAACACTATTCGCACGCTTAATGAAAGCATCAATACCGCCGCCCAATCCGCCACCCAAATCGCCTTCGCCATGCAGCAGATGCACATCGGGATGGAGCAGGTCTCTTCGGCCATGGATAATATCAAGCGGGCCAGCGAACAGAATGTGGTGGGCATCAAGCAGACCGAAACCGCGGCGCGTAATCTCAAGGAATTGGGGTATAAGCTCACCCAACTGACCCAGCAGAGCAACGAATTGGGAACCAAGCTGATGAAAATGATGGAACGTTACCGCGTATAAAGCCGCATGGACAATCAGCGCGAGTTTTATCAAAAGTTGCTGGTAACCTTCCAGTTGGAAGCCCAGGAACACCGGGAGGCCATGGCGTCCGGCCTGCTGGACTTGGAACATGCTCCGGAGTCCCAGCGCGCCGACATCGTCGAGAGAATTTTCCGGGCTTCCCACAGCTTGAAAGGGGCGGCGCGGGCCGTCAATCTGGAGGCCTTGGAAACGGCCTGCCACCGGCTGGAAAACGTCTTCGTGCGGTGGAAGCATTTCGGGGCTCCCGCCGAAACCTCCGCCTATGATGGTTTGCACCGGGCCATGGACCTCGTCTCCCGTTTGATCGGCTTGGGCAACGAGGCGGAATCCGGGGCCGCCGCTGATGAAGCCAGGGATTTGCTGCGCCAGTTGAATGTTTTGACGGAGGGGGAGACGCCGTCCAGCCTTGCCCCCGGGCCGGCAACCCATGCCAAAGCCAGTGGCGCCTCGGGCCAGGAAGGCAAGGAAACCACCGGTGGGAACTCCCGGGAAAGCCTGTCGGGAGACACCATTTCCCGGCTGGAAATGATCCGGGAAATGGTGCGCCGTGAAGCCTCGGGAATAAAACCGGTGGAAACGGCCGCGGCGTTGAATGGCAGCGAAACAGTCCCCGAAACCGGCCCCGCCACGACCTGGCTGCCGCCGCCAGCACCGGTTGCGCCAGATACGGTCAAGGTTTCGGTCAACAAGCTGGATAACCTGCTGCTGCAAGCTGAGGAGTTGCTGGCCATCAAACAGGTGATGAACTTCCTGGGGCGCGATCTGCCGCGTTTGTGTGGGCGATGCCAGGAGTGGAAGAAGGCTTGGGGACGTTTTCAGCCGGTGATGCGCGAGTCGCAGAAGAAGGTTTCCGGAAACGGCGCCCGCGATCCCATGGAAATCATTCGGCAATTGACTGAATTCCTGGAATGGAACCACCAGTTTGTGGAGGCGCTGGGTGGCGAATTGGCGCAGGATGCGCAAGCCACCGGCCAGAACCTGCGCTCCGCCACGGTGCTCATCGACAGTCTCATCGAGGACATGAAAAAGGTTTTGATGAGGCCGTTTGCTTCCATCCTCGACGGCATGCCCCGAATGGCCAGGGATCTGGCCCGCAGTTTGGGCAAGGAAGTGGAATTCATCAACCGGTGTGGCGAGATTGAAATGGAGCGCCAGATCCTTGAAGAGCTGCGTGCGCCTCTGACTCATTTGGTTCGTAATTGTGTGGATCATGGCATCGAGCTTCCGGCCGTGCGCCAGGCAAAGGGTAAGAAATCCAAAGGTGCCATCACGGTTTCCCTGGCCCAACTCGGCAGCCGGGAAGTGCAGTTGTCAGTAGCGGACGATGGCGCGGGAATGGATCTGGATGGGATGCGCGCCGCGGCTTTGGAAATCGGGTTGGTGGATCCCGAGCAATCCGGCGCGTTGGATGATCAGGCAGCGATCAACCTGGCCTTCCAATCCGGTTTTTCCACCCGGTCCGCAGTCACCAATCTTTCCGGCCGCGGTTTGGGATTGGCGATTGTGCGGGAAAAAGTGGAAAAGCTGGGGGGGCGGATCAAGGTGGAAACCAAGGCCCGTGAGGGCACCACTTTTCACATCCGGCTGCCCACCACCCGTGCCACTTTTCGCGGCGTCCTGGCCCGCGTGGGGGATGAGGTTTTCATTTTTCCGACCCATTCGGTGGAGCGGGTCGTGCGGGTGGACCCGGCTGAAATCCAGACTGTCGAGGGCCGGGAAACCATTCGCCTGGGTGGCCGGTTGGTGGCGTTGGTCTGGCTGCGGGAATTGCTGGAGGCGGGCTTGGTTCGGCCAGCCTTGGAAAAAACCAAGTTCCCCGCAGTCGTGGTTACCGCCCAGGGGCACACCATGGCTTTTGCCGTCCAGGAAATCCTCAATGAGCACGAGGTGCTGGTGAAATCCCTGGGACCCCAACTATTGCGCGTCAGGAATATCGAAGGCGCCACTTTGCTGGAAGATGGCCGGCTGGCCTTGATCCTGCATGTGGGCGATTTGCTGCGGTCGGCGATGGCGTCGGCGCCGGGTGTATCCCAGCGCGTGCGTTCGGAGCCCGCCGCCGGGGCGCCCGCCAGCAAACGGATCCTGGTGGTGGAGGATTCAATCACCTCGCGGATGCTGATCAAAAACATCCTCGAAGGGGCCCACTACGAAGTGCAGACGGCTGTTGATGGGATGGATGGCTTCCTGAAACTGCGGGACGGCCATTACGACCTGGTGGTGACGGATGTGGAAATGCCGCGACTCCATGGTTTCGATTTGACGGCCCGCATCCGTGCGGATCAAAAACTGGCTGGCTTGCCGGTGGTGCTGCTGACGGGGCGCGACTCCCGGGAGGATCTGGAGAAAGGGATTGAGGTGGGAGCCAGTGCCTACATTGTGAAAAGCCATTTTGATCAAGGCAACCTGTTGGAGGTGATTAACCGCTTGGTTTGAGCAGCAGTTCAATGACGGCCATGATTCGCGTTCTTATCGTGGATGATTCAGCAGTGGCCCGGAAGCTGTTGGAACATATCCTGGCAGCGGATCCGGAAGTCCGGGTTGTGGGTGCCGTCTGTAATGGGGCGGAAGCGTTGGAGGCGATCACTCGCCATCGCCCGGATGTGATCACCATGGATATCAACATGCCCGTCATGGATGGTTTCACGGCCACCCGGCGGATCATGGAAACCACGCCCGTGCCGATTGTGATTGTCAGTTCCGCGGTCGATCCCAACGAATCCCGCGTCAGCTTCCGGGCGATGGAAGCAGGCGCGTTGACCGTTCTGGCCCGGCCCGATGGGGTGGGCACCGCGGCTTTTGAGGCCGCCTCGCGGTTGCTGCTGGAAACGGTCAAAACGATGGCCGGGGTATCTGTGGTGCGGCGCTGGTCCGTGAAGACGGATTCAGTCCCTGAATCGCCTCTGGAGATCATCAGCCCCATCGATGTGGTGGTCATTGGCGCTTCGACGGGTGGGCCGGTGGCCCTGAGCCAATTGTTGAAAAACCTGCCTCAGGATTTGCCGGTGCCCATCGCCGTGGTGCAGCACATCACGGTGGGATTCTGCGAGGGTTTCGCAGAGTGGCTTTCGCAAAGTTCAGGCTTTCCGGTGCATTTGGCGCAGCACGGCCAAAAATTGTTGCCTGGCCACGTTTACGTTGCTCCGGATGGGGTGCATTTGGGGTTGGATCGGGGGCCTTGTGCAGTCCTCAGCCATGATCCCCCGGACACGGGCTTGCGCCCATCGGTCAAGCACCTGTTCCAATCCGCGGCCCAGGTTTTCCGCGGCCGTGCCGCCGCGATTTTGCTGACCGGCATGGGGCAGGATGGCGCCAAGGAATTGTTGGTCCTGAAATATTATGGCGCCATTACTTTTGCCCAGGATGAACAAAGTTCAGTCGTATTCGGCATGCCCGGCGAGGCGGTCAAATATGGCGCCGCCCGCTACATTATGTCGCCTCAGTGCATTGCCATCCAGTTGGCCAAATTCTTCAAACCTCATGCCCAGCAGAGTTGATTCCAATGAACATTCCGAGCGCCAAACCGCAGCTGATCTTTGTTGTTGAAGACAGCCCAACCCAGGCAACCCGGGTCCAATACCTGCTCGAAAAGGCCGGTTATGAGGTGGTCCATTGCCGCAACGGGGCGGAGGCGCTGCACCAGTTGGAGTCCTGCCACCCCAGCCTGATCATATGCGATGTGGTCATGCCAGTCATGGATGGCCACGAATTTTGCCGCAGCATGAAGAGCGACGAACGGTTGCGCCAGATCCCCATCATCTTGCACACCACCCTGTCTGAGCCAGCCGATATTTTCAAAGGCCTTGAATGCGGCGCCGATCATTACGTCATCAAACCGTTCGACGAGGAACTGATGCTGCAGCGGATCCGCACCGTGCTGGCCGAGGATGGTTCCAACGGACCGCCGCCGCTGCAAACCCAACCCGACTTGGGCATCACCTATGGCGGAAAAAAATATTTCATCAACGCGGAGCGCATTCAAATCCTGGACTTGTTGCTGGCCACCTTCGAGGATATCGCCCGCAAGAACAAGGAGTTGGAGCAGATCAACCAGCAATTGAAGACGGCCCTGGAAACCAACAAAATCCTGCGCGGTTTGATCCCCATTTGCGCTTACTGTAAAAAAATCCGCGACGACAAAGGTTTCTGGCAGCAGGTTGAATGTTATGTGCAGGAACACACTGAAGCTGCCTTCAGCCACGGGATTTGCCCGGATTGTGCCTGCCGGTTTTTCCCGGACCATTTCAAAAAGTAATGTGCTGGCTGCCGCAGCGGATGGTTCAGGCCAGGTATTTGAATCCGGTCCCGTTTTCCGCTTGCCAAAGACCATGGCGAATCCCATTTTTCCCACCATGAGTATTCAGACACCAGAATTCAAGAATGTCACGGCGGTGGCCAAGGCCAACGTCTATTTTGACGGCAAAGTGGCCAGCCATACCATCCTGTTTCCGGATGGGAGCAAGAAAACCATCGGCCTCATTTATCCCGGCAAGTTCCATTTTGGGACCCAGAAGGCCGAACGCATGGAGATCATTGCCGGCGTTTGCCAGGTGAAATTGGATGGAAACCCGGGAACCGCTGGTTACCAGGCGGGCCAGGCCTTTGAAGTCCCCGCCAACTCCGGTTTTGATATTGAAGTCACCCAAGGCATTTGCGAATACGTTTGCTCCTTCCTGGGGTAACGCGAACCAGCATTCCTGGCTGGCCAGTTGAATGGGGGGAAGCGGCCGGGAGCCTTTTCCAATTCCGCGCCTGCCAAAAAAAATGCCGGAGAGGTGCTCTCCGGCATTTGAATTTGAAATTTGTGAACGGGATACTTACTTTTTCTGCAGCTTGTCCACGTCCTCTTTTTTGATCACTTCGATTTTGGCGCCTTTTTTAAGCTCATCCGCCGAAGGTACCTTGATGATATCGCTGGTCACTGGTTCATTGGCCGGTTTGGGGGGCTGGGGCGCGATGCTCAACAGTTCCACTTCGAACAACAGGGTGGCGCTGGGGCCAATTTTCGGGCCGGAACCATACTCGCCGTAGGCCAGTTCCGAGGGGATGGTGAGCTGTAATTTGCCACCCGGTTTCATCAGTTGCAGGGCTTCAGTCCAGCCTTTGATGACGCCGTTAACGGCAAAAGTGGCCGGCTGGTTGCGGGAATAGGAGCTATCGAATTCTGTGCCATCGATCAGCGTGCCGCGATAATTCACCGTCACGGTATCCGTGGGCTTCGGGGATTCGCCTTTGCCTTCCGTCAATACCTTGTATTGCAGTCCGCTGGCGGTGACAGTCACGCCGGGTTTGCTTTTGTTGGCGGCGAGAAAAGCCGCGCCTTCAGTCTTGTTTTTCTCTCCCTGAACTTTGCGTTTTTCGTTCGCCTTGTTGCGCATTTCGGTCTGGAAGCCGGTCATGATGGTGCGGATTTCGGTTTCAGAAATGGCCGGCCGAACTCCGCCGGCGGCATCTTTGATACCTTTGACCAGCAGATCCAGGTCCACTTCAATATCCTGGTTCTTCCAGTTGTTCCCCAGGTTCAACCCGAAGATATAACTGATCTTCTGTTTTTGGTCTTTGAATTCAATTGGATCCGCTGCTCCCACTTGGGAGGCCAGCAACCCCGTCAGCAACGCGGCGTTTATCAAATGCTTCATTTTTTACCTTTTTCCCGGGATGATGCTTCAAACCCCCGGTCCAATTCAATCGAATTATTCATGCTTGTTGAGCCTGGCTTTATTTACCTATATTGACGGCTCACGGCAAAACGCGAAGTTGAACCAATCGGGCCTATGAATGAGTGCGGAATAAATCCATCTGCCACCCTGGCGGGCAAAATGCCCTGGGACCTGCTGCACGGTGGAAACTCGCCAGTCTGGGAGCGGCGCCGTGGCTTCACCCTGATCGAGTTGCTCGTGGTGATTGCCATCATCGCCATCCTCGCCTCGCTGCTGCTGCCGCTGATGAGCCGCGCGAAGGAAACCGGCAAGCGGACCAAGTGCCTGAACCACCTGCGGCAATTGGGGCTGTCCCTGGTTCTTTACGCGGGCGACCATCAAGGCTGGTTCCCGCCCCGCAGCGATGTCCGCCGCTGGCCCACCCAATTGCGCGATGGTTACCGGAACCTCGACCTCCTGAAGTGCCCCAGCGACCTGCCCAAACCGGATACCGGAGGAACCGATGCGCGGAATTATCCCGCCGATGCGGCGCCCCGCAGTTACATTATCAATGGCTGGAATGATTACTTCAAGGACGCCATGGGATCGGCCTTCAGCATGGAGGCCATAGCCGGAAAATCCATTCGCGACAGCGCCTTCAAGAAACCCACCATGACCATTGCCTTTGGCGAAAAAAAGGGGGAACCGGGCCACGGGCATTTTTACATGGATTTCCTCGAAGGCACCGGCAACGATGTGGAGGAAGTGGAACGTGGACGGCATTCCACCGGCGCCGGGATCCGGAAAAGCGGCGGCTCCAATTATGCTTTTGCCGATGGCAGCGCACGGTTCATCAAGCATGGGCGTTTGTTGTATCCCATGAATTTGTGGGCGGTGACCGATTATTTCCGCACGAACCGGATTTTCAGCAATTAAACAGATCATGGATGTCCCTTTAATACCCAAACCTCAAGCCCGGCTGTATCCGCTGGATTGCGCCATTCAACATTACCCTTGGGGTGGCTATGATTTTATCCCCAAACTGCTGGGTGGAGATAACTTGGAGCGCAAACCGTGCGCCGAATTGTGGATCGGGGCCCATCCGCAAGCTCCCAGCCAGGTGTTGGGTCTGGCCGCCCAACCGCCCAGCCTGCTCCAGTTGGTTGAAGGCTATCCTTCCGAAATCCTGGGGGCCGGGGTGAGCCGGGCATTCCGGAACCAACTGCCTTACCTTTTAAAAATATTGGATGCCCGCCAAATGCTATCCATCCAGGCTCATCCCAACCGGGATCAGGCCGAGGCGGGGTTCCAACGCGAGCAACAGTTGGGGATCAATATCAAATCCCCACAGCGCAATTACAAGGATGCCAACCCCAAACCGGAAGTGCACGTGGCTTTGACGGAGTTTTGGATGTTGCATGGATTCCGGCCATGGGCAGAGATCGCCGCCACTTTGGCGGCCGAGCCGGGGTGGCAGGTGCTGGCCGCAGCGGCCGGCTGCCATCCGGGGCAGGCCAAACCCGGTTGGGAGAGCCAGGGCGATCAGATCAGGAGCCTTTACTGCCAGATAATGACCCTGCCGCAAGCTGAAATCGATCAACTGCTCCGGCCACTGGCAGACCGCTTGCAGGAGCATCCTCCCGGCGACAAAAACCACCCCGATTATTGGGCTTACTTGGCGATGCGGGATTTCTCTTTGCCCGGTGGCCATCTGGACCGGGGGATTTTTTCCATATACCTTTTGAACCTGGTGCATTTGCTGCCGGGTCAAGGCACCTACCAGGGCGCGGGGATTTTGCACGCCTACCTCGAAGGTGTGAACGTGGAATTGATGGCCAATTCCGACAACGTGTTGAGAGGGGGGCTGACTCCCAAACATGTGGACGTGCCGGAATTGATGAAAACCCTGGTTTTTTCCTCGGGGACTCCCGAAATCCTCACCGGCCAAACGGCTGCGGGACCAGAACGGTTTTTTGCCACCCCAGCCCGGGAGTTTTTGTTGAGCCGCATCGATTTATTTCCTGGAACCACTTATGCTGCGCCACCGGGCCATAGCGCCGATGCATTAATCGTCCTGGAGGGGGAAATTGACGCACTGGCCCCGGGACAAAACCTGGCTTTGAAGCGAGGCGCGGTGCTTTTGGCCCCTTTTGGCGTGCCCTACCGGCTGGCTGCCGATCGGGTTCCCGCCACAGTTTTCCGCGCCTCCGTTCCGGAGGTCCAATTAACGTAGGGCTCAAGCCAGTTTCTTAAGGAACTCGACCTCCTTAATGAATACGCCTTTGCGCTCTTCGGCAGGGAATTTGCCCAGCGATTCGTCCTCGATGCACAGATCCCCGGCGTAATTGGCGGCGCGCAGAATGGAAACGATCCGCTTAAAGTCGATATCGCCCTCGTAAACCGGGCAATTGTACTTTCCGTACTCCCATCCCATGGGCCGCCGGACATTCTTTTTTTCCTGCGGAAAGCGGATGCTTTTGCAGTGGGTATGGTAAACCACCGAGGCATACTTTTCAAAAATCTTATAAAGATCGTCCAAAGGGTGGCCGAACCAATACAAATTGGCGGTATCCAGCGTCAGGCCCAAGTGGGAAGAGGCGACGCCATCAAAAAGTTTGTCGAGGAAAGCGGGATCGTTCGTGGTGTTGCCGTGGTTTTCGACGCCAAATCGGATGGGGGTATCCTGGACCAACTCGCAAATTTCCCGGCAGGCCTTGATGGCAAAGGGCAGGAATTCATCGCGTTTCATCCGGTCAGGCACGACATCGATGCGGATAACTTTGACGTTTAGCGCTTGGGCAGCTTTGACGAGCTGCCGGATGCAAGCCACTTCCTTGCTGAGCTGCTGCTCAAAACGATTATGCAAAAGAAATGACGTAATGAGCATCTGGTTTTCGGCCAGATCTTTGCGCAAGGCATGAATGCTGGCGTCGGAATCAAGCCGGTATTTGGTATCCGGGTGCGTTAAGCCAGGGCAGCCCAAGTCCAAAGCCACTTCCGCTTCTACTCCCGCCAATCCCAACTCCTTCATGGCGGACCAGCAATCTGGTTTACCGGCGACCGTTAAATGTGAGTCGCGGCACGTGATGGGCAGGGTGGATGGATTTTGGGCTGCGGCACGTTCCCAAGCGACTCCCATGGCGGCGGTGGACAGCGCCCAGGTGGCTGACTGTTTGATAAATCTCCTGCGGGAGTGGTTCTTTGTATTCATATTAATGGCATTAGACGCGCAGGAACGTAATCCGATTTAAACATCGGTGCAAAATATTTCCGATTTAAGATCCCCCGGTCGCGTGAGCGGGGGGCGCGGTTGGGGTGCCTGTTCCCCCCCTCAATATAAACCTCGGCCGCCGGTTCCCGGGATTCCCCAGCCATGGCTCTCCATTTGGAAGGGAAGTGATTGCGCCGCAGATTTTTGCGCAGGCCGCGAAGGGCTTCGGGAGCGCCCCCTGGAAGGATCTGTAAATGACCGGCCAAGGCCATTGGCCCCTTGGCGGGTTTAAAATTCAGGTTTTGACAAGATTCGATTTTTAATCCAATTTCCACGCACAATGAGAGAACATTGGTTGGTTCTCTATAATGGCTTAACTGGGGAACAATTCAATTAGACATGGGAAAAGCGTTGATCATAGCCGAGAAGCCATCTGTGGCTGGAGATATCGCCAAGGCATTGGGCGGATTCTCGAAGCAAGGTGATTATTACGAAAGCGAAGCGTATATTTTATGCTCGGCCATCGGGCATTTGCTGGAGCTATTCGCCCCGGAAGACCAACTGATCAAACGGGGCAAGTGGTCCTTTGCCCATTTGCCGGTCATCCCGGTGGCCTTTGACCTGCGGCCGATTGAGAGAACCGAAGCCCGGTTGAAACTGCTGGCCAAGCTGATCAAAAGAAAAGATGTCGAGCAAATCATCAACGCCTGCGATGCGGGGCGGGAAGGGGAGTTGATCTTCCGTTACATCATCCAGTTCAGCAAGGCTCACAAGCCCATTCAGCGTTTGTGGCTGCAATCCATGACCGCTAATTCCATCCGCGAAGGTTTCAAGCGCCTGCGCACGGATGCCGATATGTTGCCGCTGGCCGACGCCGCGGTTTGCCGGTCCGAGGCCGATTGGTTGGTTGGCATCAATGGCACCCGGGCCATGACGGCTTTTAATTCCAAAGAAGGCGGTTTTCAGCTGACCACCGTAGGCAGGGTCCAAACTCCGACCCTGGCGATTGTCCTGGAGCGGGAGGAGAAAATCCGGGCCTTCAAAGCCCGCGCCTATTGGGAAGTGCATGGCACTTTCACGGTGGAAGCTGGCGAATATCCCGGCCGCTGGTTCGATGAGCAGTTCACCAAAGAAAAGAATGGTGATGGCGAACTGAAACCTGAGCGCATATGGGACCGGGCACGGGCGCAAATCATCTGCGATAAATGCCGCGGCAAAACCGGGGTGGCCACTGAGGAAACCAAACCAACCACCCAGTTGCCCCCGCTCTTGTTCGATCTGACCAGCCTGCAGCGGGAAGCCAACGGTCGTTTTCGTTTCTCCGCCAAACGCACCCTGCAGGTGGCCCAGGCCTTATACGAAAAGCACAAGCTGATCACCTATCCCCGAACTGATTCCCGGGCCCTTCCGGAAGATTACATCGGCACGGTGATCCAGACCCTGCAGGCTTTTTCCGGCAGCGGGTACGGGCCGTTTGCCGACGAGATCCTGAGGCAAAAATGGGTGCGGCCCAACCGGCGCATTTTCGACAACGCCAAGATTTCCGACCACTTTGCCATCATCCCCACCGCCACGCCGCCCAAGCAGTTGGAGGGCGATGAGGCCGCCCTTTATGATTTTATCTCGCGCCGGTTCCTGGCGGTGTTCTATCCGGCGGCGGAATTCCTGGTCACCACACGGATCACCCGGGTGGAATCGGAGCCATTCAAGAGCGAGGGCAAGGTGCTGGTGAATCCTGGTTGGATGGCGGTTTATGGCAAAGAGGCCCAGACCGACGATACCCCGCGCCTGGTGCCCATCAAGGCCGGGGAGACGGCCATGGCCGGGCAGGTGGATCTGGTGGAATGCCAGACCAAACCCCCCGCGCGTTTTACGGAAGCCACCCTGCTTTCCGCCATGGAAGGCGCCGGCAAATTGATCGACGATGAGGAACTGCGGGCGGCCATGAGTGCCAAGGGCTTGGGTACGCCCGCCACCCGCGCGGCGATCATCGAGGGGCTGATTTCCGAGCAATACATGATCCGCCAGGGGCGGGATCTGATCCCTACCGCGAAGGCGTTTTCCTTGCTGGCCTTGCTCCGGGCCATGGGCATACCGGAGCTTTCTTCGCCGGAATTGACTGGCAATTGGGAATACCAGCTCAAGCAGATCGAAATGCACCAATCCAACCGGCCCAACTTCATGCGGGAGATCGCGGAGATGACCCGCCAGATGGTGGAGAAGGCCAAGGGTTATAATAAAGACACCGTCGAAGGGGATTTCGGATTGCTGCCTTCGCCCTGCCCGAAGTGCCAGGGGGAGGTGCATGAAAATTACCGGCGCTTCCAATGCCAGAAATGCGACTTCGCCATCTGGAAAACGGTGGCGGGCAGGCAGTTGGAGTCCGCCGAGGCCGAGCAATTGCTCGCCAAGGGGATGGTGGGGCCGCTGGAAGGATTCCGCAGCCGCTTGGGAAGGCAATTCGCCGCCATTTTGAAGTTGGGGGCCGAAAATAAAATCGAGTTCGATTTCGGAAACAAGGACGGCTTGGACAACGGAACCACCCCGGTCGATTTTTCCGGCCAGGAGCCGCTGGGCAAGTGTCCCATTTGCCAGAATCGGATTTTTGAGAATGGCCCCAGCTACGTGTGCGAAAAGGCTGTCCCGCCCCACCGCACCTGCACCTTCCGCTCGGGTAAAACCATCCTTCAGCGTGCCATTGAGCGGGCGCAAATGACCCGCTTGTTGGAGTCCGGGCGCACCGACCTGTTGCGGAATTTCATATCCAAGCGCGGCCGTCCGTTTTCAGCGTTCCTGGTCCTGGCCAAGGATGGCAAAGTGGGCTTTGAGTTCGCTCCCCGGGCCGCCAAAAAGGCCGATGGCGAAAAGAAGAAAGTTGCTCCGAAGCGCGCCGCCAAAAAGCCGGCTGAAGTTGCGAAAGTTGAAGCCGCTCCAACTGTGGCGCCTGATGAGGGAATTGCCGGGCCCTAGGCCACGGCTGGATCGGCCCGATGCCACCGGGAGCCGAAACGTCTCCGCTTGAGGATGCTGACGCACAGATCGATCAGTTCATCGATTATCTGGCCGCTGAGCGGGCGGCATCCACTTATACCTGCCGCAATTATCTTCAGGCTCTGACGGATTTCCATGGCTGGTTCTCGCAGGAGCGCGGGCAGCCACCCCCGTGGACCCGCCTGGAGCGGGACGATTTTCGGGGATACCTCCGATACCTGGGGCGCCACCAACTGAGCCGCAGCGCCATCCGCCTGCGGTTTTCGGCCTTGCGATCCTTTTATAAATTCCTCATTCGCCGCGGCCGGATTACCCAGTCACCCATTAAGAATCTTGCGCTGCCCAAAATGCCCCGGCCGCTGCCCAAATTCCTTTCCCTGCCACAGGTATTGGATTTGCTGAACGCCCCCCTCCAGGAACTGACGCGGGCCGCTTCCCAGCGGAATCAACTTTCCCTGCTGAGGGATACCGCCATCCTGGAGACCTTTTATTCCTCCGGGTTGCGCATCAGTGAGCTCTGTGGATTACGGGGGGAGGATATCGATTTTTCCGGCCAGGTGCTCCGGGTGCGGGGCAAAGGCAAAAAGGAGCGCCTGGTTCAGGTGGGGCAACCCGCGTTGGATTCCATCCGCAATTACTGGCAAAGCCTGGGGCGCAGCCCCGTGGGAGCCGAGCCCGTCTTCCTCGCCAAGAGCGCCCGGCCCGAGCCCATACAACCCCGGTTGATCCAATTGCGGCTCAAACGTTACCTGGCCCTGGCTGGCTTGGATCCTTCATTGACACCCCATAAACTGCGCCATAGTTTCGCCACCCATCTGCTCGATGCCGGAGCCGATTTGCGCAGCGTCCAGGAGCTTTTAGGGCACGCGCATCTCGTTACTACCCAGATTTATACGCACGTCACCACCGAGCGTTTGAAACAGGCCTACGAGGCAGCCCATCCGCACGCTTGATCCCGGATTAGCCATTTGCGGTCCGTGGCATTCCGAACTCCCCTTATATTTCCTTTTATTTCCTTTTTGCGCTTTCACCCTCGATGAGATACATTAGTATGTTATGAAAACATCCACCTTCAGTTTTGTTTTTCTAATAACATTCGTGAGTGGTTTGGATCCCGCCAATATGCCCGCACAGGAGGCTCTCAAACTTCAAATCCGGTCCCAGCCGGACCGGGTTCAGCTGCAGTGGCAGTCCAAAATCCCGTTGCCGCTCAGCACGTCTGTCGCCCGCTACCAAATCCAGCGCAGCACCGATCTGGCCAACTGGGAAACGGTGGGCGAAACGGTGGCCGGCCGTATGGGCATTTCCGATGAATCCCTCCAAACCCTGGTGGCTCGAGGGGGCAGCCAGGCCTATTACCGTTTGGTGGGGCAAGTTGGCAGTGGTTCCGTAAAAGCCAGTGGCGGCGAAGTTTTCGGCTATGGCTCTGCTTTTGCCCGTGAGCTTGCCCGGTTGGGGCAGATTTCGCCCGGGCAATTCGCGGCTTTATATCCTGTCCCTGGCGATTACTTGAAATCGCTCAGTTTTGATCCCACCACGGCTCAATATTGGGCCGCCTTCAATGCCGATGCTCAATTCCGCCTGAACGATGATGAACTCAAGCTGTTCAAGCAGAATGGCTTCGTGGTGAGCGAACGCCCCCGTTGACTCACGGGAAAAAGACACCGGAGAACTCTGAGTAAGCAGGGTCGATGAACTCCAGTTCTCATGTTCTTTTTTGTTCTAAAGATTTGGCGTCCGGAAGCGAGCTAAATCGAGCAGGGGGCGAG
>CAIMWS010000082.1 GCA_903845125.1 uncultured Verrucomicrobiota bacterium
GGCATGAGCACGGGCATGAGCATGAGCACGGGCATGAGCATGAGCACGGGCATGAGCATGAACACACCCATGAACATGAACACACCCATGAGCACGGGCATGAGCACGGGCATGAGCACGGGCATGAGCACGGGCATGAGCACGGGCATGAGCATGCCCATCACGGGCGGAATTTTGCGCAGATCGCCCGACTGATCCAGGAGAGTTCCCTGTCCGACTGGGTCAAAACCAAAGCCGTCGCGGTTTTCCGGCGGATTGCCGAGGCGGAAGGCCGCATCCATGGGCATCCGCCGGAGGAGGTGCATTTTCACGAGGTGGGCGCCATCGATTCCATTGTGGATATTGTGGGCGCCTGCCTGGCGCTGGAATCGCTCGGCAAGCCCCGGGTGCTGGCCTCGGCGGTCACGGACGGCACGGGCTGGCTGGATTGCCAGCATGGCCGCCTGCCGCTGCCCGCCCCCGCCACCCTGGCGATCCTGGGGACGCGCGGCGTGCCGATCACCCAATGCGAGGAACCCTTTGAATTGGTCACCCCCACCGGCGCCGCCCTGCTGGCGGAGTTCGTCGAAAACTTCGGACCCCTGGTGGATTTCAAACCGGTGCGCATCGGTTTCGGCGTGGGGACCCGCCAGCTAAAACACCGTCCCAATGTCCTGCGGGCGGTGCTCGGGGAAGCGGGCGCGGCGGACCGGGATTGGGAGGTGGACCGGGTGGTTTTGCTGGAGACAAACCTGGATGATCTGCCGGCCGAGGTGCTCGGCCATTGCATGGAGCAGGCTTTTGCCCGGGGCGCCCTGGATGTCTTTTACACGGCCATCCAGATGAAAAAAAACCGGCCGGGGATCCTGCTGTCCGTGCTGTGCCCGCCGGGCCAGGAAGATCTGTTCACGGAGCTGATCCTCCGCGAGACCAGCGCCTTCGGGGTGCGCCGTTCCCTTCTGGAACGACGCAAATTGCGCCGCGAATTCCGCACCGTGGAGACCTCCTTCGGGCCGCTAACCGTCAAGCTCGGATGGCTGAACGACCGGGTGCTGCACGCTACCCCCGAATACGAATCGGCGCGCCAGTTGGCGCTCCAGGCGGGGGTCCCCTTGCACCAGGTTTACGCCGCCGCCAAACTGGGACCCGCGTATGAATAATCCCGAATTGCTGAAAGTCCTCTGGTGCCCCGAGACCCGCCAGCGCCTGCAGTTGGCTGAGGCCACCTTGATCGCCCGGTTAAACCAGCAGATCGCCGCCGGAACCTTGAAAAACCGCGCGGGCCAGGCAGTTGCCACGCATTTGGACGGCGGTCTGGTGCGGGCCGATGGCCGGATTCTGTTCCCGGTGCGGCAGAATATCCCAGTGCTGCTGGCCAGCGAGGCAATCGAGTTGCCGCCAGCGGATCGGCCCTGATCTTAAAGGGCGGTCCAGGTAATGCTTCCACTGGTTCTTTGGGCTGCAGGTTTGGCCGGGTGCCGGCCAAAGGCCAGGGGGGTTTTTTCAGCCGGCCTGGCGGATGCGCTCCCACAGCGGCTCGAGGTCGGGATCCTGGAGGGCCATTTGGCGGATGATCTTAGGTTCACCGGCTTTAAGGGCGTCCTGGAAGAGATCCCAAGCCTCGTCCAAACGGCCAAGCTGGACGGCATAACAGGCCAGATTAAAATGCACGATCGGCTCCCCGGGGAACTTCCCGCGGGCGGGCCAAAGGGCATCCCAAGCGGCCTGCAGGCCGCCAGCGGGAAGGCGCCGCAGGGAATAGGAGCGGTGCAGCCAGCCAGTCACTTGGTCCGGCGCGGAATCCAGAAGCTGCTGGCTGATCGCCAGGCCTTTAGGCCAATCCTCACTCCGAGCAGCGAGCCCCCAGCGCAGATCCAGAATGCACGGCTGAGCCTGGTTCCCGGGGGAAATGCGGAGCAGTTCGTTCTCCGCTTCGGCGGGCAGGCCCAGTTCGATCCAGCCTTGCGCGGCGGAGTAGAAATGCGAATCAGGCGGTTCCAATTGCGACATGGCTTAAAAATCGCGCCAAACCTCGCGGTTTGCAAGATTGCAGGGGTGAGGTTTTACGATTTTTTGGGGATTAAATCGGCTGGAAGAGGGCTTAATCTGTTGATTTCCGCAAGGGCTTTTCAATGGCCTTGCCGGCGGCCGGGCGGATCGTTTTGGCCAAGCCTCAAGAAAAATGAAAAAGCCGCCCTTGCGGGCGGCTCATGAATTGCTTGAATCAAGCCTGAACTACTTGCGGCGACGGATCAGCAACGCGGCGGCGCCAAGCAGCCCCAGAGCGATCGTGGAAGGCTCAGGAATGGCGGTTTTGACGAGCAGGTTGCCAGGGAGGGCCAGCGCAGCGCCTGAAGGGGGCGCCGGGGGCTGGGCGGTATTGTCCCAGCTGCCGACCGCTTGGGTCCAAGTGATGGAACCGATCTTGGTGCCGGTGGCCCAGCTCGCACCGACATAACCGCGGAGTTCAAAATTCACTCCGGTCGCATTGGCGGCAACGCCAGGGACGATGCCCACGCCAGTATCAAAATAGCCGGCTTCGGCATTGATGGACCACTTGGTGGAACCATCGGTCGTATTCTGAACCAGAGCGCCATTGCCCAGCAGTTCAAAGAACACGCTGTCCATGGGGGCCTTGGTGCCTGCGGTATCCAAGAACACGGCCTTATCGGCATCGTAGTTGTTTAACATGACGGTGCCCACCGCCGCGAAGGAGGAGGCTGCCGAACCGATGATCAAGGCTGCAAGTAATGCTAGTCTTTTCATAGTTAGTTGGTCTGTTAGTTTTTGGTTTTGGTTGTTTACTACTGATTCACGCTAAAGGTGCGTTTCCAGGCGCCAGCTGCGCCGGCTTGATAGAACATGGCTCCGGCCACGTCGAGCGTGGGTTCGCCGGTGCCGCCCGTCCAGCTGCTGGCCCGGCGGGTGAAGGTGGTGTAACCCTGGGTGGCGGTGCTGAAGATGTAGGCCTTATCGTTGGTGGCGGCCGGGAACTTCAGATCCGTTTCCAGTTTGCCCGCCTGGGGAACAATGGAGCCGATCAGGTTAAAACCAGCAACATAATTCACAGTCAGGTCCGTGCCTTGGGGAACTTCGCCCACAAAGGTGATGGTGAAATCGGTGGTTCCGGCGTTCTTGATGAAGAAGCCTTGGCCAGGATTCAACGTCGCCGTGGTGGCACCCGTGCCCGTCCAACCCGTCGAACGTTTCGTGAACGTCGAGAAGGAGGAGGATGAGGGATTATAAGCATAAACCAAGGTATTGGCCGGAACGTCCGGCAACACAGCCGTCAGCGAATTGGTGGGCTGGTTCAAGGGATTCGTCAGCAGGGCGAATTTCCCGGCGGGAACGGTGACGTTGACATAGCCAACGGCGTTCACTGAATAAACAGTTTGTGCCACCGCAGTGGCCAAGCTCGCCGCACCAAGAACGGCGGTCAGTAACAGTGTTTTATTTTTCATCATTTTTATCCTTTATATTCCGTGTGTGGACCCAATCTCTCAAAAGGACCCCAAAGTGTCAAATTTATTTTGAACAATTTTTGAACAGCCGCTGTCTCAATTCGCTGGAGCGTATGGGAATTCCGGGCCAAGGGAGGGGTTTTTTCAGAGTTCGCTTTGCAAAGTCCTTGTTTCCAGAATGTTGCGGTTAACGTTATAAAGGCATGGCGTTCCCGTTCCCCAACCACCCGCCCGACGCCCCGCCCGACAAGGCGTCCAAAAAAAAGTGGGGTTGCGGAACTTTTTTTTTCCATTAGAGTGCCGGGAAACGCAAGGAAACTCATGGAACGAACCGAAATCCCCGTCTTAGCTGACCGTCTCAATGACCGTAACTGTCCCAACCCTGGCTTCAGGACGACGCCCAAGTTGGGCATGATCTTGGGATTGCTCCTGATCTGGGCCCCACAAAGCCAGGCGTCCAAGAACCGTTTTTTAACCGAGGTTCCGGATTACGACTGGTGGCGGGGATGTTTCGGAACCGCCACCGGCAACCTGATGGGGTATTGGGACCGCCATGGCATGGATCGTTTTTACACCGGCCCCACCACCGGCGGGGTGGCTCCCCTGGATAGCGGGGCCAGCCACGGCGGCATCCGATCCATGTGGGCTTCCCGGGCGGGATTTGACGGGCGCCCGGCGAACAAGCCCGGGCACGATGATGATTATTGGATTGGTTATGAGGACACCGACTCGGATCCGTGGGAGGGCAGCGGCCGGCCGGAGCATGAGCCCGATTGCATCGGCGACTTCATCGGCTTGAACCAGCTAAAGTGGAGCAACTTGAACGGGGAGTGCGCCGGCAATGTGGATGGTTACGTGTTCACTTTCTGGGACGCCACCGCGGAGCGGCGCTGGAATTTCACACCCCCCGCGCTGGATGGCCAGCCGGTGCGGGATGTGCCCAGCGGTTTGGCGGCTTGGACCCGCTACCGGGGCAGCGAGTGCGAAACCTTCAGCCAGCTGGCGGAGATAAACCCGGAAGTACCTGTGGGCAAGGGTTTTACGTATGACGACCTGGTGCGGGAAATCGAGGCCGGATACCCGGTTTTGCTGTTTCTCCAGGATACCCATGCCAAATCGCGGCCGGTCGGCCCGATCCCCAATGCCAACCCGAGCCTGCACGGCATCCTGGCGTATGGATATTATGCGGAAGGAACCCAGAAATATGTCCGGCTGCGGGATAGCTGGGCGGGAGGGGATAACCGTTTTTGCTCGTGGATGCCGGGAGCCTGGCTGGCAGACTTGCCGCTGCGGGGGGTGATTGGCTACCACCCAAAACCGAAAATCACCCAATACACCCGGAACACGGATTCCATCACCCTGGCTTGGGAAGGGCCGGCCTCGGTGATATTCGACAGCAATACCGGCACCACGACGCCGGTGCATAATTATGTGGTCGAGCAGGCCAGCGTGACCGATCCCACCCATTTCACCGCCATCACCCCATCCTCCCCGAACCACTCGGCCACGGTGCCGATTAAAGGGCTGGAATCATCCCTGCTGCGGATCCGGCTGACGGCCGGTGGGAATTAAGCAGGGAAGAGCCAGAGGTGGCGGGTGGGCCTCACGCCGGTGAGCCAGGGGGCAGGCCCAGGAGGGTGCGCGACGGAGCGGGCGCCCCACTGGCCACAGGCTGTCTTATGCAGCCTGAAGCATTCACGCCAGCTGGCTAATGACCGCCAGGGGCGCACCGGCGGGCCCAGGCCACCGGCTGGAAATGGGCCGTGGAGGAATCGAAGGGTTGACAAAACGAACAGCCGGCATACTCTACCAACTCCAAGCTGATCCGAGCCGGTGGCCCGCCCGCCGCCGTTGAGCAGCGCCGCGGGGCAGGCCGGGCAGGACCGCCAGATCGGGCCTTACCGGTCCCGCCGCAGGCTGGCGCGCGCCGGTGCGGCCGCTCGGAAATGGTGGAATGATGATTTTAACAAGCAGCCAAAGTTGAATATGAGTATCCCGACCCATCCCCCAGCCGGCGAGGCGGTTGCGCCCCGGAGGATCCAGGAAGTGGCCCGCGAACTGCACCTGGATCTGGACCAGATTTTACCCCACGGCCATTACATCGCGAAAATCCCCATCGATGAACTGGCGGCCCGGGAAGGCCAGCCGGACGGGCAGTTGATCCTGGTTTCAGCCATGACGCCCACGCCCCAAGGGGAAGGCAAAACCACGACCACGATCGGCCTGGGCGACGCCCTGCGGCACCTGGGTAAGAAGACCATGATCTGCCTGCGGGAGCCATCCCTGGGGCCTTATTTCGGGATCAAGGGCGGGGGCACCGGCTCGGGGCGGGCACAGGTGGTGCCGGCGGAGACGATCAACCTGCATTTCGTGGGGGATATGTACGCCGTCACGAAGGCCAACAACCTGCTGGCGGCGATGGTGGACAACCACCTCCACCACGGCAACGAGCTGGGCATCGACCCGCGGCGCATCACCCTGCGGCGGGTGATCGACCTGAACGACCGCGCCCTGCGGGAAATTTTTGTGGGTCTCGGCGGGACCAAGAACGGCGTGCCGCGCAAGGACGGGTTCAACATCACGCCCGCCTCGGAGGTGATGGCCATCCTGTGCCTGGCCCGGAATTTCGCCGACCTCGGGGAAAGGGTCAGCCGGATGGTGGTGGGATTCACCTATAAAGGGCGGCCGGTGCGGGCCGGGGAGGTCGAGGCGGTGGGGGCCATGCAAGTGCTGCTGCGGGATGCGGTGCACCCGAACCTGGTGCAAACCGCGGAGGGCACGCCCGCCCTGGTGCACGCCGGCCCGTTCGCGAACATCGCCCAAGGCACCAACAGCGCCATCGCCACGCGCCTGGCCCTGAAGCTGGCGGATTACGTGGTGACGGAGGCCGGGTTCGCCACGGACTTGGGCGCGGAAAAATTCTTCCACATCAAATGCCGGTTGAACGGCCTGCAGCCCAAGGCGGTGGTGATTGTGGCGACCGCCAAGGCGGTGGCCTACCACGGGGGCGCCGGCCCCCACGGGGGCCTGGCCAACCTGGCCAAGCACATCGAAAACATCCGCCTGTTCGGCCTGGATCCGGTGGTGGCCATCAACCGGTTCACGGACGACCAGCCTGAAGACCTGGAAAAAATCGTGAAGTTCTGCGCCAAGCAGGAGGTGGAGGCGGTGGTGGCGCGGCATTGGGCGGAGGGGGGACCCGGCGCCGTGGCCCTGGCGGAAGCGGTGCTGCGGGTGCTGGAGAAAAACCGGCGGCGCAAATTGAAATTCCTTTACCCGTTGGAGGCCCCGCTGGACCGCAAGCTCGAGCGGCTGGCCAAGCTGGTTTACGGCGCCGCCGGGGTGGACTTCAACCGGGATGCGGAAACGGATCTCCAACTGCTCACCCGCAACGGCTTCGGCGGGCTGCCCATCTGCGTGGCCAAAACGGCCAACTCCCTCTCGGACGATGCGGCGCTGCGCGGCCGGCCCAAGGATTTCCGCATCACGGTCAACGAATTGCGGATCTCGGCGGGAGCGGGCTTCGTGGTGGCCATCTGCGGCAATATTGTCACCATGCCCGGGCTGCCCAAGGTGCCCGCCGCCGCCCGGATCAAGGTCTCGCCGGATGGCCGGGCCTCCGGATTGACTTGATCGCGATGGCCTGGCGCGCCCCCGGCCGGGACGGGCAGCCGCGCTCCCGCGGCTGACTCCGGCGCGGCCGGGCTGCATGCTGAGCGCCATAAGGAATAATCGGTGACTTGATCGGTAAAATGGTTTAACCACTTGTGGCTGGAAGAGGAACGTCATGAAAAAAGCGAGCAAAACACCGCCGTCGCCGGAGCGTCAAGCCGCTCCCGGAGAAGTCCGGCGGATCAAGGTCGGGTGGGCGGCGCCCACGAAGTTTGTGGTGCCCATACCCCACAATGAGCCGGAGCGGATCGCTTCGTTGCGCAGCTTCAAAATCCTCGACACCCCGCCGGAGGAGGCCTTCGACGAGCTGACCCAACTGGCGGCGCTGATCTGCCAGGCGCCCATCGCGATGATTTCGCTGGTGGATTCGGAGCGGCAGTGGTTCAAGGCCAAGGTGGGCACGGCCGCCACGGGCACGCCGCGCGAAATCGCCTTTTGCGCGCATGCCATCATGGAGGAGGATCTGTTCATTGTGGACGACGCCACGGCGGACACCCGTTTCGCCAACAACCCGATGGTGACCAGCGATCCCAAAATCCGGTTTTACGCGGGGGCGCCGCTGCTCACCGCCGACCGCTTCGCCCTGGGCACCCTGTGCGTGGTGGACCGCGTGCCGCGGAAACTGGACGAAAACCAAAAACGGGCCCTGCGCCTGCTGGGCAGGCAGGTCATCAAGCTGCTGGAACTGCGGCGGGAATTGCTGCGGCTCAAGCCGGCCCATTAACCCCCCCCGAACCCGCCCTCTGAATCGACCATGAAACCATCCGTCCATCGTTCCCCATCCGCCCCGTTTTTAAGCTGGGGATCCTTCCTGGCGCTGCTGGCGGCGGCAGTCCCCGGCATCGCGGAGCCCGCCTTCAAATCGGCCCAGGCCATCTGGCCGGCGGGGCGCGAAAAAGAGAAGAACCTTTTTGTGGGTTTCCGCGCCGGATTCCCGCGGCCAACCGCCGGGCCGGTGGTGCTGCGCGCGGGCGGGTCCACCCTTTACCGGGTGTTCCTCAACGGGGAATTCCTGGCCCACGGCCCCGCCCGCGGGCCGCACGGGTTTTACCGGATGGATGAGCTGGACCTCACCGCGCGGCTCCAGCCGGGCACCAACGTGGTGGCGTTCGAGGTGGCCGGATACAACGTCAACAGTTACTACCTGCTGGACCAGCCGTCCTTCCTGCAGGCGGAAGTGGTGGCGGATGGCCAGGTGCTGGCCGCCACCGGGGGCGCCGGGGCGCCTTTTGAAGCCGCCATCCTCCAGGAGCGGGTGCAAAAGGTCCAACGCTACAGCTTTCAAAGGCCGTTCACTGAAGTTTACCGCCTGGCCCCCGGCGGCAGCCGCTGGCGCGCCAGCCTGGAAGCGCCCCTGGAAACGGCCCGCTGGGCGGTCCAGCCGGCCCCGGCGTGGCTGCCCCGGCGAGTACCCTACCCGGACTATGTCCGGCGGCCACCGTTGCGCCTGGTGGCGGAGGGCGAGCTGAAAACCGGGGTCAAAGTGGACCACCCCTGGAAAGACCGCTCCCTGACGGATATCGGCCCCAAGCTGGGCGGCTACCCGGAAGTGGAACTGGCCACCATCCCCAGCCTGGAATTGCAGACGGTGGCCACCACCAACCTGCGGCCGGTCCCAGCGGCCAGCCCCGCCAGCCAGGCCGTTTCCCTCCAGGAAAAAACCTGCCGGATCGTGGATTTGGGCGGCAACTTAACCGGCTTCCTGGGGGCCAAAATCCATTGCCGGCGCCCGGCCCGGGTGTTCTTTACGTTCGATGAGATCCTGACGCAGGGGGATGTGGATTTCAAACGGCTCGGGTGCGTGAATGCGGTGGGCTGGGAGCTGCCGCCCGGGGATTACGAGGTGGAAACCTTCGAACCCTATACGCTACGCTACTGGAAGGTGATGGTGCTGGAGGGCGAGTGCGCCGTGGAGGGCCTCTACCTGCGCGAGCTGGCCAACCCCGCCGTGGACCAGGCCCAATTCGCCGCGAGCGACGAGCGCTTCAACCGGCTCTTCGAAGCCGGCCGGGAAACCTTCCGCCAGAACGCCCTGGATATTTTCATGGATTGCCCCTCCCGCGAACGCGCCGGCTGGCTTTGCGACAGCTTTTTCACGGCCCGGGTGGCCCGGGATCTGAGCGGCAACTGCCTGCTCGAAAAGAATTTCCTCGAGAATTTCCTGCTGCCCGCCCGGTTTGCGCACCTGCCCGAGGGGATGCTGCCGATGTGCTACCCGGCGGACCACAACGACGGAGTGTTCATCCCCAACTGGTCCCTGTGGTTCGTGGTGGAGCTGGAGGAATACCTGGCCCGCAGCGGCGACCGCGCCCTCGTGGACGCCTTGCGGCCGCGCGTGCGGCGGCTCCTGGAGTATTTCCGGGGCTTCGAGAACCAGGACGGACTGCTGGAAAAACTGGCCAGCTGGGTATTTGTGGAATGGTCCAAGGCCAACGATTTTGTGCAGGATGTGAACTATCCATCCAACATGCTGTATGCCCAGGCGCTGCAAGCCGCGGGGCGGATGTACGGGCTGGCGGACCTGGCCGGCCAGGCGGAGAAAATCCGGGGCGTCATCCGCCAGCAATCGTTCGACGGTGAATTTTTCGTGGATAATGCGGTGCGGAAAAACGGGCGGCTGCAGGTCACGCGCAACCGGAGCGAGGTGTGCCAGTATTTCGCCTTTTTCTTCGGGCTGGCCACGCCGGAGAGCCACCCGCAGCTGTGGCAGACGCTGGTCCGGGACTTCGGCCCCGGCCGGAAGCAGACCCATGCCTTTCCCGAGGTGCATCCCGCCAACGCCTTCGTGGGCAACGTGCTGCGGCTGGAGCTGCTGTCCCGCCACGGCCGGTGCCAGCAGCTGCTCGATGAATCCCTGGCCTACCAGCTCTACATGGTGGAGCAGACCGGCACCTTGTGGGAAAACGACGGCGCCTACGCCAGCTGCGACCACGGCTTCGCCTCCCACGGCGGGGTGCGGGTGCTGTACCGGGACGTGCTGGGCCTGTGCGAGGTGGACACCGTCCAGAAGCGCGTGCGGCTGCGGTTCGCCAACCTGCGCCTGGATTGGTGCGAAGGCCGGCTGCCCACGCCCGATGGCCCGGTGGCCCTGCGCTGGCGCAAGCAGGGTGGCCGGCTGGTTTACCAGGCGGCTTTCCCCGCGGGGTACCAGGTGACCGTGGAAAACCTGAGCCAGCTGGAGTTGGTGGCCCAGTGAGCGGGGGGGGTCCGGCCCGCAACCATTCCCCGGCAGCGCCGTTTAAGGAATTGATTTATGAGTTTGGATGCCTGGATTGCCACCGCCAAGAAAAGCGGCGCGAGCGACCTGCACCTGGAGCCCGGGCTGCCGCCCGCCATCCGCGTGCGGGGCGCCCTGCGCACGGCGGGCGAGCCGCTGCCAGCCGGCCAGCTGCTGGCCAGCGCGCAGGAGATCATCGGCACGGCCCAGTGGCCGCTGTTCCAGGAGCGGAAATCCTTCGACTGCTCCCGCACGATCCAGGGCGTGCGCTGCCGCATCAACATCCTGCAGACCAGCCGCGGCATCGGCTTCGCCGTGCGGCTGCTCAGCACCTTCCAGGCCACGCTGGAATCGCTGAACCTGCACCCGGACCTGATCCGGCTGATCGCCCCCAGCAACGGGCTGGTGCTCATCAGCGGCCGCACCGGCAGCGGCAAATCCTCCACGCTGGCGGCCTTGATCCAGGAGATCAACCTCACCGAAAACCGGCACATCGTCACCATCGAGAGCCCCATCGAGTATTCCTTCCAGCCCCGCCACGCCTACATCCGCCAGCGCGAGGTGGGGCGCGACACCCCCAGCTTCGAACAGGCCTTGCTGGACGCGCTGCGGGAGGATCCCGATGTGCTGATGGTGGGTGAGATGCGCGAGCCGGAAACCATGCGGCTCACCTTGAACGCCGCGGAGACGGGCCACCTGGTGCTGGCCACCGTCCACGCTTCCACCTGCGCGGAAGCCCTGCAGCGGATCGTCTCCGCCTTCCCCTCGGACGCCCAAAGCCCGGTCTGCGCCCAGCTGGCGGATTGCCTGGTGGGCGTGGTGGCCCAGCGGCTGATTTACCGGGCCGACCTGGGCATCCGGCTGCCGGAGTTGGAATTGCTGACCTCCCATACCGCCGTCAAAGCCCACATCCGCAGCCGCGACTTTTTCAAGATCATGCCGGTCATGGAAACCGGCGCCGAGAAGGGCATGTGGACTTTTGCCCGCTACCGCACCTGGATGGAGCGCAAAAACCAGTGGCACGTTCCCGATCCCAACGCCGCTTTCACGGATGGCGACCCGGTGGCGCCACTGCCGGCCATCCTCTCAGCGCCGGTCGCCGGGCACGCCAAAAGCGCCCCGGCCGCCGCCAAATCCAGCGTTCCCAAACCAGCTGCCCCCGCCACCGGTCCGCGCCCGATCGAAATCGAGCCGGTGGAAGGCGGCTTGGAAGCCTTGCTCAAGAAGCTGGAATAAAGGACCTCCCGGAGCCGGGGGAAAACCGCCCCGATTCGGGCGGGGACCAGGCGGTCTCTTTGAAATCAGCAGCGGCGGGGAACCCCGGCGGGCGGTGCGGGCCCAAAAAGCAGTGATACAGACAAGGCCCCGGGATAGGGCCAGGTTTTATCCACTCAGCACCCGGAATCAAAAGGGGTGAACTACCAAGGCCTTACACAAAAAGACCCAGCCAAAACGACCGCGCCAATGGCTTGGGCACGGCCAGTCACCACCAGGAGGGGTGGGCCTGCGGATCGCCCAAATGGGAGGTGTTGTCGCGGTTCCACCAACGGGCGGATTTTTCCAGGGAGGCGCTGTCTTTCAGCGGGTGCGCCGCAAAAACGATCCGCTTGAGCGCTTCGGCATGGCCGTCGCAAAACACGATATTCGCCCGGTTGTTATGCACATCCAGGGGCCACTGGCGTTCCTCGTAAAAGCCGATGAACCCGCTCCAATCGCGGTCCCCTTTCCTTTTCAGATCCCAGTTGCTGTCGCCCAAGGCGATCATGGCGACCGGTTTGAGCACGACGGAGGGCTTGGTTTCCCCATAGAGGGGATCCCCCTTATAAACACCCAAGCCCTGGTTGGGCACCAAACCAGCGTAAGCCCCCCATACGTTATAGCCGTAACTCATGAAGCAGGTTCCGCCGGGAATTAGGCGGACTTCATCCTTGAAATAGCCATCCTCAGCCGGCAGCCCGCTGCCGTATTTGACGACCCATTGGGATTGGGCGGGAGCGGATGGACATTTGAAAACGTCGACGTTCTGCCCATTGCTGATGTGCTTGCGGAGCAGGGAGGGCCAGATCCAGGAGGAGCCGGCCGCCCCATTGATCCCCACGGGATAATAACCGCTGCTATCCGAGTAGGAAATCATGGCCAGCCCGATTTGCCGCAAATTGCTCAAGCACCGGATGCCCTTGCCTTTGGCTTTGGCCCGGCTGAGGGCGGGCAGGAGCATGCTGGCCAGGACGGCGATGATGGCAATGACCACCAATAATTCGATGAGGGTGAAGGCACGGCCACGCGACGGCCGGGGAACAACCGGGAGGAGGTTCAGGGATTCCGTTTTCATATGCCAATGCACAGGGACTTATTAAGCATAATAACCCCAGTGCGGCCTGGATTGCAAGTGGGCGTTTGGAGGCCCACTGCAGAATGGGCGCCACCCGCGGCGCCGGAGAGGCTGAATCCCGGCGGATCAGGCCAGCATCTGGGTCAGCAGGCGGTGGTTGATCTTGCCCGTGCCCAGCTTGGGGATCTCTTTGACGCACTTCAATTCCCGGGGGACGCACAAATTGGTGAGGCCTTTGGCTTTTACGGCCGCGCGGATTTCCTCGAGGGTCAGCTTCGGCTCGTTGGCCACCGCGATCAAGGCCTCGCCTTTGTCCTCGTCCGGCCGGCTGAGGATGGCGACCTGGCAGCGCAAGCCGTAATGCGGGAAGGCGCCCGCGAGGGCGTCCTCCACGGCGGTGAGGCTGACCATTTCGCCGCTAACCTTGGCGAATCGCTTGAGCCGGCCCAGGATGAAAACGAAGCCCTGCTCGTCCACGCGGACCACATCGCCGGTGTCGTACCAGCCGCCGAGCGCCTTGAACCTGGCGTTGGCATCGGGATTGAGGTAGCCGCGCATGACATTGGGGCCGCGGACCAGCAGGCGCCCCCCCTCGGTGACCCCTTCCACCGGCTCCAGCTTGTATTCCATGCCGGGCAGCAGCTGACCGACGGAGCCCGGCTTGGGGGCAAGGGCCGTGTTGACGCTGAGGCACGGGCTGCACTCGGTGGCGCCGTAGCCTTCCAGAATGCGCAGGCCGAAGCGCTTCGCCCAGAAGGTGGCGGTGGCTTCCTGCAATTTTTCCGCACCCGCGAACAGCAGGCGCACGTTGAAAAAGTCATACGGGTGGGCCTTGCGGGCATAGCCATTCAAAAAGGTATTGGTGCCCAGGAAAATGGTGCAGGCCCGGTCGTAAACTGCCACCGGCACCATGCGGTAATGCAGCGGGGAGGGATAAAAGAAGGTGTAAAAGCCGCGCACCAGGGGCAGCAGGGTGCCGATGGTGAGGCCGAAGCTGTGGAAGGTGGGCAGGGCGTTGAACATGCGGTCGTTGTCGCGCAGATCCGTGACGGCGACCATCTGCCGGATATTGGCCAGCACGTTGCCATGGGTCAACTCCACGCCCTTGGGCTGCCCTTCCGAACCGCTGGTGAATAAAATGAAGGCGGTTTCCGCCGCCGGATCCTGAAAGCCCGAGCGGGGCGCGAGGGTCTGGGCGGCCAGGGCGGCCAGCTTCTGCAGCCCGGTGATGCCCGTGCTCACTTCCTCCAGGTAAACCAGGTTGATGCCGGCCTCGGCGAAACGCTGGAGATCCAGCTTGAGGCGCTCGATGAATTTCCGGGCGGTGATGATGGTTTTCAACCCCGCCAGTTGCGCGCAGGTCAGCATGGTGGGGACGCCGGTGGAAAAATTCAGGACGGCGGGCACTTTGCCGGCCCGCCACAAGCTCAACAGGACCACCGGCATGGTGTTGATGTTGGGCAGCAGCACGCCCACGCGCTCCTGGTCCGCGGGGATCCACCGCGGCCAGGCCCCGGCGAGCACCCGGGCGCCGGTCATCAGGTGGCGGTAATCCAGGACCTGCCGGGTGGCATCCTCCAGCACCGGCTGGCGCGGCCGGATGGCGGCCATATCCGCCACCGCTGCCAGGACGGAGCGCGGCCCGAACTGGGATTCCACCTCGAATTGCTGGCGGACCATCCGCTGGCGGAGCCACTCGGTCAAATGCTCGCGCGCCTGGGAGGTGCTGCACTTTTCCTGCCGGGGGGAGGTGAACACCTCACTGAAGTGCACGCTCGTCCGGCCGAACCAACGGGTCCACCCGGCGTGCCGCACCCACGGGATGCGGTTGACGCCACGGAGATGGGCGGTGATGACCCGGGCGCCGGTCTTGTGTAGCAGGAAGCCGGTGCCATCGAACAGCTTCATGAGCGACCCGGTGAGGGTGATGCGGCCCTCGGCGAAAAGCACCAAGCGCCCCCCGCCCGCCAGGAATTCGGCCATGCGCTTGACGGCGTAGGGGGAGGTGGGGTCGATGGGGAAGGTGCGCCGGTTGATCATGATCAGGCGATGGAGCCAGGTGGTTTGGGCGGTGGCGAGGGAGGTGACGAACTTCCAGTCCGGGTCCAGGCACACGCCCACGAACAGCCAGTCCAGCCAGGAAACGTGGTTGGGCACCAGCAGCACGGGGCCTGGCGCCTTGAGCACGTCTTCATTATAGGCGCTAAAGCGGAACAACCAGCGCACCAACCATCTCAGCAATTTGATCATAGGACTTCACCAGTCTAAGGTTTTTTCCGGGCATTTGTCGAATCGATAGTGCGGTCGGAGGGGCCGGCGCGCACGGTTTTCATCAAGCAGCGGCTAATTCAAAGTCCGTCCCCCGTTCCAGCTGGGCGAGCAGCTTCCGCGCCTGTTTCACCGTCCGGTTGCGGGCGGCCAGGAGGATGGTGGCGAATTTCGCGGCCTCCGCGCGGCGGCCCACGCGCAACGCGTGCGCCACAGCCCCGGCGCTCAGCCGGTCCAGCTCGCAGGTGAGCCGCAAGGCCCATCGCTGGAGCTCCTCCGGCCGGAAGTGAGGATGCCGGAAATGGACGCGCAGGTGGCCCGGCAGGAAATGGTTGGAAGCCACCGGCTCCGGGGCCAGCCACCAGGCCTCCGCCACCTCGCCGCGGGCCACCATGGGCTGGTAGAGGGAGGAGCCCGGGTAGATGCGCATGATGCGGAAGTCGAACAGGGAGCACGGCACCCGGGAGAGGTATTCCAGGGTGCGGGCGAGCCGCCCGGGAGTGTCGTGCGGCAGGCCCACCATGAGCAGGGCACACACCTGGATGCCCAGGTCGTTGGCCTGGCGGACGGCCTCCGGGAAGGGCTGGCCCACGTTTTGCCGCTTGCCCACGGAGAGGCAGTTGTCCTCGTCCACCGACTCGAGTCCCACCGCCACCCCCAGGCAGCCGGAGGCGGCGAGCTCCCGCAGGAGGCCGGCGTCGCACAACTGGTCCAGCGTCACCATGGTGATGAACCGCCGCTGCTTCCGGCGCAGCAGCGCCAGCAGTTCCGTGGCGTAGCCGCGGCTGGCCAGGAGGTTGTCGTCCGTGAATTGCAGGAAAGCGCCCGGATAAAGCTCCTGGAGCTGGTCGATCTCGGCCTCGAGCACCGGGAGCGGTTTGGTGCGGTAAGGCCCCATGAAGTGGGAGCTGACACAGAAGGTGCAGCGATGGTTGCACCCCCGGGTGGCAAACAGGGAGGCGGGGGTGAGATATTTCCGGCCGGAGAAAAACCGGTAGTCCACCGGCGCCATACGCTCGGGCGGGGTCGGCGAGCCGTCGTAGCGCGGCTGGAGTTTCCCGGCCAGGAGATCCGCGCAGACGGCCGGCCAGATGGTTTCCGCCTCGCCGGTCACCACTGCATCGGCGTGGCGCATGGCCTCCTCCGGGCAGACGGTGACATGGATGCCGCCCAGGATCACTTTTTTCCCCGCGGCGCGCAAATCGTCGGCGTGGCGGTAAACTTTGGCGGCGTACTGGGTTGCCAGGCTGAAGGCGATCACGTCCCCATCAAACCGGAGCGCCTCGGTCTGCTCATCCACCAGGGAGGTCTGAAGGGTTTTGGGAGTGACCCCGTTGAGGACACCCAGGGGCACGGGCGGCTGTGAGATGCTGGCCGTGGAATCGAAGTCGTGCAGCTCATGCATGACGTTGACAAAAACCATTTTCATAGGGTTCTCCGGAAACAAGGTTGAGGGGATGCGTGGGGTATGAAATGAGCCGGTTTTTCACAAGCTTGAATATGACATGGAACAGGTTGTTTTCCAGCAATAAACGGATTGCCTGGCCGGGCGCCAGCGCCGCGCACCTCCCGGATTCCGGCCGGGCCCGCCATGATGGCCTGTGGTTGTCGATCCATGGCGGTAATTTACCATCCGCCCGCCGCCGGGTGTTAATCGAAAAAACCGCAGCCGCATCGATTTTCGCGATGTCCGGCAACGGATCAGGCAGACGACCCGCCCGCGGTGGGATCAAGCGGGTTCGAGGGAGGCCACGGCGGACCGCAGGGCGGACTCCAAGGCATGGAGGCGCTCCGGGCTGGTGATTTTTCGACCTTCGGTGTCACGCACCATGAAGGTGTCGATGGCGGCGCCTTTTTCGGTGCTGATTTTGGCGGTGGAGATATCCAATCCCAGGTGGCTCAAAATATGGGACACGGTGTAAAGCAGGCCGATGCGATCCTCGGTTTCAATTTCGATGATGGTGTCGGTTTCCGAGCTGGAATTATCGAAATTGAGCGTGGTGGCGATGCGCTCGCCCTCCAGGTATTGGTAGAGGGGCCGGCTCTTCTTGAGGGCCGCCAGCAGGGCATCCAGATCCGCCTGGCCGGTGAGGCAGGCTTTGAAAACCTGCTCGAATTTATCGCGTGCTTCCCGCCCGGGCAGGGCGCCCGTGGCGGCATCGATGACCGTGAAGGCGTCGAAGATGATGCCGTCGGCCCGGGAGAAAATGCGGGCGCCGAGGATGTTCAACCGCGCGGCGGTGAGGGAGCCAGCGATCTTGCTGAACAGCCCGCTGCGGTCCCAGGTGCAGATCCGCACCTTGGCGTAAACCCGGTCCGGCAGGTTGACCCACGACACCACCGGCTCCAGGGCGCGGTCCTCCAGCAGGAGCTGGAACTGCATGAACTGGTGGGCCATCTGCAGGTCGGCCTGGACTTCCTCCGCCGTGGCGGTCTGGAAATAGCGGGGCGGCATGAGGTTGAAATGAGCCTCGACCTCCTCGGCGTCCGCCTCCTTGCTGACCAGGCGGCGGAGGGCTTGAATGTGCTGGTCCCGCTGCTTTTCCCCGGCCTTGACCCCATCGGCCTGGTCGTGGAGAAAACGGCAGGCCTCCTCGTATAACGTGAGAATCAAAGCCTCCTTATAGTCGTTCCACAAATCGGCGCGGGTGCCCAGGGTATCGGTAAGGGTGTGCAGCAGGAGCTGGTGCAGGTTTTCAGCACTCTTGAACTGCAGCGCGAATTTGCGGGCCACGGAGGGATCCTCGAGGTCGCGCTTCTGGGAGACCTGGATCATGGCCAGGTGCTGCTCGACCAGGAGCCGGAGAGTCTGGGTGGCGGCGGCATCCAGCCCCAGGCGCCGGGCCACGCGCAGGGCGAGCATGGCGGAGCGGTCGGCGTGGTGGCGGGAGGGCTCGCTTTTGCCGGCGTCGTGCAGCAGCAGAGCCAGGTAGAGGACGAAGGGGCGCTCGACCTTCTGGAAGATTTCACGGTACCGGCTGAAGGGCAGCTTGGGGGAGTTCCACACGGCGTCCAGCATTTCCACGCAGACGAGGGTATGCTCATCGGCCGTGTAGCGGTGGAAGAACTCGTGCTGCACCAGGCAGGTCAGCTTACCGAACTCGGGCAGGTAGCGGCCGAGCAGGCCCACCTCATGCATGGTGCGGAGCACGGGGGCCACGCCGCCCCGCTGGGAGAGGATCTCCAGGAAGGTTTCGTGCACGTGGGCATCCCTCCAGAAGGCCTTGTCCACCAGGGCGAGGTGGTGGCGGACCATCTGAACGAGGTCCGGGTGCAGGCGCAGGCCGCGCTGCTGGGCCAGCAGGAACACGCGCATCAGGCGGCGGGGGTGTTCCCGAAACACCAACTTGGAGGCCGGAACGATCTCGCCGTCCAGAAAATAAAAACCATCCACCTGGGGCGCCGGCGCCTTCTCCCGCCGGCCGAACAGCAGCTGCCGCCAGGAAGTGCGCGGCTTGGGCTTCTGCTGGAAGGCCAGGCGCTCCTCCACGGTGCGGGTGATCAGGTACACGTTGCGCATGTGGGTGTAGAGCTGCCGCATGAACTTCTCCAGGCGCTGGATCGGGGAGCGGTCCTCGTAGCCGAGGTTCAAGGCAATGGTGGGCTGCACCCCCTTGAGCAGGATGTCCATGGGGCGGTTGACCTGGTAGTGGAGGTCATTGCGCACACGCAGCAGGAAATTGTAGGCCTCCTGCAGCTGAAAGCGCTCCTCCCCGCTGATCCACTCCCGCTCCTGCAGCTCCTCCAGGGTGCGGATGCGGTATTTGAACCAGGCCATCCAGAGCAGGTTCTGGTAATCGCGCAGGCCGCCGCAGCCGTTCTTAATGTTCGGCTCCTGCATGCAGGCGGAGTCGCCATACTTGGCGCGCCGGGCGGACTGGTCCTCCAGCCGGGCGGCGATGTATTCCTGCTCAAACCCCATCACGCAGCGGGCGGTGACCAGCGCCTCCATGCGCTCGAACAGGGCGGCGTTACCCGTGATCAGCCGCGCTTCGATCAACGAGGTTTTGGACTGCATGTTTTGGTTGGCCTCCTTCACGCAATCCTCCGGATTCCGCACGGAGTGCCCCACCTTCATGCCCAGGTCAAACAGGCAGAGCAGGATTTCCTCGGTCAGCGCGCTCATGCAGCCGCGGTGCTTCCCGTAGGGGCTCACCTCGCCCTCGTGCAGGAACATGATGTCGATATCGCTGTGCGGGTTCAGCTCCTGGCGCCCGTAGCCGCCGATGGCGACCAGCGCCAGGGGCGGCGGCAGGGTGGTGACCTTGGAGGGCAGGTGGGCCAGCGCGCCCTGGAGCAGGTACCGCATCAGCACATCCATCAGGACGGAGCGGGCCAGGCAGGTCTCCCGGCCGGGCGCCCCGGCCCGGTGGCGCAGCTTGAGGCGATGCGACTGCCGTTTCAAAAAGGTTTTGAAACGGGCCAGCTCCGCGTGGGGCGAACGGTTCGAAGGCAGCGTCAACCGCGCCTTGGCGTCGGCCTCGATCTGTTCCAATAATCTCTGCACGCCCAGTAAGTGCCACAGCAAGCCCCAAAAGTAAAATGAAAGCACGCTCGCGGCCCGGGCCTTGACCCGCCTTTTAAGGCGCCGCCATAATGGCGCATGCGCCGAGTGTATTTGGATCACCAAGCCACCACCGCCCTGCGGGCCGAAGTCCGGGAGGCGATGCTGCCATGGCTCACCGCGGAATTCGGCAACCCCGCCTCCCTGCACCGGGAAGGCCTGCGGGCGCGGGAGGCGCTGGAGCAGGCGCGCGGCCAAGCGGCGGCTTTCCTGGCGGCCGGGTCCGCGGACCAGGTTGTTTTCACCTCGGGCGGGGCGGAAGCGATCAACCTGGCCGTCAAAGGAGTGGCTTATGCCAGCCGCAGCCGGGGGAACCACCTCGTGGTGAGCGCGGTGGAGCATGTGAATGTACTGAACACCGTTGCGTTCCTGGAATCCCAGGGGTTTGCCTGCACGCGGGTGGCGGTGGACGCCACCGGGCGGGTGGATCCGGAGGCGGTGCGCGCCGCGCTCACCCCGCAGACCATCCTGGCGGCCATCCAGCATGCCAACCACGAGGTGGGGACTGTGCAGCCGGTGGCGGAAATCGCCCAGGTGACCGCGGAGGCGGGGGTTCCGCTCCTGGTGGATGCCACCGCCAGCGGCGGCTGGCTCCCCACGCGGGTGGCGGAGCTGGGGGCGGATTTCCTGGTGGTTTCGCCCCACCGTTTTTACGGGCCCAAGGGCGTGGGCATTCTTTACCGCACCCGGCGGGCCCGGATGGCCAGCCTGCTGCATGGCGGCCCGCAGGAGGGGGGGCGCCGGGCGGGCACCGAAAACGTGGCGGCCATCGTGGGGGCCGGGGTGGCCGGTGAGCTGGCCGGGCGGGAATTCGCCCGGCGCCAGGCCCACGTGGGCCAGCTCCAGCAGCAGCTTTGGGAGGGGTTGCGGGCGGCGGGGCTGGTCTTGAACGGCCCCCAGCTGGGCCCGCAGCGGCTCTACACCAACCTCAACCTCAGCGTGCCGGGCCTGGAGGGGGAGGCGCTGGTGCTCCGCTGCGACCTCCAAGGGCTGGCCCTGGCCAGCGGCTCCAGCTGCCTGAGCAAGGCGGTGAAAATCTCCCATGTCCTGCAGGCCATAGGCCTCGACCACCCCCGCGCCCAAGGCAGCGTGCTTTTCTCACCGGGCATGGACAACACGGAGGAGGAGATCCGCTGGGCGGTGGATACTTTCTCCGCCGCCGCCCGGTTCCTGCGCCAGATGTCGCCAGGGTAGCCAGGGGCCAGCCCGGAGGGATTTCCCATTCGAGCGCGCCGAATACGGGCCAGCCGGCGCCAGCCCGCGCGGCGGTCGCAGAGCCGGGCCTTACCGGTCCGGGTGGCCGATGCAATACAGGTGGCTGAAACTGCGCAGGAAGATCTGGCCACCGCTCAAAGCCATGGAGGCGTAGGTCTTTTCGCCCAGCTCGTTGCGGGACACGAGTTCATATTTCGGCCCGGCCCGGACCACGTGGGTCACGCCGTCGTCATTCAGGAAATAGAGCAGGCCATCCGCGGCCACGGGTGAGGCATGATGCAGACCCATCGGCTCTTTCCAGAGGACCTTGCCCGAAGCCGCCTCAAAGCAATAGGCTGACCGGCCGTTGAAGGAGGAGGTGAAAAACCAGTCCCCCACGGCCAGCGGGGAGGGCACATAGGGCGCCCCGTCGGGGGATTTCCAGGCCACCTTGGTTTGGGTCACGTTGCCCTGGCCGTCCGGTTTGATCGCCAGGAGCACTTTGGCGGGCCAGCTGGTGCAGGCCAGGACCAAGTCCGCCTGCGCGTTGTAAACGGGCGCAATCACGGCGTCGCTGGCCAGGCCATCCACGAACCACCACACTTTGCCGGTGCGGGGGTCGAAGCTGGTTACGGCCTGGTTGCCGGGCACGATCACCTGGGCGCGGCCATCCATTTCCCGGATGAGCGGCGGACTGTAGCTCTGGCTGCCGTTGGCGCAAGGTGTTTTCCAGGCGGTCCGGCCGTCCGCCTGGTTCAGGGCGGCCACAAAATTCTCCCCCTTGCTGTAGCAGCTGAAGATCACCTTGTCCTCGAACAGCAGCGGGGTGTGGCTGAAGCCCCACTGGCTCTTGAACTGGCCGGGCCGGACCAGCCACTGCCGCCGGCCTTCGAGATCGTAGGCCGCCGCCACCGCCTCCTCGCGGTCCTGGAAGGTGACATAGACTCTTTCGCCATCACAGGCCGGGGTGGCCGAGGCGTAGCTGTTTTCGTTGTTTTTGGCCTCCAGGGGGGACTGCAGGACCACCTGCCGCCACCGGATGGCGCCCGATTTGCGGTCCAGGCAGAGCAGCACGCGCTCCTGGGTTTCCTTCAAGGCTGTGGTAAGGAAGATCCGCTCCCCCCAGAGGATCGGGGAAGAATGGCCTTCGCCCGGCAGGGGCTTTTTCCAGACCACGTTTTGGGTGCCGGACCACTGCGTGGGGAAACCCTTTTCGGTGCTGGTGCCATCCCCGCGCGGGCCACGCCAGGCGGGCCAGTTCTCCGCGCCCGGCAGCGGGGCCGCCAGGCTCAATAAACAAACCAAACCGGCGCTGAAGCCGGATCCATATAGGTGCGATTTTTTCACGCGCGCAGTGTGCGGGGCGGCGGCGGCGGATTCAAGCGCAAAGGCCGTGCAAAGGCCGTGAAAAAAGACCGCGCCAAGGCCGCGCGGAGCGGCGCCGCTTAATCACGCTCCACATGTTCCGTGCTGACAACGCAGCCGCGCTCGTCGAACAGGTTCAGGTAATAAACGCGGGTTTTATCGGGCAACTCGGCGGTCACGCGGCCGTCCGCGAGGGTGGCGGGAATGGCTTCCCATTTGCGGTCCTGCCAGCGGCCGGTGTCCAGGGTGTAATTCAGCTCGGCCCTGGCGATGCGCACCGGGGCGGCAAACGTGGCCCAGACACTGGCGCCGGCGGATCCCTGGCCAGTGATCCGGGCCAGGGGTGCCCCGCCTTTGAGAATGCTGTCGGCAAACACCCGGATTTCCGCGGGATTCTCCCCCGCTCCGCCATGGCCATGGGGCATGCGGAGGCGGATGCAAAGTGCACGCGGGCCCCGGGCTTCGCGGTAGGAAAGCTGGAGGGCATCCAGCGGGTAGGCGAAATCGTTGCTGCCGGTCACCCAGAGCATGGGCAACCGGGCCGCCGCCAGGTAAACCGAGGGATCCCACCAGGCCATCCAGCGCTGGGTCTGGCCGGCATTCAGTTTGCCCAACTGCCCCTCGAAAACGGTGGCCCGGTAAAAGCCGCAGCCGTAAACGGGCACGGCCAGCTTGAAGCGCGGGTCCACCCCCGCCACGAGGCAGGTCAGGTAGCCGCCCCAGGAAATGCCGGTGACCCCGGTGCGCGCGGGATCCACCTCGGGCAGGGACCGGAGGAGGGAGTGGGCCAGGATGGCATCGGCGACGGCGTGGTAAGACCACTGGTCCTCGCGGGGCGAGTCCACCTGGTCAAAACCGCCCCAGCCGGCGGGGCCGCCCTGGGCATCGTGAACCCACTGGCTGTAGTTGCCCACGGGAATCTGGCCGCAGGTGTCCATGGCGATGGCGGCGTAACCGCGATCCACCCACAGCCGCACCCACTCCTCAAAAGCGGTGCCGCCGCCGCCGTGGATCAAAACCATGCCGGGGGCTTTTTCGCCGGGATTCAGCGGGGGGAGCCCCAGCCAGGCGAAGACCCGGGTGGGTTTGCCCTGGAACGGCAGGCCGGTGTAAAAAATGGCCTTCACCCCGGTGGATTTGGGGCGTTCCAGGGCCGACCATTTGGGCGGGGCGGAGAGTGCCTGCAGATCCCAGGGAAGAGGTGAATCCGCGCTTTGGGCCCCGGCGGGGAGGGCGCCAGCGAGCGTCAGCCAGGCCACGCCGGCCGCCAGAATGTTCATTGGGTATGAGTTCATTTTACGTTGGTTGTTGAGGGTTCAGTTGGGCGGACATTCACCACCGGTGGCACGGGGTGGAACAGCGGCCACGCCCGCCGGCTCCCCGCTCCCCGCAGGCCCATCTGATCCAGCGGCGGAGGTTGGAATCCGGGCAGACGTCGGAGGACTTCACTGTCCGGCCGCAGGCGATAATCCCCCTGGGCGGCATTGACGAAGCCCGGGTCGGCCGGGGTGGCCCAGACCAGGCCCTCCTCCAGGCGCCAGTTGCCACCGGAGATCTCGCCGCAGCGGACCATTACATTCAGCCGGGCGCGGTTTTCCCGGGGCGCCTCCGCGGGCGGATCCATGAAGTGGGCCAGCTCGGGGTAGCGGGTGAGGTAAGGTGGCCGGGTGATGTCCACCTCCTGGAGCAGTTTCTCGGGAAAAAAGGTTTCCTCAGCTCCCTTGAGCGCCGCCCGCCACCGCGCATCGTTCCACGGGGCTGAACCCAACGCCCGGCGGCAGTCGATGAACAGGTTCTGTTCGGCCCGGAGGCCATGGCCGCCGTGGGAGAAAACCGTGCCAAAAGAGCCCCGGCCCGGATCGCCGCAGCGCACGAAGACGTTGCCGAAAACGAGGTCGCCGCCATCGCCGTCGTCGAAATAAACCGCGGCGCTGCCGTGGCCCATGGCGTTGCCGATGTCGTGCCAATAGTTCCAGCGGATCACGTTGCCCCGGCAGGAGGGATTGCGCCCCTTGTAGAGCGCGCCGCAATCGTCCGTTTCCGTGCAGACGCGATGGACCTCGTTGTATTCGAACACATGGTCATTGCCGCCCACGAAAATGGCCTGGTGGGGCGCGTCGTGGATGAGGTTGTGGGCGGCACGGTGGCCCACACCCTCGAAGGAAAGCCCGTAAGCGGAAGTGAGCTGGTGCACCGAAAACCGCCAAAGGTGGTTGTTGACCGCCTCGTGACCGGCGGGCGTGAGCGTTTTCCGGTCCCCACCAGCCAGCACCAGGCCGCCGGTTCCGGTGTCGTGGAGATCGCAATCAGCCACCCGGTGCCGCCGGCCGCCGGCCACCCGGATGCCCAGGCGCCGCAGGTTGCTGACGGCGCAGGCTTCGATGGCGCAATCCGCGCCGCCCTCGAGGTCGATGCCATTGCCCAGGCCGCATTCCACGGCGAAACCGCGCAAGGTGATGCAGGCCGCGTCCTGCAGCCGGATGATGGGGGCATCCAGAGTGGCCAGGGTCACCGGCTCCCCTGCCCGTCCGGCGGCGGGCCACAAATAAAGCCGGCCCCGCGCGTGGTCGAGCACGAACTCGCCCGGCTCGTCCAGCTCCTCCAGGACGTTCAGCGCGCGAAAGCGGCGGGGGGAAGGATTGCCCTGCTGGAGGCCGTAAACGTGGGGCGCCGCCAGGGTGATCCGGCGCGTGGCGGCCGCGATGGAGCGGACCTTGATGACCTCATCATACCAGTCATAACACCAGTAGCCTTGCAGCCAGATGCCATCCTCCGCCCGCCAGCGCGACGGGCGGTCACCGCCATACTCGAAAGTGCCAGTCAATCCGCGCCGGTCCCCGTCCCGCGGACGGGACCCGGATTCGATAATGCGCGCGACGGTGGCCCAACCCTGGTTGGGCCAGCAGGCGATCCGCAAGCGCCCGCCGCCCTGGTACAGTTCCGGTCCGGGGGGTGCTCCGTGATAAGCGGTGGGGAATTCGGCAAGGGCTCCCACGCCCAGGGCTTGGAGATCCGCCACCCGCACCTGGCCGCGGGCGGCTGGATCCAGCCGCTGCAAAAGCCCGGGGTCCGTGACCGGCTGGAAGGCGGAAGCCGGCACCGTGGTGCCACCGGTCAGCCTCACGCATTCGCCTTGGGCAGCTTCCCAGGTAACGGGAGCGCCGGCGGTGCCGGAATCCTCCGGCCCGAGCTGGAAAGTCTCGCGCCGCTCGTAAAGGCCGGGCTCTACGATCACCCGCCGCGGGATTTCCCGCCCGGCTTGGCGCACCGCGGCCCGGGCTTTTTCCAGGGTGGCAAACGGCTGGCTCCGCGAGCCCGGGTGGGTGTCGCTGCCCTGGGGAGAAACATGGAAGACCCGCTCGGCCCCGGGCATGGAGGGAGCCAGGAACAGGCCCAGCAAAAGCCAGCGGCAAAGGCGCATATGCATGGGATGAGTGGATTTGAATTTGGCCGGATCGTCAAGCGCCGGTTGCGGGAAACCCCGGAAAAAACTCCAGGCCGGATCCGCCGAAAACCGGCCGGGGGCAGGCACAGCCACGCTCCTGGCACCCTCCCGCCGCTGCAAGCAGGCGAGCGGAACCTTTATTCTTGTCCGGGGCACAGGAAATGAGGTATGTTCCAGGACATGAAACCCACAAACTCGATTTTGCGTCAGCACGCCTTCACTTTTATGGAATTGCTCATGGTCCTGTTGCTATTGGGCATGCTCGCTGCGCTGCTCGCGCTGAGATTTCGATTCATAACCGCCGGGGCCCAACCCGGCTCCCCCAGCCCAAACCAGAGGGTTCAGTGCATGAACCACCTGAAAAACATCGGCCTGGCCTTCCGGGTTTTTGCCGTGGACAACGCCGACAAGTTTCCGATGCAATTGCCCCGGAAAGCCGGGGGCACCCAGGAAGAGGTCGCGAGCGGCAACGTGTTTCCGCATTTCCAGGCCATGTCGAACGAACTGTCGACACCCAAAATCCTGGTGTGCCCCGCCGATAACCGTGCCCCGGCGGACAGCTGGCCAAAGCTGGCCAATGGGATGGTGAGTTATTTTGTGGGTCTGGATGCGGATGAGACCCTGCCGCAAACGCTGCTATCAGGAGATCGAAACGTGACCCTGGATGGGAAGGAGTTAAAATCCGGCCTGGCCGAATGGGGGACCAACGCCAACGTGGGCTGGTCCGGACAGCTGCATAACAGCGCCGGCAATGTGGCCCTGGGCGATGGCAGCGTGCAGCAGCTTTCATCGGCTCGGTTGAAAGACCACATCCGCTATACGCAGCTCGATAAAATCCGCCTGGCGGTGCCGTAGGCAGGTCCCTGCCCTGGGGCAGGAGGAGGCTGGCGAGACAGAAGGCGCAGGACTGGATCGCCCGGCAGTCCAAAAGGAACAGCGCGGGGATAGGGTGCCATCCTTGAAATAAAAGCCGGGATGGGCTTCGGCACTGTTTGGCACCCGTTGGCCCCGGCCCGGCCCGGCCGGTCATCGATTGCCGAACCGGCTTCATTGTTTTTTTCAATTAGGGGTTTTCTGGTGAAGGCGGTAGCGTAAGCTCCAGATTACAAACCAATAGACCAAAGCTGCCGAAAGATGAGCTCAATCAACCAAGCGACGCCGGGTGCCCAGTCCCGCGCAGCGGTCCATTCCGCCAGCGAGCGGGTCACCGGCCCGGAATTTTTTCAACGCATGGCGGCGGATCCTGCGATGCACCGTTTACCGCCGGTCATCCTGCCGTTCCTGCGGGAATACCTGGCCAGTGAAAAAGCCGTTGGCTGGGGCGATCAATGGGTGGTGAATTCGAATTTTCCACCGATTCCCAGCCCTGCCTGGAACCGTTTTGTGGATCGGCTGGGCCACCCGGGCGAATACCGGGATCGTTTGTTCTCCATAACCTGGGCGGTCACCAACCGCTGTTCGTTCCACTGCTGGCATTGTTACAATGCGGACCGCACGCAAACCGACTGCAGCTTGGACAGTTTAAAGCGCGTGGCGGGGGAACTGACGGCCGCGGGGGTGATCATGCTGCATTTGACCGGAGGCGAACCTTTATTGCGTCCGGACCTGGAATCGATCGCCGGCTTTTTCGGTTCCGGAGTATGCGTCAGCGTGGGAACCACCGGACTCGGTTTGACTCCCGAACGAGCCCGATCCCTCGCGGCGGCCGGGGTCTTTTCCGTGGGCATCAGCCTGGATTCGGACCTGGCCGCGGAACAGGACGCGAAACGCGGATACCCGGGGGCGTTCAAAATCGCCCTGGAGGCCATCGCCAATGCCCGGCAGGCCGGGCTGTATTGCTATGTCGTGACGGTGGCTTCCCGGGAATTGCTGGCGGACGGCCGTTTCGAACGGTTCCTGAAATTCGTGGAGCAGGCCGGAGCGTTCGAGGTTCATTTGCTGGAGCCGTGTCCGACGGGGCGGCTGCAGGGGCGCCAGGATGTGATCCTGGAGGAACCGTTTACCCGCAAAATATTGGAGTGGCAATCCCTCGCCGCCCGGGATGTGGCGCTGCCGATCCTGTCCACTTATGCGCGGCTGGAGTCGCCGGACAGTTTTGGCTGCGGCGCGGGCACCACTCATCTTTATGTCGATGGCGGGGGCGAGGTTTGTCCCTGCCAATTGGTTCCCTATTCCTTTGGCAACCTGCTCCAGGAATCGCTGCCGGTCATTCTCGAGCGGTTGCACCGGCATGTGCCGCAACCGAGGCTGACCTGCCTGGGCCGCGATTTGCGGGGTTTGCTCCCCGCCGGGCAGAAGCCACCCGCGCCGCCGCACTTAGCCGAAAAGATTTTCACCGATAAAGTGGCGCCGGGCGGCGAAATGCCCCGCTTTTTCCGGGTGCTGGAATCCCGGGACCGCCCCTAGGTGGACAACCAGGACTTGGAGCGGGTTTATAATCAGGCCAGCCAGCACTATGACGGGCATTGGCTCAGCCAGGCCGGAGGACCGGTGCGCGAATTGTTTGGCCGCCTGGAGTGGAAGCCGGGCGCCCGCCTCTTCGAAGCCGGGTGCGGCACCGGTTATGCGACGGCGCTGGCCGCTGAAAAATTGGGCGGAAAGGGGGACATCCTCGCGGTGGACCTTTCGCCAGGCATGCTGGCCGTGGCCCGCCAGCGGCTGGAACAATCCGGTTGGAACCAGGTGCGCCTGGTCTGCCAGGACGCTTTGGAAACCTTGTCCAAAGGCGGCTCCTACGACCTGATCATCACCACCTGGGTTCTGGGCTATATCCCCCTGGCGCCCTTTATGAAGGCCGCGTGCGCCGCGCTCGCGCCTGGCGGGCAACTGGCTCTGGTGGTCCATCAGCAACAGTCCCCCCGGGAAGCCCTGGAGGTGTTCAGCCAGCTCGTGGCCGCGAATCCGGAGGCTTTGGAAAAAGAGGTCCATTTCGATTTCCCACCGGATCTGGCTTCCCTTGAACGGCATCTGCGCGCTGCCGGGCTGGAGTTGGTCCAAGCCTGGCCCGGCCAGATAGTGTTCCCCTGCGGCAGCGCTACCGAGGCCGTCGAGCATCTGCTCCATTCCGGGGCCGGCACGGCCTACCAGGAAGCGATCCGCCCCAGCCATCGGCCGGAATTAACCCGGCGCTTCGAGGCGGAGCTGGCGCGACGCCATGCCGGCGGCCCGGTGCCCGTGGCACACGATTACTTTTCGGCCATCGCGGTCCGCCCTCAATAATACGCCGGCGGCGGGGCCGGCGCAGCCGCCACAGTCGGCAAACGGCGGTGGGCAAGAGTGGCTTTCGTCAAGGGCGAAAAGCCGCATCCCGGTAAAGCCCGATCTCCGCCAAGGGGATCGGATCAAAGTCGGGGCGATTCAAGGGCAGGCTCCGGGCATCCCAGGAAAATTCCTGCTCCCCCAGCAAGACGTTGCCGGCCGCCTCAATATTCCGGGGGGCGCGTCGGAGCAGTTCGCCACAGCGCCAGCCCAGGTTTCGGCGGATCTGGTTGCGGTTGGCGTTCTCCGCCAGACCGGCCAGTTCCGGATAGCGCCGTTCATAGAGCGCCCGGTCAATCTCCCGGGAGTCCAATGCCTGGGCCACGAAGTTGCGCCAGCGTTTGTCGTCCCAGGGCGAGCAGCTCACCATGGCGGAGCACTCGATGAAGAGGTTGTTCTCGACCAGGTTGTCTTTGCCGCCGTGGATTTGCACGCCGCCAAACCCCAGTTTCCCGGCCGAGCAGCGCTCGAAGATATTTCCGTAGATGTGCGTGCCGCAGATGGCGTCATCAAGGCGGATGCCCGCCTGGCCGCATTTGGGTTGGTCGCCGGCGCCGCGCCAGTTGCCGATATGATGCCAGTAGTTGTAGCGGTAAACGTTTCCGCGAAAGGTCGGATTGCCGAACATATCCACCCCGCCCTGGTCGTCGGACTCCGTCACCGCGTTATAGACTTCATTGTATTCGATCCGGTGGTCGTTGCCGCCCACCCGCATGGCGCTGCTGCGGATGTCGTGCATGCGGTTATGGGCAATGCGGTGGCCCACGCCGTCGAGGATGACAGCCGGGGTGTAGGTGTGGTCGATGCGGGACAGGTCATGGATATCGCAGTTCTCCAGGAAATGCCCGCCCGGCTCGAGGGTCCGGCGGTCGCCGCCCGAGATGGCGGTCCCTCCCCGGCCCAGGGAGTAAATATCGCAGGAGCGCAGCCCGTGCTGCCGGCCGCCGCGGATTTCCACACCGTTTCCGGCGAAGTGCCGCACCACGCACCCGGCCAGCAGGCAATGGGCGCCACCGCTGACCTGGATGGCATCCGCGCTGCCCAATTCCCAGGTCAGGCCGGTAAAACCGACCCAGGACACGTTCCGCAGCTCGACCATGGGAGCGTCCAAGGTGGACATCTCGATGGCGGCGGCCCGGGGATCGGACGGCGGATACAAAAGAACCTTCAGGCCGGTGCGGTCCAGGAACCATTCGCCCGGCACATCGAGTTCGCTCAGGGCATTGACCGCATAGAACGGTGCCCCCACGCTGAAGCCGTAGGTGTGCCAGGGCTGGGCCAGGGTGATCAGCCGCTGCTCCGGGTCCACCGCGGCCACGCGCTCATAGGAATCCGCCCAGTCCCAGAACCAATAACCGTAGAGCAGTAAATCCGGCTCGCTGGCCCAGCGGCGCGGGCGGTCGCCCTCGAAAAAGAACCGGCCGGTTTTGCTGCCCTGGCGGTCGTAGCCTTGGGTGCCGTCTTTGACCGCCACCTGGCTGATGCGCAGGAAGCCCTCGTTGGGCCCCCGGGCCAGCGCCATCGCCTGGCCATTAAAAAAGAGCTCATGGGCGGGGTGCGTCCGAAATCCATTGCCACTGGCAAAGCCACCCAGCTTCAACGGCAGCAGGTTGGTCAGGCCGCAGGTCCGCAAGTCCAATATCCAAACCTGGGCCCGGGCTTCCGCCGGCAACTGCGGGTAGCCGTCTGTGTCCGACAGTTTGCGCCAGCCCGTCAACCGCGCCCCGCCACGGAAGCAGGCGCTCCCGCGGTCCACCGCCCGGAATAGGATCGGGGCGGACTCGGTGCCGGAGTCCCGCTCCGCCAGCACGAAGGTTTGGCGGACCTGGTACTCACCAGGATGCACCAGCACCTCCACTCCGCCCACCGGGATCGATCCGGCCTGCCGCCGGGCGCGGATTTCGTCCCGTGCCCGCTCCAGGCTGGCGAAAGGCTGCCCGGCCGATCCGTCCCCGGTGTCGCGGCCGCCGGGGGCCACATGCAAGGCAAGTTGCGGGCGTGGCCAGGCGGGCGACGCCATGGCCGTAGCCGGGTGGACGCGCACCGGCAGGGGAGCGACGGCCGGCCCGGCTGCCCCACCAGTTTGCCCAGCCCGGGAAAACAGGGCCGGCCAGGAGGCCAGACCCAAGACCACCAAGCGCAAGCCTGGTTTAAATACCAGGCTCGCAGCCCAACTTTGGATGTTTTTCATAAAACGCATTTTAATACAGGAACACGCGTATCGCCAGCCAGGAGCCGCTTAAACCATCCACCATTGCCCCGGGGTGATGGCCGGGGGCCGGTAGCCATCACGGGTTGCCGCCAGCCCGGCGAGCAGTTCCCTGGCTTTTTTGCCGATCGCCTGGGCGGCAAGTTCGACGTTGCGCCGCCCGACTTCCGCCGACGCGTGCCGGCGGGGGTCCAGCCCGCCAATCCCATCGGGCGCCTTCATATCGGGGGCGAGCGGACCATCCCCCAAGGCAGCCAGGTCCACCAGCTCGGGATAAAAATACATCATATTGGAGGTCTCCCATTTCGCCGCATGGTCAGTGTTGGATTCAGGGCCCTGGCTGAGGGAGATTTCCCACAAACCCAGGCCCGCGGCGGCGCCATCCGACACCACCGGCGCCAAGGCGCGGTTAACCATGTCGATCTGTCCCTGGACGTTATGGCCGGAAACACCGAGGATGACGCGGAAGCCGGTTTTCTTCAGCCGGGCAAAGAGCTCGGTGAGGACCGGCACCAGGGATGACTGCGGGAAACCTTCGTGGAAGTAGATCGGGGGATACACCACCCCGCCATATTGCCCGGCCACCTTGACCAGGATCGCGTGCGCTTTCAAAGCGTCGTTGCCCAGCGGCAGGTGCCGGCCGTGCCATTCGATCAGCCCAAACGGCACGTAAACGACCGGGAAATCGCGGATCGCCTTTTCCAGTTGAGCGGGCCGCATGAATTGCATTTGAACGGCCGGAGGGAGCGTGCCCGGCGGCGGTTTCCCGGACTCGGCTCCCGGGGTGGCGAGGCCGCCGGCCGTGGCGCCGAGTGTGATGGCCGTGGCGGAGCGCACGAATCTCCGGCGGGAGATGGGTGCTTCCGGGGCAGTTTTCTTCGGATTCCGATCATGTTTCATGGTTGGCTCCAGTTGGTTTATGGATTCAGCATTGAGGCGGCTCCTCCCTCCCGCCCGGCTTACGGAGCGCCGGCAATCATGGCCGCCAGCCGGGCCCGCGCGGTTTCGTAGGCTGCGGGATCCTTCTCCCATTGGAAAAAGGACCCGGTCAGCGAACGGGCGATTTTCTGCGCGTCCGCGGTTTTGCCTGCCCGCTGAAGAATGGCAAGATACTCGTAATCCTCGATCGCATCGCGCAAGGCCTTGAGGCGGATGCTGGGCACAATGCCGTCGTAGCCCACGGCGCTCGCCGGGTAGACCAGCGAACCTTCGCCGTAATAAAGAAGGCCTTTCTGGCCCTGCTGTGGCAGGCCGTTGCCCGCATAGCAGGGGGCTTGAGTCCACGGATCCGGGGTTTGGTTCCAGTAGGAGAAACCGCCCCAATAGAGCAGGCCATTCATGCCGTCGCGCCACGCCATCCAGGCGGGCACGCGATAATTCAGCAGCGGGAAATCGATGTGCCACCAGGGCGTGGGAGGGCCCTGGCAGAGCGCCGTATAGGTCCAGATGCTCTCGCCAAGCGCCTGGCGCTGGATCACGCTCGCCGGGCGGTGCAGCGAGAAGAGCGGACACCAGATGTCCACCGCCCCGTGGAGATCGCCCCAGGCGCTGTCCGCGCCACCCAGGCCCGGCTCGGTCCAGGGCTGCTCGACCACGAGCACTTTGACCACGGACTTCGCCTCGCGGATGGCGCGCCCCCAGGTTTGCACATAGCGGTAATCGTCCAGCGTGTTCGGCTCGTCCCGCAGGTAGGTATAGAAACCGACTTGGGGCCGGTGGAGCTCCTGCGCCGCCTGGTCGAAGGCTGCCAGCCACGCGTTCAGGGTGTGGCGCTGGGCGACGGGATCTTTGACAGCGGTGGAGGGATGGGGGATCTGCAGCGCGTTGACGTGATAACGATCCACAAATTCCTGCAAGGCCCGCACCTGTGATGAAGGTATCCGGAAGGCGCCATCGGGCTGGGGCTGCGGGCTGAGCATCGCGGCCGGCGGCGTGGCGTTGAAGCGGTGTTCGCTCAGCATCCCAGCGCATTGGGCCTCGATCCCAGCCCAATCGGATGGCTCCGCCTGGCCGCCCGCCTTGGACTGCCGGCGATAGTAGTCGCGCAGCGACGGCGAGCCGAACTCTGTCACCAGCGTGGGCGTGGGCGGCAAGGTGAAATTCCACACGGTCAGACAGACGGGTATCTCGCGGACGCTGCCCGTGCCGGCGGTGACACCATAAACGCCGCGATATTCCCCCGGCGGGGTGCCGTTCGGAACGAAGAGATCCACCCAGAATCCATGCGTCTCGCGGGCGGGCAAATCGAAGGGTACCGCCGTCAGGCGTGCCCCTGCCAATTCCTTTCCGGTCACTGGATGCTGGAAGGGGATGAGCGGATCGGGATACCAGTCCGGTTGGAACGCGTCGTTCCGATAGGTGCCGGTTTCCAGGCGCAGTTGGTGCTGGCGATAGAGCCGGGCTTCGGCCCCGCGCAGCCCCACACCTCCCGCCCCCAGGAGGTCGCCTGCGGCCACGCGGATGCCGCTCGTGGGCGTGTCCGCACGGATCAGGATCTGGAAGCTAACCCACTCGTTGCGGGCGGCGCCCAACTGGACCGGGGCCAGGTTCGCGGGCCGTTCGCTGCGCAGGATGTGCCGGGTTTCCGCCAGGGTCCACACCTGCCATTCGGCGCCGGCCACGTGGCCAGCCGCGAGGAATAGCCCAGCGGCCATCAGGGATGCAGAGTTGAATTTCATAATCTGCAGGCAGTTTCACATATCCATCGCTTTTAGTCGATGCCGAATGCAAGCCGGGCCTGTCCGCCGGAGGGTTCAGGCCCACGCGAAAGGGAGTCCGCGCCAGAAAGGCTTCCCGGCTCAGGGCCGAATCTTCCGGCAGCCCAGGCTCCCCCAAAAGCCGCGCCACCCCAAGCCACGCTGGCCGAGGCTCCCGGGCAGCCCCGTACCAAAGCAGACAAGAATCGCCAGCTAA
>CAIMWS010000083.1 GCA_903845125.1 uncultured Verrucomicrobiota bacterium
CAAGCTACAGAATATTCTAAAAGAAATGCAACAGATCAGCCGCCAAGTCCTTTTTGAAACCCTGCCCAATCCCAAACGCCGCAAACGACTGGGCAAGAAAGTTTTAGGACTAATTTAAGCGCCATTCATACATGATCCTTTTAACCACGCCCGGCCATGGGCTGGCAATTCCATATTGGGAGCTGGCGGGCCGGTTTATCCGCTGCTCACGCCCCGGGACCGGCCGAAACCAGTACCTGCCCGGCGCCGGTGGCTTCCGTGCGGACAGCCACCGGCAGGAAACGGCGGATGGTTTCCACGTTGGTGGTGAAATGGCTGGAGAGCGGGCCGGTCTGGAAGGAGCCGGTGCCGGCCAGGGCCAGGGGCAGCAACAATTGATCCGCCAGGTGTTCGCCCACCGGCGCCCCGCCCGCCAGGTAAGCCAAGGCGGCGGCTGCCGCTTGCTCCGCCACTGCCTCCGCTTTCACGCCCCGTTCCCCCACGGCGCTGAACACCTCGGTGACCTGCTCAAACTCCAGCCCGACCAGCACGATGTTCCCCGGGCCCCAGGCCGGGTTCAGGACTTCGATGCGGCAGCACTCCTCCGGCCAGCCGAGCCTTTGGCGCAGCACCTGGCATTCGCGTTCGGCGACGTGCAGCGGCAGACCGGCGATCAAGACCCGCGCCCACGGCTGGCGCCAGGCACCCCGCTCCACCAAGCGCAGCGGGGAGAGGCGGAGCGCGGGCTGGATTTCGGCGGTGAGCCGCCCACCGCCGGCGGGGAAAAACCCCGGGCGCTCCAACGTGGCCGTCACGGTCGGCCCCAGGCGGTTGAGGAGCGGCAGGAAAGTCCGGGCGAGGAAATCGAAGGGCGGCGCCAGGCCGTTGTGCGTGCCTCCCACCAGGGTCAGCCGCGAGGGGCCGCCGGCGACCAGCAGCGGCGGCAGGATGGTCTGCAGTACCAGCGTGGTGCTGCCCGCCGTGCCGATATCGAAATGATAATTCCCGGGGCGGATGGCGCCCGGCTCAAAAAACAGGCTGGTGGATCCCAAAACCGCCCCTTCCACCCGGGCCGCCCCGATCCGCGCGGCCGCCTGCACGGCCGTGAGGTGCTGGCGCAGGAGGCCCGGTTTCGCCCGGCCGGCGCGGATCTTCTCCAGCCGGAAAGGCTGGGTGGTCACGAGCGCCAGTGCGAGGGCCGTCCGCAACACCTGGCCGCCCCCTTCGCCAAGGGAGCCATCGATCTGGATCATTCGTAATCCTTGGCGGGTTCGGTTATTTTCACCTCGAAACGCACCCGGCCGCCCCCGGGGATCCGCACCCGGCCCTGCTCGAAGGCGCCCGCCGAACAAGTGACCTGGAGGCCGCCGGGGTCCCCGGCCAAAAACCACACCTCCTGCTCCGTGGGCCCGAGCTCAAAGGAGCGCAGGATGCCGCTGGCGCCGCTGGCGGCCGTGATCCGCTCCCGGACGGGCACGCCATCGAGGGTGTATAGGAATTCCGGAACCCCCTGGACCAGTTGGTAACCTTTGAACCTGGCCTGGGGTTCCGCAGCGGGGTTCCCCAGCCGCAGCGGGAACCACTCCGGAGCGGTGTAATAGATGGTGCCGAGCACCCGGGGTGGCAAACCGCCGCGGTCGGTCCACGTGGGCCGCATATCCAGGAAATCCCCTTTCCAGGCGCAGCGCAGGTAAACCGCCGCCGCGTCGAAGACATAGGATTGGCGCCCGGGCAAGCCGACGGCGATGGAGCGCGGGGAGGCATTGGTGAGGAAACAGCGGATCACCACCGGCTGGTCCGTGACCTTGACCACGCAGTTCTGGGCGGCGTTGGTCAGTCCCACCGGGTCCGGCATCCCCGGCCCGGCGGCCAGGGCGCAGAGCAGCTGGTCCATCAGGTTTTCAGCCTGGGCGGTCGCGATTTCGCTGAAGAAGGCGGGCATGGCGGTGCCGGGCACGTGGCGGCCGGGATCGCGCCACCAACGTTTCACCCAATCGGCCCGGAGGCGGGCGCTCATCTCCACCAAGTCTGGCCCCCGCATCTCGGCCTGGGCTTTTTCACCCCGGAAATCGTGGCAGTTGATGCACGACAGGCCGCCCTCCCCGCGGCCGATCAACTTCAGCCCGGCGGCGGCTTGCTCCGGCGGGCCTGGCGGAAAGGGCTCGCCGTCGCCCGGGGAGGCTCCGGCGGTGGCCGCGAACAGCGGGATGAGCGGGCGCATGGTTTCCGGGCCGAAGTCCGGCATGCGCAGAGCCAGCCAGGGCCGGGTGCGTTTCTTTTGGGCAAAGACCTGCTCCAGCCAGCCGGCGCGCAGTTTTTCGCCGGTTTCCGTCAAGGGCGGGGGCGGACGTTGAAAGACCACCCGGGAGCTGCCGTTCAGGGCGTGGCAGGTATTGCATTGGTAAAAATCCAGGCGGCGCTGGCAGTCCTGGAGCGGAGCCGGATACGCGCCCGGGTTTTTCACCCAGGCCTGCAAAGCCCGGCGCTCCGCCGGCGGCAGTTCGTAGCGGGGCGCCTTGCCCGCCACCCGCTCCGCGAGGCAGCCGCGCCCGGGGTCCAGCCGCTCCCGGGGCGGGGCCTTGAGCGCTGATTCCACCGGGCCTTTTTCGGCCAGGGCGTGGCAGTTCAAACAGCCGCTTTCCACCACCAGCTGGCGGCCGCGGACCGCGTTCCCGGCGGGCGGGGCGGCCTCAAACTCCGGCCGGCGGGATTGGCCCAAATACACCGCCAGGCTGGCCGCCTCCTCCCGCGTCAGGGCCAGGTGCGGCATGCGTCCGCTGGGATCCACCGCCACTGGGTCGCCCAGAAAGTCCGCCAGCGCGGACAGCGGCATTTTGGAGCCCAGGCCGGTGAGCGTCCACTGGCCGGTCGTGTGGCAGGCGGTGCAACCGATCGATTCATAAAGCTCCCGGCCTTGCTGGATGAGCGCCGGGTTGATCCCGGGCCCATCAGCGGCGGTCCCGGGGCTTTTCAGCTCCGCCAGGAAGGCGGCCGCATCCGCCCGGTCCGCGGCGGTTTCGAGCAGCACGGGCATGGCTGCATTGGTCTGGAAAAGGCGGGGATTTTCCAGCCATTTGAAGATCCAGGGGCGGCTCGCCCGCGTGCCGATCCCGTGGAGAACCGGGCCCTTCCACTTCAGCTCCAGCTGGCTGGGGGCCAGGTGGCAGGCGGTGCAATTGTATTCCTCGGCCAGGCGGTGGCCGGTTTCGATTTCCGCGTCGGCTGCGAGCGGCGGGGGAGAAAGGGGTTGGAACCAGGCCGTGTAGGGGATCGGTTCCAGCGGCAGGAAATCGGACTGCCAGGTCACCTGCTGGCGGGCAGCGCCCGGTGCCCGTTCGTAGGCCACCCGCAGCTCATGGTAGCCCGCGGTGAGCGGCGTGGCTTGGGCAGGCACCGGCTGGCCGTCCAGGAATAACCGGCCCGCGGCCGAAATTGTGTACTGGCCATCGCGCGGAACCAGCAGGCGGCCGGTGAACTCCACGGTGAATTGGGGGGCGATGCGGGGATGGATTGACTGGTTCTCCGCCAGCGTGAAATCCGGCCCCGGAACGGTAAAAGTGACCGTGCGCTGGGCGTCCCGGGCCGTGGCTACGAGGCCTGGGGGCGGGCTGGTCTCGGCGGCGTGGCAGTTTTCCAGCGGCGGCCACCCGATTCCGGCCAGGGCCGCCAGCAGGCCAAGCCCCCTCCGGGTTAGTTCGCGGGGCGCGGTTATCAGCTTATGGATCAACATAACAGTGCACCAGGATTCAATTCGCGCCATTTATGCCGGTTTTGGCCCAAAAAAGCCAGCGGCGAAAAAAGGGGGGCGGCCGGATCCGCCGGTGCCTCCCACAGGCCCAGGCATAAACTGAGTTTGAATGGCTTGGGCCGGTGAAGCGGGGATTGGGGGATGCTGGTTGGATGGACCAGACATCCAGGGCGGCAAATTCAGCCCATCACCCGGCCGGGGCTGACAGGAAATTTTTACAGCGAGGCTGTAAATATTACAGTCATCATCTACAGGCCGGGCCGCCCATGGGCAGCCTGGGCGCGGCAAATTGGGGCCTTCGTGGCTGGATGCAAGGTATTTGGCTACCGCACTTTAAGGTTGTTGGCCAGCAGGTTCAGATATCCAAACCTTGGGTCCGGTTGGCATCGGATTTGCTCTGTGTTAAATTACACGGGCCGGATGACGTACAACATCCGGCTTGGAGAAACCACTAAAATCCCACTGATTGTACTGAGTTCGAAATTCCCCGGACTTCCCAGCCATCCCCTGGCTGGGGAATCCGGTTTTTCATGGGCTAATCCGGCTCCATGCTGGAGGCCAGCACGCGCCGCAGGCGCTCGCGGTTGGCGGCGTCGTAATACTCCACCGGGTTGAAGTCGTCGGTCAGGATGCGGCCGGAGTTGGGGTTGGCCTGGCGCACGGCGGCATAGGTGCGTTTGACGGAATCCAGGCACTGGGGATGCACCTCCGCCAGGTTCGGCTCATGAACCTGCTTCAGCTCCGCGCGGGGGGAGGCCACGAAAAAGGTGTTGCCGCCCCCGTCGTGGATGACCACGCTCGGGAACACGCTGCGCAGGGTTTTATCCAGGGAGCCGCAAAAAAAATCCTTGCCCTCCTCGAAATCGCAGAAGCTGTTGATCACCAGCACTCCGTTGGGATGGAGCACGCGCTTGATGGAGGCGAAGGCTTCCCGGCTCATCAGGTGGGTGGGGGAGGAATCGCCCAGGAACGCGTCGAGCACCACGACGTCGAATTGGCGCTCGCAGCGGTTCAGGAAGGCCCGGCCATCGGCCAGGTTCAAGTGGATGGCCTCGGGCTTGAGGTCGAAATACTGGGCCGCCAGGCGGGACACTTCGGGGTTGATCTCCACGACCTCCACCTGGACTCCCTCGCGGGCGAAATTCATCGGGACAATGCCCACGCCCAGCCCGATGCAGAGCGCGCTCTGGATATTAGTGGAATAGGTCCGGGCCAGGCCATGGAGCATATAGGTGAAAAGGGCGGTGCTTTGCTTGCGGTCGGCATCGTAGGTGTTCTGCGTGAGGAAATCGTTCAGGTAATAACGGCGGTGATCGCGGGGGTGCTGCCAGACCTGCATGAGGCCGAAATTGGAGTTATACCGGGCCAGCTCGCTGAAAACCCGGCTGCCGCGCGGCGGCGCCTGGATGCTCCGGATGGCCACCAGGGCGAAGATCAAGGCGACGGCCAGCGGCACGGATTTTTCCCGGCCCCAAACCAGGAAAAAGACGGCCGCCAGGGCCAGCAGGGCCAGGGCTGTAAGGTACATCGTCGTGGAATTCGGGAAAAAAGGGATCAGGCAATACCCGATCAGCACGGTGCCCGCCACGCTGCCCAGGGTGCTGATGGCGGAAAGCCGGCCAACCTGCCCACCCACGCCCTGGAGGTTGCTGGCCAGCATGCGGACCAGGAACGGCGCCGTGACGGCCAGCAGGGTCAGCGGGGCGAAAAAGAGGAGCAGGGAGGCAAGCAGCGAACCGGCGGCCATCGGCAGCTTGAGGCACTGGAAACACATCGGCTCGCAGAAGCGCGTGGCCAGGGCCAGGAAAAAGGCCGCCAGCAGCAGCCCGCGGTAGAGCCAATCCAGCTGCGGCGAGCGGTCGGCGACCCAGCCGCCCAGGTAATAGCCGCAGGCCAGCGAGATGAGCGTGATGGCGATCTGGGCCGTCCAGACGAAATGGGAGGTCCCGAAATAGGGCGCCAGCATTTTTGCGCCCAGGATTTCCACGATCATCACGGAGGCCCCGGTGAAGGCGGCGGTAAGATACAGGAAAATCCGCAGGCCGGGCGACAGGTTCCGGCTTTCAAGCAGAGACGATAGCGATTTCATAATTGGTTGTTTCCCGGCCCCGGCGGAACCTCCGCGCGGGGCTGTTTCAGAAGCCTTTGGTGCTGGTTTTGATGCGGCAAAGCTTGTCGTTTACGGTCATATACAGCACGGAGCCGTCATCCCCCCAGGCGCAATTGGCCGTGGCGTCGTCCAGGCAGATCGTGCCCAGGTGCCGTCCGTCCGGGGTTAGCACCAAAACTCCGCCCGGCCCGGTGGCGAACAGGTTGCCCTGGCGGTCCAGCTTCAGGCCGTCCGGCCCCCCTTTGCGGCCTTTGGCCAGAGGGGCGGCGTCGAAGAACACCTTGCCCGCGCCCAGGGAACCATCGGGATTGACCGGGAAGCTCATCCAGACCGGCTTGGCGCCATCGGAATTGGCGACATAGAGGATTTTTCCATCCGGCGAAAAGCCGAGGCCGTTGGGGCGGGTCATGTCGCCGCACACCAGCTGGGCCCGGTTGTTGGCCACGCGGAAAACCCCATTCACAATCAGTTCCTTGGCGGGATCCTGGTCGCCCTTGGCCAGGCCGTAAGGGGGATCGGTAAAATAGAGGGCGCCCTGGCGGTCAAAAACGAGGTCGTTCGGGCTGTTGAACCGCCGGAACCGCCAAAATTCAGCCAGTACGCGCCGGGGGGAAGCCCGGAGTTTTTCCGGCGGGTCGTTCAAGTCCGCCAGCAGTTCCGTCACGCGCCGGTTCCCGTGCTCGCACAAGACCAGCCGGCCATTGTGCAGCGCGAGCCCGTTCGCGCCCGGTTCGCGGGCGGGCGAATTGGTGCCGAAAAAACCGCTTGGCTTGAGGAATTCGGTCACGCCCTGCCCCTCCTGCCACTTCAACACCACGTTGTTGGGGATATCGGTGAACAGCAGGAATTGGCCCTTGGGCACCCAGACCGGTCCTTCCGCCCACCGGAAACCCTCAGCAAGTTTCTCGATCTTTGCCGTGGGCGGCACGAGTTTGTCGAACTCCGGGCTCAACGATTCCAGCCGGCCCAGGGTGGGATACGCCTGGACCGCAGGGGCGGCGGCCACCGCCCGGGCTTTCCTGGTTTTGGCGGACGGCTTGGCCGCCGCCGTTTCAGCGTTTGCACTGGCGGCGATCGCCAAGGCCAGCCCGATGCTAAAGGTGATTTTCCGATTCATAACTCAGCCACAGATTTGCTGTCTAAACCATTAGGCAGGGCGGCAGGGCGGTCAAGGCCAAAAGCGGGTCCGGGGGCTGCCACCGAGGGTCCTCCGCACCCTGGCCCGGCCTCGCCATGCCCGAATTTTTCATCGCCAGCCCAGGCGATTCCGCAATTGGAAACCGGCCCAGGCGGCCACTCCGGCCAACACCAACACCACCGCCAGCATGAGCTTGCGGCGGCCGCGGGGGGCACGGTGGGTGCGCAGGGCTTGCTCCACAAGCCTGCAGGTTTGCAGGAAACCTTCCCGGTCATCCAGGTGGTTCACGTTCTCTTCGTGGACGAATTGGTTGCGGATGGTCGCCACATACCGCAGTTTTTTTACCGCCTCCGCCGGCAACTGCGCCTCGACACTGGAGACTTTTTCGTGCAGGCCCCGGCCCCGGGCGCCAAACCGTTTCTCCAACAGAGCCTCGAATTTCTTGGCGTGGCTGACCACCAGTTCAATATCGCCCATAAGCTGCTCCATGGTAAATTCGCATGCGTTGAACCTGCCCATAAACTCATCCGCTGGCGAGCGCAATTCCAGCCACGCCATAATTCATCCGGATTCCGCCCGGCAGCCTGGCTGGACATTTTGGGTTGGCCCCCTTACGGCGGTGGCCACTGGCGTGAGGTGGCGAAAGACCCCGGGGCAGAGACGGGCAGCCACGGTGGTAACGAGGGAACCTGCCACCCGGATCACGCCTCAATGGCTGGACCCATGCTCATTCCGCACGCGGCTGCATAAGGAGTCCTTGGGGTGGCGGACCCGAGGGGATCAAGCCCCCTGAACGGCCTTAAGGCCCAAGCGCCGGACTGGCCTGGAACCGGGCTGAAAATCCGGGGATGCTAAATGCATAACCTGCGCATTATCAGCATGTTATTAAAATAGATGCGCGAGCCATGGCGGGCTACATATTTATGTCATTTTTTCTTATTGCAGAACCTCCCAGCGGAAAGCATATTCTTCCTTCATGCACGAGTGACTACAATGATTTCATGATTTCCTTGGCTAAGGGATGATGGAATGGCAGTAGTTGCTCGGAGCTTGTGAGCCATACAGCCTGACTGAACATCTCAGTCACACAAAAACACGAAAGGAACAGTAAGTATGCAGAGAAAGCTATGCATTGCGGGACTGCTCGCGGCCTTGTTTACCGCCGCCAGCGCGTCCGCCGCGCAAGTGGAAACCACCGGGTTTCTGAAGTTTGAGTATTGGGTCGGCATGGATAGCGGCACGGCCGTCATCCTGTTGCAGGATTACATCGGTGCGGGCAATAAACCGAACATCACGAGTTATGTCTCCGCGTTTAATTCCCGGCCAGTATTCCCCGACGACAGCCACGAACAATTTGGCGCCACTATTTCCGGATGGCTGACCCCCGCTGAATCGGGAGATTACCGCTTCTTCATCTACAGCGATGACGCCTCCGAACTGTGGCTCAGCACCGACGCCACCGAGGCCAACCTGGGGATGATTGCCCAGGAAACCGGCTGCTGCAATAACTTCACCGAACCGGGCACCGCACGCACCTCCGAGCCCGTCAGCCTGGTGGCCGGGAAGAAATACTTCATCAAGCTGTACTATAAAGAAGGCGGCGGCGGCGATTACGGCCAGGTTGCCTGGCGCAAAGAAGGCGATACCACGCCGGCGGGCGCCCTGACCCCGATCCCGGGCCGTTTCCTGAGCTCGCAGGCGGATGGCACGGGCGCATCGGTCACCGTGACCACCCAGCCTCAGGCTGTGACGGTTCCGGCCAACAACCCGTCCTCCTTGAGCGTGGCGGCCACCGCCGCC
>CAIMWS010000084.1 GCA_903845125.1 uncultured Verrucomicrobiota bacterium
AACCCTCGCAGAGCAAGTCCTCTGCGAGGGTTCAAACGATCCGGTGGCTGTTCAGGAAACGTGAGTGAATCCGCTGGCCCTCTATCACCAACCGAGCAAAAATAACGCTCCTTTAGAACTGATTTTCCAGCGCACTCTCATAAGAGCTTATCTTACGCAAGCATTTTATCTTCCGACTCCTCCTGCGGTGAAACTCACGGTATCTGGGGGAAAGACGACTCCTGATAAAAGAGACAGGTCATAGTATGGTGTGGGTATGGGTTTGACATTGGCTACCAAACTCGTGGTGATTGCTCCAGGCCACGCCCATGGCGCATGGAATATCGCGGGGCCATTATGGATGAGGAAACACCCCCAACCCCCCATCGGCGGCGTCTGCGCCGCTCCATCAACCATCGCCTACAATTCTTAACCAGGAGTGTGCACGCGAATAAAACCATGTTAATGCCTGACCTATCGTACGAAAGAAAATGCGTAATACTGACTACGGATCAGAAGGTTTCAGGTTCAACTCCTGATGGGTGCGCCACCTCAATATCAAGCACTTACGCAAACGAAAACTTCCGCAAAGCCCCGTTTTTCCTGACAACTCTTTGACAAGCGGAGGCGATTCCCCGTTTGCTACGAGGGATTGCCCCTGCTGAGCTTAGTCATCAAATCCCGTGCTGGTGGGCTTTCCAGCCTCATAAACCACACCCCAGATTCGTGAGTCGTCCTTGTCTGCGACAAAGCTAATTGTGAAGCAGTCGGGGCAGGCGTCAATTTCCAACTCGTAAACCTCAAATACGGCGTTTGCCAAGTCAGGCTCTTTTGCGCGGAGGAAGTTGATCGCCTCAACATGTATTTCAGAAAACTTGCCAATCACTGCCGCCAGCCGCTGCATCTCTGAATCTTTAGGTGCAGCCTCGGTGCCGCTCACTGTGAAGCGCACTTGTCGTCCTTCGGCCTGAGCAGTGCCACTCCAAAGATCACCCTCGCCTGTGAGAAGGCCATATGCTGGGTGACGAAACTCACGGATTGGCTGCCTTTCTCGGAAGTAGTAGTGGAGAATGCCGTAAACAAACTTTGCAAGGCCGAAAACGAGCACGCCGACTGCAGCCAACAGGGCTAATGACAAAACCACAATGGGCGTAGGTTCAGCGGTCACGCCGAGAATCTAAACAACAGATAAAAGTATGGTCCAACTCTTTCTGCAGCCTTCCGAACATTTCCCTTACTCCGGGGGATGAGCTTCCCGTTTTGGTCCCCAGAACCGATGCTCTTCCCTCCCTTGTCGTAAGGATAAGTGGGACAGGCCATAGTATAATGTGGTATTGTGTTCGACCTTGGCTACCAAACTCGTGGCGCTTGACCCATGCCACACCCATTGCGCATTGAATATCACGGGGCCATTTACCACGGCATGAGCCGTGGCGATCGCCGCGAAAAGGTCTGCCTCGACGACGTGGATCGCGATGGTTTTCTTAAGACGCTGGCCGAGTGGGGAATGGGCGAGCGGCAAGTAGTGGCCAGAGCCTGGAGAAAGTCGGGCGGAGCGGATCATTGCCTGGGAGTTGAGCCGGTGGGGTTGGACGGAGGAAGAACTGGGTCGGGCACACCAGAAAGCCCCAGGGAAAATGGCCAGCGCCGCCCGGTGGCGGCGAGCAACGATGCTGACCCGCTAATGGATTGCGGTGCGCCTCGGCTTGGGGACGTCCCAGAGTGCCAAGGCGAGGGACCACCAATGGATGAGGAACCACCCCAAGCCCACGTCGGCGCCGTCCGCGCCATTTCATCAACCCTTGTCAATAATTCCTAACCAGGAATGTGAACGCGAAACGAACTATGCAACTGCCCGGCCTATTAGCACGGCAACAAACTTCCCGGCCACGGTCGTTGCGTTACCGTGTGGCTACCTATGGCAACTATTAGGCCATGCATGAGCGGGTCCCAGAAATGATTTTTGCTCCGCCAGCAGCCTCAACCACAAACTGGAAAATTCCGGCGCGATGGATGTGCTGATTTTTTAACTATGCAACCTGCTTGCCAGCAATGAGTTGGAGTTCGAATATTCCTTCCTTTTTTCCTTTTGACAATATTCGCGGCGGTTATGAAATTAATCACCGGATCATAATCAAAATTTAAAAATGGGAAATTGAACGTGAGAAAACGCTTTCTTTCACGTGGGGGATGGGCCTTATTGCGT
>CAIMWS010000085.1 GCA_903845125.1 uncultured Verrucomicrobiota bacterium
GCCCAGGTTGAGGCGGTTGGAGGTGATGTAATGGAGCTTGCCCAGCTCCCCCTCGGCCAGGAGGGATTGGAGCTTCTGCACACAGGGATGGTACTGCAGGAGGTGCCCAACCATGAGGACTTGCCCGGTTTTATCGGCCAGGGCGACCAGTTCCTGGCCCTGGGCGGCATCCAGGCAGAGCGGTTTCTCCACAAAGACATCCTTGCCGGCGAGCAAGGCGGCTTTGACCAGGCTGTAATGCGCCACAGCCGGGGCGGCGATGGCCACCTGGGTGATGGCCGGAGCCTCCAGCACCGCCTGGAAGCTGCTGGTCTTGCACACCGATTCATACCCGGCCTGGTAGGAATCCAAGGTGGCCTGGTTTTGATCGCACAGGGTGTGCAGGGCCCCAAGCGCGAGAAAATTACGCGCGTGATGCTTCCCCCAATACCCGGCGCCCACCAGGGCGAGGGAGGGAGGATTTTGTGGGTTGTTGCTCATAGTATGGAGTATCCGGGGTGGAGTTCGGAAGTCCGAAGGCGGAGGGCGGGTCTAAGATTTCAGCTTCGGAATTTCAAATTTGAGATTCGCGGTCTGCGAACTGATCATTAAATCCCAAAGGGATTTCGCCAAAGGAAGGCGATTTAGCCACAAAAGGGCGCAAAGGGCGCAAAAATGGAAAAGGAATTTAACCACGGAGAACGCGGGAGCACACGGAAATCTGAAATTTCATATTTCATATTTCAAATCCCCTCTTTTCGAATTCAGACCAAAGACTTCTGACCGCGTTTTTCCGTTCTACGCTCCAAACAATTGATAATCCGGCTCGCGGCCTGGCCATCCCCATAGGGAGAGGCGGCCTGGCCTTTTCTGCCCCTGGCAGCCAGAATGGTGCTGGCAATGACGGAGGGATCTACAGGCGGAACCAGGCGATTCCAACCGAGATTCACCAGCTCCACCCATTCGGTTTCCTCGCGCAGAGTGACGCACGGGACGCCATGGAAAAAGGCCTCTTTCTGGACGCCGCCGGAGTCGGTGGCAATAACCTGCGCGCCGGCCTCGAGAAGGATCATGTCGAGGAAGCCGGCGGGGTTGAGGATCTCAATGCGGCCCAGGGGCAGGCCGCCAGCCGGGGCGAGGCGCGCCCGGGTGCGGGGATGCAAAGGCAGAATGACCCGGACGGATTCCGCGACCGTGCTTAAGCCTTGGAGAATGGCGGCCAGCCGGGCTGGGTCATCCGTGTTTTCCGCGCGGTGGATGGTGGCCAGGATATAAGGGTCGCCGCGCAGGTGCAGACGGTCCAGGATGGAGGAGGACCGGAGAGCCTGCTCACGGAACATCAAGGTGGCATCGAGCATGATATCGCCAGTCCAGGCCATGCGCTCCGGGGCAACACCTTCGCGGAGGAGGTTCTGCCAGGCGGTTTCGGTGGGAACAAACAGCAGGGTGCCCAGGGCGTCCGCCACCACCCGGTTGATCTCCTCGGGCATGCGACGGTTAAAAGAACGGAGACCGGCCTCGACATGGGCCACCGGCAAGTGGAGCTTGGCCGCAGCCAGGGCGCCGGCGAGGGTGGAATTGGTATCGCCATAAACCAGCACCCAGTCGGGCTTTTCCCGCAGCATGGCCTGCTCCAAACCGGCCAGCATAGCTCCGGTTTGCGCCCCGTGGTGGCCGGAGCCGGTGTGGAGATTCAGATCTGGCTGGCGAAGGCCAAGCTCCTTAAAGAAAACCGCGGACATGTCGTCGTCGTAGTGCTGGCCGGTGTGGACCAGGTACTCGGCCCACCCCTGGGCGGCCAGAGCCGCGCTAACCGGCGCCACTTTGACGAACTGCGGGCGGGCGCCAACAACGGTGAAAATGCGCATGGGTAAAGTAACGGATGCTGGCGGGCAACCGGGCAGCCACGGCTCAGCCAGCCACGGCTTCCGAAATGGCCAGGCAGACCCGGTCTTGCTCGGCCATGGTTAAAAACGGGTGCATGGGCAGGCTGAGAACCTCGCGGGAGGCCTTCTCGGCCACGGGAAAATCGCCCCATTTTTTGCCGCAGGCGGCAAAGACGGGCTGCTCATGGAGGCACTTGGGATAATATATGGCGGTGGGGATGCCCCGGGCTTTGAGCTGCTCGGCCACGGCTTCGCGGTTTGGCACGCGGATGGTGTATTGGGCGTAAACGTGGGTGTTGCCAGGTGCCACCGCAGGCACTGCGCACTGCGGGGGAAGCACCGCTGAGTAGCGGGCGCCAAGCCTGCCACGGGCTTCGACTTCCGCGGGAAAGTGGGGGAACTTGGCCAGCAGGACCGCGGCTTGGAGGGTATCAAACCGGGCATTCGTGCCTAAATAAGGGTGATGATGGCGCTTGAGCCCGCCATGGGTGCGGAGGGCGCGCATTTTTTCGCCAAGAGCGTCGTCGCTGGTGAACAACGCGCCGCCATCGCCAAAGCAGCCCAGGGGCTTGGCGGGGAAAAAGCTGGTGCTGCCAACCAAAGTGACCCCGCAGCTCCGGCGGCCATTTTGCGTGGCGCCAAAGCTCTGGGCGCCATCCTCAATCACCGCCAGCCCGTATTTTTGGGCGATGGCAGTGATTTTTTCCAAATCGGGCATCTGGCCGAAAAGGCTGACGGGGATGATCGCTTTGGTGCGGGAGGTTATGGCGCTTTCCAGCTGGGCGACAGCCAGGTTGTAGGTGTGCTCCTCGATATCGACAAATACC
>CAIMWS010000086.1 GCA_903845125.1 uncultured Verrucomicrobiota bacterium
GGTGGCCCTCGCCCTCGCCCAACTGGCCTCCGCGCCCCAGGCCAGCCTCAACAACCAGACCTTCGCCCAGAACCTGGCCGAGGTCGTCTCGGGCGTGAGCGAATCGCTCGCCTCGGTTAACTCCGAGCTGGATAACCAGAAAGTGGTGGCCGACACCCTCCAAAAGCAGCGCGACTCGGTCAGCGGGGTGTCCATGGACGAGGAATTGACCTCGATGGTCAAATTCCAGAAGGCCTTTGAGGCCTCCGCCAAACTGATCACCATCATCGACGAAATGCTCGACACGGTCCTGAGCCTCAAGCGTTAAACAAACCATTCTGAAGGCGGCTTATGCGCGTAACCAACAACATGTTCCCGGAGCAGCTGTCCAGCCAGTTGAGCATCCTGTCCAGCCGCCAGAACCGGTATCAAAGCGAAGTGGCCACCGGCAAGCGCCTGCAATCCCCGGAAGACGATCCGGCCGCCATGCGCCGCGTGCTGAGCCTGCAGATCGAGGCCAAGTCCATCACCCAGTACCGGCAGACCATGACCGGCCTCAAAGAGGAGGCCAACGCCGCCCTGGAAACCATCAAGGGCCTCAAAAATGTGTCCGACCGCGCCCAGGAAATCGCCATGCGCGCGGACAACACCCGCGTGAACGCCGACCTCCAGAGCTTCGCCTCGGAGATCACCCAGCTCATTCAGCACTCCGTCCAGCTGGCCAACGCCAAATACCGCGACGACTATCAATTCGCCGGAACCGACACCTCCGAGCCGCCCTTCGAGCTCCAGCAGGACGCCGACGGCCGCATCACCGGGGTGGTTTACCACGGCAATAACTCCGTCAACCAAACCGAGATCGACGTCCAAAACACCATCACCGTCAAGGTTCCCGGCGTCAACGACACCGGCAGCGGCGCCCGCGGCCTGATCACCGACAGCCGTTCCGGCGCGGATTTCATCAAGCACCTGATCGACCTGCAGAACCACCTGCTCTCGGGGGATATCAAGGCCATCGCCGATGCGGACCGCTCCAACCTCGGCAAGGACGAGGAAAACCTGCTCTTCCACACCGCGGCCAACGCCGCGATGCAGGCGCGGCTGGATGCGCTTTCCAGCCTCGCCTCCGAGCGGGGCACCAATGTGCAGAACTCCGTCTCGGATGAAGTGGATGCCGACCTGGCCACCACCATGGTCCAGCTGAGCCAGGCTCAATATGCCTACCAGGCCGCACTACAAACCGGGTCGGTCCTCCTGACCAAGTCCCTGCTGGATTACCTGCGGTAAGCTCCCCGTCGCCCAGCCACCGGCCCTGTCTGGCACCCCGGGCACCATCTTTTCTAGCCCGCCGCCGGTGGCCGGGAACCGACCTGCACCATCGGCAGCGTCACCTTGAATTCCGATCCCCGGCCCGGCTGACTGTCCACTTCCACCATCCCTTGGTGCGCCTCCACGATGGCTTTGACCAGGCACAACCCCAGCCCCAGGCCTTTCTGCGCCCGGCTTTTATCCCCGCGGTAGAGCCGCTCCCAAATCCGGGGCAGATCCTCCGGCGGGATGCCCATGCCGTTGTCGCGCACCCGGATCTCGATCCGGCCCTGGCTCTCCCCGGCGGTGATCTCCACGCGCCCGCCTTCGGGCGTGTATTTGACCGCGTTGTCCACCAGGTTCGCCAGGACCTGGCTCAGCCGCACCCGGTCCGCCTGCAGGACCAGCCCGGGCGGGGCGTTCAGGCTGAGCGCCACGTTTTTTTCCTCGGCGATGATCCCGTAGAGGTCCACCACATCCTGGATCACCGCCTTGAGCTGGATCGACTCCGGGTTGAGCCGCATGGCGCCGGCCTCGGCCTCGGACACATCCATCAAGGTTTTGAGCATGGTGAGCACCCGCTCGGATTCCTCCATGGAGTCGGCGAGCGCCTCGCGGCAGGCCTCGGGATGGTGGGTGTCCTGCAAGGCCAGCTCCGCGGCGCCGCGCAGGCGGGTCATGGGGGTGCGCAGGTCATGCGCCACGTTGTCCAAGGCCTCGCGCATCCCCTTGATCAGCGCCTCGTTCTTCTCGAGCATGCGGTTGACCAGGTTCACCAAGTCCTGCAATTCATCGTTCGCCGGGCGCACCGGCACCCGCGAATTGAGCTGGCCGGTGTCGATGATCGATTGGACCGTCTGGGTCAGTTGCCGCACCGGGTGCAAGGCCCGGTGCGTCAGCCACGCCCCGCCCGCGAACCCCAGCCCCACCACCCCGAGCATGACCGCGCCAAACACCACGCGGAACGGGGCCAGCAGTTCCCGGGGCTGGTCACGGGTTTTGCCCACCTCCAACAGCCGGCCGTCGCTGAGGCGCACCCAGGCCAGCATCCATTCCCGCCGCTCGTCCCGATCCGGCAGGGCCAGCCAGTGCCGCGACTCCGGCCGCGCGAGAGCCTCCAGCTGCCGCAGGTCGAAACCCTTCCACTCCTCGGGGACATTGATGAAAATGGCGTCGTTGGCCAGGCCGGAAACGCGCACGAAGAAGGCGTTTTTATCGTTGCTGGGGGCGTTCATGAACTTGTAGCGCAGGGCGTAGAGGCCGCCCCCCTCATACCAGGCGCGGTATTCCTCCACCTTCGCCAGCACCACCTCCTTTTCCTTTTGCTTCAGCAGCGAAGCCAGCACGAAATAGGCAAGCAGGAACAGGGCGGTTGCGGAAACCATGAAAAAGGCCGCATACCAGAGGTTCAGCCGGAAGCTGAAGCTGCGCCCGAACCGCTCAAGGAACCTTGAGAACATAGCCCACTCCCCGCAAGGTATGGATCAGCTTCACGTCGAAATCCCGGTCCACCTTGTTGCGCAGCCGGCAGACCAGCACATCCACCACGTTGGTCTGTGGGTCGAAGCTGTAATCGAACACCTTCTCCAGGATCATCGTTTTGGACACGTACCGGCCCGCGTTGCGCAGCAGGCATTCCAGCAGGGCGAACTCCCGCGCCTGCAGATCCAGCTGCCGGCCCGCCCGGGTCACCTCCCGGGTCGCCAGGTTCAGCTGCAGATCCCCCGCCGTGAGGCTGGCCGGCTCCGTGCTCTGGCTGGCGCGCCGGATCAAGGCTTGAATCCGCGCCAGCAGCTCGCTGAACGCGAACGGCTTCACCAGGTAATCGTCCCCCCCGGTCTGCAGCCCCTTGATGCGGTCATCCAGCGAATTCCGCGCGCTGAGGATGATCACCGGCAGGTTGAGCTTTTGCCGCCGCAGTTCCTGCACGATGCTCAGCCCGTCCCGCCCCGGCAGCATGATGTCCACCACCGCCGCGTCATACGGGGTGGCCAGCGCCAGCTCCAGGCCCCGTTCCCCCTCGCCGGCGTGGTCCACGGCAAAACCGTTTTCCTTCAACCCCTTCACCACGAACGAGGCAATCTTCTTGTCGTCTTCGATAACCAGGATTCTCATGGCCTTTTCCTGACCGGCAAAAACCCGGGGTGGATCTCCTTGTATTCAGCTTCCACCCCGGGCCGGCTGGCGGCCCCCGGGCGGGGCCACCCCTATCTTTGGCGGAGCCGTGGCTCCGCGTGTATTTTTACTTCTTTTTGGCTTCGTCCACCACCACGTAGTGGCTGCCGCCCCGGCTGTAAACCAGCAGCAGGATCCGCTTGTTCTTGATCTTCTTGCAGACCTGCACCGCCTCATCCGCGCTGGTCACCCGCTCCTGGTTGATCTCCATGATCACGTCACCCCGCCGCAGCCCGGCCTCGAACGCGGCCGAGGACTCGTCCACCTCCACCACAAAGGCGCCCTTCAGGCTGGCCGGCAGGCGCAGCTGGTTCCGCATGCCCTGCTCCAGGTCGCCCACCGTCACCCCGTCCAGCGCGTCATTGCTGGATTCCCCCGGGCTCAGGCGGCCCGCGGAGGGATCGTCCGGCAGCGTCTTGAGTGTGGCCTCCACCGTCTTCTCTTCACCCTTGCGGACCAGCTTGATTTTCACCGTGCTGCCCGGCGCCAGCTGGGAAATGGTAAACCGCAGATGCTTGTCGTCCTTCACGGCCTTCCCGTTCACTTCCAGGATCACATCCCCGCGTTTGATCCCGGCTTTCTCCGCCGCGCTCCCTTCCACCACCTGCCCGATCAACGCGCCCTTGCCGGCCGGCACATTGAAGCCTTCCGCCAGCGCTGGCGTCAGCTCCTGGATCAATACCCCCAGGTAACCCCGATCCACCTTGCCGTCCTTCACCAGGCGGTCCAGCACGTAGCGCGCCAGGTTGATCGGTATCGCAAAGCCGATCCCCTGGTTCCCGCCGGTCCGGCTGAAGATGGCCGTGTTGATACCCACCAACCGACCCTCGGCGTCGAACAATCCGCCACCGGAGTTGCCCGGGTTGATGGCGGCATCCGTCTGGATGAAGTCTTCATACTCCTCGATGCCCAGGTTGCCCCGGCCCAGGGCGCTGACGATGCCCATCGTCACCGTCTGGCTGAGCCCGAACGGGTTGCCGATGGCGAACACCAGGTCGCCCACTTCGATCTTCTCGCTGTTGGCCAGCGTGGCAAAGGGCACATCCTCCACGTCGATCTTCAATACCGCCACGTCCGTCCGTGAGTCCTTACCCACCACCTTGGCCGTGTATTCCTTCTTGTTCGACATCGCCACCTTGATCTCGTCCGCCTCGTCCACCACGTGGTTGTTGGTCAGGATATAGCCGTCCTTGGTCACGATCACCCCGGACCCCAGGCTCGTCTGGCGCCGGTTGGACCGCCGCCCGCCACCGCCACCGCCTGATTCATCGTCCCCGGGATCCCCGAAGAACCGCCGGAAGAACGGGTCGCTGAAGAAGGGCGACATCGGGCTTTGCTTTACGGTTTTGCTGGTGGAAATGTTCACCACGCTCCGGGACACCTTCTTGATCACGGGGGCGAAGCTGTTGGCCCCCTTCCCCTCCCGGTTGGGCGGATCATCGCTGGCTTCCACGGTCGCGCTGCCTTTGCTGGCCACTTTGGTGATCAGGCTGCGGTCAAAAGCCATACTGGTGGCGGCCAGCACAAACACGCCACCGGCTGCTCCCAGCAGCCACGGTTTCAGGTTCATCAATTTTGTATTCATACTTTATTCAGTTTTGGCCCCGGCCGGCCTGGCGTCTCCGCCCCCGGCCGGCGGCCAGGTTTTCTCCACTTTACTTATCCGTTTCCATTTGCCGGGCTTCCCGCCCGGCGGACTTCTGTCCTTGCACTTCTTACCGTAGCATAGCTCCTTTGCCCGAACCTTGCCGGATCATTACAAATTTGTAAGGTTCCCGCCCGGGGTGGGCCGCTCCGTCAGCTTTCCGGGTAAACGAAATCCAGGCTGATCCGCACCTCCGGGTGCAGGCTTTGCTTCACCGGGCACACTTGGGCCGCCTGCTCCAACCGGGCGCGATCCGCCGCCGCCAGCGCCAGCCCCTTCGGCAATTCCACCACCACTTTCAGCTCGCCGATCCGCCGCACCGGGGTGGCGGTCATCTCCTTGACCACCTGCACCCGCGTCCCGCGCAGGTCCAACCCCGTGCGGGCCGCCACCAACCCCATCACCGTCATCACGCAGGTTCCCAGCGCCGTGGCCACCAGGTCCGTCGGCGAAAATGCCGCCCCGCGGCCGCCGTTGTCCACCGGCGCATCCGTCTCGAAGGTTTTCCCGGAAGGCCCGTGGACCGCCTGGCACTGCAAACTCCCCGCATAAAGTATGTCGATTTTTACACTCATGATTTTAACAAACAGCCTCCCCCATTTCCCAGCGGAGCGCAAGCCCTGAGCCAACCTCAACCTCCCCTCCCCCAACCCGCTCAAACACGCTTGCGCCCCGCCGCCTGCATGGTAACTTCCCGCCTGAGCTTGCCGGATGTGTGCGCACCCGGCGTTACCAGAATGATTAATCTATGACGAACCGAATGACCCGCCGGGGCTTTGTGAAGCAAGCCGTCGCAGCCTCCACCGCCACCGGCCTCGCCCTGGGCGAAGCCAGCCTCTCCGCCGCCGAAGCCGCCCGCCCGGCCCTGTCTACCCCGCTGGCCGCCCCCCGGAACTCCGTGCCCATGGGCAAAATCAAAAGCGTGGAATTCAGCCGCCTCATGCTCGGTGGCAATCTCATTACCGGCTACGCCCATTCCCGCGACTTGAGCTACGTGGGCCAGCTCATGAAACACTACAACACCGAGGCCAAAATCCTCGAAACCCTCGAATTGGCCGAGATCCATGGCATCAACGCCGTCAACACCGCCGTCTGGGATGACAACTCCTTCCTCCAGAAGCATTGGGACCGCGGCGGCAAAATGAAATGGATCGCCCAGGCCGTGCCCCACGAAAAGGATCTTCTCGCCGACTTCAAAAAGGCCATCGACGGCGGCGCCTGCGCCGTCCACATCCAGGGCCATGGTGCAGAGCAATGCCTCGAAGGCGGCGAACTGGATAAGATCGGCCAGATCGTCGACTACATCAAAAGCCGCAAGGTCATCTCCGGCATCGCCGCCCACTCTCTCGAAGTCATCAAAAAATGCGTCCAAGCGGGCCTTGATCCCGATTTCTACCAGAAAACCCTCCACACCCACGACTACCACTCCGCCCCCCGCCCGGGCGAAAAAGGCTATCTCGGCCGCTATGACAACTCCTGGTGCAACGACCCCGAGGAAGTCATCGATGTGATGTTCCCCATTAAAAAACCGTGGATTGCCTTCAAGGTCATGGCCGCCGGCGCCATCCCCCCGCGCCGCGCCTTCCAACACGCCTTCAATTCCGGCGCCGACTTCGTCCTCGCCGGCATGTTTGACTGGCAGGTCGCCGAAGATGTGCGCATCGCCAAAGAAACCTTGGCCGAGGTCAAACGCACCCGCCCCTGGTATTCCTGACCGCCGACTGCAGGGCGGACAAAGCCGGGTGAGCGGGGCGGAGCGCGCAACCACGGCATATGCAGAATACACGGAAAGCAGCGCTAATCCGAAACCGGCCCGCGGAAGAGGAACGGCGGGCCGGCCCGGGACTGCGTAGAGGATCCCGAGCGCCAGGGCGGTAATGATTCGTTGCCTGGGATTGGGGTGTTGGCAGCCCTTTGCAAAAGTTCGCAACCTCCGAACGCTTAATTTCCGGGTGGTTTTGGATCCGGGGAGCGGCGCCGGTCTTTGAGCGGAACCGGCGCGTCAATCTCGTTTTGCTCCATCACCACCGGCCCGGCCTGCTCCTCCAACTGGATGCCGACGGTTTGCTTCCGGGAGCCGGATGGACGGGTGTCCTGGATGCGGTTCTGCTTGAGCACCACCTCCCGGGTTTCCCCATGGATGCGTATCCCCGCCACCTCTTTGCCCACACCGTTGTCCTGGATCAGGTTGTCCTCCAGGCGGTTCCGATGGGCGGCCATGCCGAGGGTTTCATTGCGGAAAAAGACGCCGTCGCTGTGATTGCCCCTGATGATGTTTTTATTAAGCAGGTTGTCGGAATCCTTATGCCCGATGGAAATCCCGTATTGGCCATTGTTTTCCAGCACGTTGCCCGTGAACAAACCATGGCGCACCCGCCAGCAAAGGAACAAACCGTCCGTGCCATTGTGGCGGGCGATGCAGTTCAGGACTTTTGGCCGTTGCGAACCGCTTCCCGGATGCAGCCCAAGCGCGGAATTATTCTCGCACAGGCATTCCTGCACGGTGACGTCGTTGGATTGCTGAAAGCTGATGCCATCCCCATTGAAATTCCGGACGGTGCAGTGATCGATCACCGCGCCAAAGCCACGGTATAAATAAATACCGCCACCCCGGCAGCCGTTCAGGCTCACGTTGTTTTGCCCGTTGCCCTCTATGATCAGGTGTTCAATTCGGACTCCCTCCACATTGCATCCGCTGACGACCGGATAAACCGTCGCCGCCTGGGAACCCTCCGATATCAGGTAATCCGAATTTAGCGGCAAGCTCAGCGCAATGCGGTTGCCGGTGCGGCCGATGATCCGGGCCACGGTACTATGAAAATTATTGGCCCGGGAATTCCAGATGGCCACCCCGCAGCCAACGTCAAAACCGCGTGGATTGGCCAGCGTGACCTGTTCTTCGCCGTAGTCCCCATCGATCGCCAGTTTGCAGGCCACCCCATCGGCTTTGCGCAGAATGGTCTGCCCGGGTATGCCGCGCACGGTGACCCTGGACCGCAGGTGCAAGGAATCCCGCATCAGGAACTCCCCGGCTCCAATCTCCAGGGTGCCACCCCCCAAACCGGCGAGATAATCCATCGCGGCCTGCAGCACCCGGTGGTCGCGGCCCACCAAGTCACCTGCCGACTGACCAACATGGATCACCGGCTGTTCCTGCATGGTGGAGTGCATTTTGGTGGGCAACTGCCGTTCATCCGGCGGCGGGGAAAAATCGGTTTGGGCGCCCGCCCGGAACGGCAGGCTGGCGGCGCAAACCAGCCAGCCCAGCAATTGCCAGGCGCCACCAGTCCACCTTTTCAGGATCCGTTTGAATGGGGTATTTGCATGCATATGGAGTGCCAGATTAACGCGCCGGCCGCCGATGGTCGAGGGGGGAATCACGTTTCATTCCACCGCCCGGGTGAAGCCCAAGGCCCCGCACCGGCCCGCCAGGGCAATAGTCCGGGCCCAGCACCACCAAGGTGGCAGAATCTGGATCTGCTTGGCTCTGATCGGCCCCTCTCCGCGGCGCAAGAGCGGGCTTGACACGCGGTGGATCAATCTTAGGTTGGTGATGCAAAAGCCAGACCTTAAATGAACGACGAGCACCAAAGAGGCGAAGGACCGTTTTGCACCGCCGCAAACCGTGGCCTGCTGACCTTGCAAAAGCGTTTCGAGAGGGTCTGCCATCACGGTTTTTGCCGGGGATTCACTTTAATTGAATTGCTGGTGGTCATTGCCATCATCGCCATCCTCGCCAGCATGTTGCTGCCCACCCTGTCGAAAGCCAAGGAAAAGGCCAAAGCGACCAGTTGCCGCAGTAATCTGAAACAGCTCGGGCTGGCCTTTGCCATGTATATCGATGGCAATAACGATATTTTCCCGGGGGCAGCCTCCAAAGGCGCCTACAAGCCGATGAAGGAAGATTGGATTTTTTGGAACACCTACGACACCCGGCTGACGGGAACCATTTTCAGGGATCCCCAGAAAAGTGCGATCGCCCCTTATATCCACCGGTTCAACACCAATTTATTCCGCTGCCCTTCCGATATGGATGTCCTCAAGCGGCAACAAGCGCAGATCAAGAATCCGACGACCAGAAACTATTACTTGTATAGTTATACCCTGAACAGCCACGTGACGGGTGAAAACCGGGGGATCAGCTCGTTATACGATCCGGATGGGCTGGCTCCGGCGCTGCATTTCAAGGGCCAGAAAATCCGTTCCCCCAGCAAAAAGATCATGCTCGTGGATGAACGGAGCTCGGACGATCGCGGCCAGCTCATGGATGCGCCGGATGACGGCCGCTGGACCCCCTCCACCGATCCCTCCGGCGGCAACCAATTGACCAAACGGCACAGCCGCAAAGGAACGATCGCCTTCCCGGACGGGCATGTGGATATCGTGGAAACCAGCTACGCCAATACCGAGAAATATTACGACCCAATGTGGTAGGCGATGGAATGAATTATTGCCTCCTTAACAACGTCAACGTCAGAATAACGATAAATTATGGCCATGAAAATTGATAATCTGTGGAAATCGGTGGTCCTCTCCGGACTGGCTTGGACGCTTCTGGCGGCAACCAACCTGGCGGCCGCCGGTGCGGAGAACCAGGTGGTTATCGAAGACCTGGGCTCCAAGCTGAAAATCCAGATCGGCGGTGAATTGTTCACTGAATATTATTACAAGGACGTCCCCCGGCCATACCTTTACCCGATCATCGGCCCGAAAGGTTTGCCCATGACCCGCAACTGGCCCATGAAAGAGGTGGCGGGCGAGGAACGGGATCATCCTCATCATAAAAGTTTGTGGTTCACCCATGGGGCGGTCAACGGAGTCGATTTTTGGAGCGATGGCGCCACCAAGGGTAAAATCGTCCATGAAAAGTTCACCCAAATCAGCTCCGGCAAGCAAGGAACCATTAAGGCTTTCCACAAGTGGATGACCGCGGAGGGCAAACTGGTCCTGACCGAGGACCGGACCGTGCAGATCGCGGCCGAGGGCCCCAACCGGATCATCGACTTTGAGATCGCCCTGCACGCTTCCGAAGGAGCCGTCACCCTGGGCGACACCAAAGAGGGATCCATGGCGATCCGCCTGGCCGAGACCATGCGTTTAAAAGCCCCTAAAAACAAACCTGGCCAAGGCCACATCGTCAATAGCGAGGGCTTGACCGACGATGCCACGTGGGGCAAGCGGGCCAAGTGGTGCGACTACTACGGTCCGGTGGAAGGCCAGATTTTGGGTGTGGCGATGTTCGATCACCCGGCCAATCCACGTTACCCCACCTGGTGGCACGTGCGGGATTACGGGTTGTTCGCCGCCAACCCGTTCGGCATCCATGATTTTGAGAAGGCGCCCGCCAACCAGGGGGATCTGAAAATCGCCGCCGGGCAAAGCCTCACCTTCCGCTACCGTTTCGTGTTCCACCCCGGCAGCGAGAAGGAGGCTGGCATCGCAGACCTCTACCATAATTACATAAACCAAAAGTAAAACCGACTGCTTTGAGAGCCTTCTGGCCGGCGGGAAAAACCGGGCGAGTGTCTTGCTTGGCGCCCATCACCTGAACTGCTCTCGCAACCCGAGATCCAAATGAAAAACCTGAATCGCCGTCACTTCCTGAGAAGTTCCGTGTTAACCGCCTCCGCCCTCTGCCTGCCCGCTCATGCCTGGCAGCGGGTGCTCGGCGCCAATGATGATATCCGCGTAGCCGTGGTGGGCTTCAATGGCCAGGGCAAGAGCCACATCAAAAGCATCCGTGATTCCAAGGGAGCGCGGATCGTCGCCTTATGCGATGCCGACTCCAAAGTGCTGGCCAACGGCCAAGAGGAGTTTGCCAAGCTCGGGCAATCGGTGGCCACCTACCAGGACATTCGCAAGCTGCTGGAGAACAAGGATATCGACGCCATTTCCACCGCCACCCCCAACCATTGGCACGCCCTGGCTTCCATCTGGGCCTGCCAGGCGGGCAAGGATGTTTATGTGGAAAAACCGGTCAGCCACAACGTGTGGGAAGGCCGCAAAATCGTGGAAGCCGCCCGCAAATACGGCCGCATCGTGCAAACCGGAACGCAGTGCCGCTCCAACGCGGGCATGCAGGAAATGATGAAATTCATCCACGACGGCAAACTGGGCAAAGTCAAGATCGCCCGCGGCTTGTGCTACAAACGCCGGGCCAGCATCGGCAAAACCTCCGGGCCGCAGCCAGTTCCCGCCTCAGTGGATTATGACCTGTGGGTGGGTCCGGCACCCAAAGATCCGCTGCGCCGCGCACGGCTGCATTATGACTGGCATTGGGTCTGGCCAACCGGCAATGGTGATCTGGGCAACCAGGGAATCCACCAGATGGACCTGGCCCGCTGGGCGCTGCAGGTGGACAGCGTGTCCCCCAAGGTCTTCAGCCTGGGTGGCCGCTTTGGCTACGAAGATGATGGCACAACCCCGAACACCCTCGCCGTCTTCCACGATTACGGGCATGCGATGTTGATTTTCGAGGTGCGGGGGCTTCCCGCCAGCTCCGATGCCAAAGCCATGGACAAATACCGGGGCGCGGACATCGGCTTGGTGGTGGATTGCGAGCAAGGCAGCATGGTCATCACCAGCTACTCCAAAGGCACCGCTTTCGACAAGGAAGGCAACGTGATTAAAGCCTTTGATGGCGGCGGCAGCCACCACGGGAATTTCTTCAAAGCGGTCCGCAGCCGGAACCACAAGGATCTGAACGCTGACATCCTGGAGGGGCATCTGAGCAGCGCCCTGTGCCATACCGGCAACATCTCCTACCAGGTTGGCGCCCTGAAAAGCCGCGATGAAATAGCCGGGATGATCTCGGACATGCCGGAAGCGATGGAAACCTGCATGCGGGCGGAGGAACACCTCGCGGCCAACGGCGTCGATCTGGAAAAATCCAAACCCACCATGGGCATGTTCCTGGCGATGGACCCCAAGACCGAGCGCTTCGTAAACAACGACCAAGCCAACGCCTTGCTGTCGCGCCCATACCGGGCCCCTTTTGTGGTGCCGGAAAAGGTATAATCGCCACTCCACCCTTTAAGCCTGCCACCGCCAGCCGGTTTCATCCGCTGGCGGTTTTTTTCGCCCTTGAGGCGCGTGGAAAATTCGCGGCGGCCAAAAGGGAGCGCTGCTTGACTCGCCCGTGGCGTGGACTACACTACCAAACATGGGTTCTAAATTTGAGCTTTCACTTTCCATAGTATCACTGGGGTTGGGAATGTTGGGATCGGAAATTCTGAGCGCTGCGGACAGCAACGAGGCCGCCGCTCCACCGCCGCCCAGCATCCAGCCGGCCAAGGCCACGAATATCGTTCAGGAAGCCGGTGTTTCCACCAATTGGCTGGCGCGACCGCTGTCCCTGACCGACTGTTTGAACCTGGCTCTCCAGCAAAACAGCGCGGTTCTGAAATCCCGGAAAGACATTGAGGCCGTTCATGGCGTGATCATCCAAACCCGGGCCATCGTGGTGCCCAAGTTGGCGGCGCAAGGGCAATTCAAGTCGATCACGGACAGCTCCATCGACAAATTCCCCTTTTCCCAACCCGGCAGCCCCATCACCATCCCCATTTCCTATCCTACGGAAAGCTGGGGCGCGACGGTCCAGCTGACCCAATCCATCTATGAAGGCGGCCGCATCAAGGCGAGCTTGAGAACCGCCCGGCTGCTGAAGGAACAAGCGCTCCTGAATTTTCAAACCGTGGAAGCGGAAACGGTTTTGCAGGTCCGCACGGCCTACGCCGGAGTGCTGTTGACCAGCCAGCAAATTGAGGTGCAGAAAGCCGCCATCAATTTGCTCGAACAGGAATTGGCCGACGCCACCCGGCGGTTTGAAGCGGGCACGGTGCCGCGGTTCAATGTCCTGCGGGCGGAGGTGGAGGTGGCCAATGCCCGGCCCCGGCTGTTCAAAGCGCAAAATGCCTACCGGATCGCCAAAAACAACCTCGCCAATGTGCTCGGTTACCACATTCCCAAGGAAATCTGGGAAGACATACCCCTGCAATTAACCGGCAAGCTGGAGGCCGAGCCAATTCAGGTGGAGCTGCCGGTGGCCCTGACGCAGGCCTTGGCCCGCCGCCCGGAACTGGGCGTCTTGCGCAAGGCGGAAAGCCTGCGCAAGGAAGGGATCGCGATGGCCCGGGCTGGTTATAAACCAAGCGTCCAGATGGTGGGCGGCTTCTCTTCCCGCAACTCCAGCTTCAGCACGGACCTCGCCAACGACGTCTCCGGCCTTTACGGCGGCGCCCAGCTCAGCTGGAATTTCTTCGATGGGATGCTGACCAAAGGCAAAGTGGACGAGGCGCGCGCGCTTTACGAAAAAGCCCAACTGGAACTCGATGATGTCACCCGGCAGATCGAGTTGGAGGTGCGGTCCGCCTACTCGACGCTGATTGAGGCCCAGCAAGTGCTGGAGTCCCAGAAAAAAGTGCAGGAACAGGCTGAGGAAGCCGTGCGCCTGGCCCGCGCCCGCAGCGAAGCGGGGACCGGCACCCAACTCGACCTGTTGAACGCCCAAACCTCCCTGACCGAAGCCCGGACCACGCAGGTGGTGGCCCTGCGGGATTACGTGATTGCCCAAGCCCGTTTTGAAAAAGCGATCGGCCTTCCTGAATCATCTTCTCGCAAGTAAACCAGGGGCATGATCCCGCCCGAAACCAAACCCACATCCCCGCCGCCGGAATCAAATAGCTTGGCCTTCCGCCTGGCAGCCCGGCGCGCGCGGAAAGAAAGCGAATCCACACTTTAAGGCACCCAGCCTTTCATCCCACTGACCGCATGCGCAAGCCCTCGTTATTGGTAATATTCCTGACCGTATTCATTGATTTGATCGGATTCGGCATCGTGCTGCCGATGGTGCCGCTGTACGGCAAGGATTTTGGCGCCTCCGGCTCCGCCATCGGCTTCATCATCGCCTCGTTTTCGATCATGCAGTTCGTATTTTCCCCCATTTGGGGGCGGTGGTCGGATCGCATCGGCCGCCGGCCGGTCATACTGATCAGCCTGGCGGGCGGGGCAATATCCTACGGGATCTTCGCCTATGCCTCCACCCTGCACGGGGCCACGGGTCTGTGGCTGCTGCTGGCGTCCCGCACCTTCGCGGGCATTTTCGGGGGCAACATCAATGTGGCCCAGGCTTACATTGCGGACATTTCCCCCCCGGACCAGCGCTCCGCGCGCATGGGCCTCATCGGCATGGCCTTCGGCCTGGGCTTCATATTTGGTCCCCCCATCGGAGCCTTTAGCGCGCGGCTAGGGCCTGCCGTCCCCGGGTTGGTTGCCGCGGCTCTATGCTTCGCGAATTTCCTCCTCGCCAGTATCATACTTCCTGAAAGCTGGCGGCCGGATTCAACCTGCGCCGAGCCCCGGCCCCATTTGAGCCAGTGGATACACACCTTGAAACAACCGCAGGTGGGCCTGCTGATCGGCCTGTTTTTCATCGCCACTTTCTGCTTCGCCTGTTACGAGACAACCCTGGCCTTGCTGGTCAAAGAATCCTTCGGCTACGACAAGGACGATGTGGGGTTCCTGTTCGCCTACAGCGGTGTGATCTCCGCCCTGGTCCAGGGCGGAATGATCAAGCGGCTGGTAAAGCGGATGGGCGAGGCGAAGCTGATCCTGATCAGCTTTGCGCTCACCGGCGCCAGCTTCTTCATCCTGCCGGAAGCCCGCAACCTGCCGGAGCTGCTGATCGCCCTGGCCATCCTCTCCTTCGGTACCAGTTTGAATCGCCCACCCACCTTTGGCCTCATCTCCATCCTGACGCCCACCAACGAACAAGGGGCAACCCTCGGCGTGGCTCAAAGTGTGGGCAGTCTGGCCCGCATCGCCGGCCCGATCCTGGCCGGGCTGCTGTTCCAATTCAAACCCGCCCTGCCTTACTTCGTCTGTGGCGGCATTGCCCTGGCGGCCGCCTGGCTGGCCCGCAAATCCCTGTCGCAAATCCAGCCGGCCCGGTCCAATCCCATTTGATCCTCCGCCTATGCACTATCGCCCCTCATGCCTGCGTTCCCTCGCCCGGATCATGGGGCTGCTGCTCTCCCTGCAAATTGCCCACGGTGCCGTCCTTTCCGAATACCGGTCCGCCCTTTCGCTGAATGGGGAATGGCAATTCCGCCAGGACAGCGCCAAAACCAACGATTGGAAAACCGTCCAAGTTCCTTCCGTTTTCCAGGACCATGAAGGCAACGATTTCCACGGCGTGGGCTGGTACCGCCGGAAGATTCCGGATCTAGCCATCCCCGCGGGCGCCCGTATCCTCTTGCATTTCCAGGCGGCAGCCACGGATTTGGAGGTCTGGTGGAACGGCCAGCGTTTGGGCCGCCATCTTGGAGGCTGGACGCCGTTCCGGATGGATGTGACCGACCAGATCCGGAAATCCCCGGCCGAGAGCCCCCATGAACTGCTGGTGCGTCTGGACGAAGCGGTGGGGCATAACACCCAGGGCTTTTTGCCCGTGATCGCCCCTCATTTTGGCGGCCTATGGCAGGAGGTGAAACTGATCGTCGTGCCGGAAACCTACCTGGACGATCTGCGGTTGGAAGCCTGGGGCGATATGGAGGATGCCAAAATCAAGCTGCAGTGCCCCGTGCAAGGCCTGGACAGCAATCGGGGCGGCCAGGCAGTCTTGCGCTACCGGTTGCAGGGGGAACCCGTCTGGACCAATCACCTGGCCCGCCTGCTGCCTGACACCAACAACCTCGTGCGCGTGGAGATCCCCCTGGCCGGCATCCTGCCGTGGTCTCCGGAATCGCCACGGCTTTATGAAGTCGAGTGGCGGCTGCTACCCAACAGCACGAATGATGCGGGTGCGGATTGCATTTCCACCCGGGCCGCCTTCCGCACCATTAAAGCCATGGGCAACCATTTCAATATCAACGGCCGGCCGGCCTCGCTGCGCGGGGTGTTGAATTGGGGGTATTACCCCCCCCGGCTGGCGCCCTTCCTGGACGAAAAAAGATTCCAGCGGGATTTGGATTTCGCCAAGTCCTGCGGCTTTAACCTGATGAAGTTTTGCCTGTGGGTCCCCCCCAAGCGCTTCCTCGAAATGGCGGATGAAATGGGCTTGTTCACCTGGGTGGAATATCCCACGTGGCACGCGCGTTTAACGCGCGATTTCCGGGATGCGCTGCGCCAGGAGTTCACGGAGTTTTTCCAGCATGACCGCAACCACCCCTCGGTGATTCTGCGCAGCCTGACGTGCGAAGCCGGATCCAGCGCCCAACTGCCGATCATCCAGGAGCTTTACGACCTGGCCCACCAACTGATTCCCAATGCCCTGGTCGAGGACGACTCCAGTTGGATCGGATGGAACCGGGTGCATGATTTTTACGACGACCATCCCTACGGCAACAATCACACCTGGAAAAAGAACCTTTACGAATTCGGGGATTATATTCTCAGCCACGGCCCGAAGCCCATCATCCTCGGGGAGGCCATCGCGGCGGACACCTGGGTGAACCGGGAGAGCCTGCTGAAACAGGTCGGCGAAAACCGGCCTTATTGGGTTCCTGCCGTTTTGGACGAAATCCCCACCTGGCAAAAAAAAATCGCCCGGCTGAATGGCGCTGAAGCCCTTGCCCACCTGGAGGATGACTCGCTGGAATACGCGCTGGCCATGCGCAAATTCCAAATTGAAGTCTTCCGGCGGGAATTGCCTTACGGCGGATACGTCGTCAGCGTTTTGCGGGATTTCCCCCTGGCCTCCATGGGTTTGCTGGATTACCAGGACCAACCCAAATGGCCGGCCTTGGATTGGGGCTGGCACAAGGAAACCATGTGCCTGCTGGAGACCGAGACGGACCGCCGGAGCTACTTTTCCCAGGAAACGCTGGCCGCGGATGTATGGCTCAGCCACTTTGGCTCCGCCAAATTATCCGGCGCCGATTTATCGTTATTGGTGCTGAACTCGGACCCCTTGCTGACGCCCATCCAAAACATGGTCCGGGGCGATATCGAACAAAATCCTGGCACGCTGGCCAGGCTGGCCAGTTTAAGTTTTGCGCTGCCGGAGGTAACCCAGCCGCGGAAATTCTGGATCCAGGCATTGGTGAAATCCGGCTCGTTCAGCACTTCCAACCAATGGCCGGTCTGGGTGTTTCCCCAACCGCAACCGCACGCCGTCCCCTGGTTGCACCATTCGCTGCCCGAGCCTTTGGGACGGGAAGTTTTTCCGCACGGGGTGCGCAACGAAAACCCCACCACCGGGCAAGTGGCGATCGCCACCCGGATGGATGAACAGCTGGTTTCCTTCGTCGAACAAGGCGGCAATTTGCTCTGGCTGCCGGATGGCCAGCCGAACAGTCTCCCGCTGAATGCGCATTGGTTTTTGAGAGGCGCCCCCTGCCTTTCCACCATCCATCCCCTGGCCGCCAAGGTTCCGCGCAGTTTATGGGTGGACCTGCAACATTTCGACCTCGCGGGAGACGTGGTGCCCAACCTGGAATACCTGGAGCAAACGAATCCCCTGCTGACACTTTGGGACACCCATGATCAAAAAACGGTCAAGACCCATGGTTTGGTTTATGAGCTGAAGGCTGGTAAAGGCCATATTCTGGTCAGCGCCTTAAGGCATGCCGGGGACAAGAATGCCGCGGGCAAATGGCTGGCCCAGGTTTTCGAGGATTACCTGGCCGCCCAACCCGCCGGCACCAATGTCTTATCGGAGACCGCCTGGCAGCATTTGAAAGAGAAACTGCACGAGGAAAAAATCGATCTGAGCCAGCAGACCTGGCTCTTCAAGCCCGACTCCCAGGACGAAGGCTTGGCCCAAAGCTGGTTCGCTCCCGGGCTGCCGGAGAATACCGGTTGGAAACCGATACGGATTGGCGGCACCTGGCAGTCGCAAGGCCAGGCCGGCGTGCGCGGCCGGGCCTGGTATCGTCTCCGGATCAAGCTGCCCGATAATTGGGATCGCCTGAACATCTACCTTGGCTTTGAAGGCGTGCTGGACACTTACGAACTATATGTCAATGGGCACTTCGCCGGCCAGGGTGGCAACCTGGCCACCCGTAAAACGGCCGCTGAGGAACGCAAAAGCTACCGGATCAACCCCTGGCTGCAAAACCAGCGCGAGTGCGTGATCGCCATCCGCGTCTGCAATTGGGCGGCTGCGGGGGGCATCACGCGCCCCATCACCCTGAGCACCGCGGGGTTCATGCCCGGCGAGGAAATCCTGAAGGAATAACCCGGCCGGGTGCCGGCCGGACTTTTCAAAAGCCGCCAGCACCTCGCCCGCCGCCGGGGGGGGGCGCACGGCCCGGTTGGGGCTTGCCTCCCGCCCTGAACCTCTTATGTTGGGAACATAGATGCAAAGCACGAACCAATTGCGCCAGGAAACCCAATGTGTCCACAGCGGCACCTTCCGGGATGAGGCAACCCGGGGCTTGAACACCCCCATCTTCACCTCTTCCTCCTTTGAATACCTGGACCGCGCCGAAGTCCCCTACCCCCGCTATTTCAACACCGCCAACCAGGAGACCGTCGTGGCCAAATTGTGCGCCCTGGAGCACGCCGAGGACGGCTTGGTATTCGGATCCGGAATGGCGGCCATGAGCACCGCGCTGATGGCCTGCCTGGGGCCTGGGGATGAAGTCGTGATGCAGGATGAGCTTTACGGGGGCACCCATGCCTTCGCCACGGAGCAGTTCCGTAAACTCAATATCGGCTGCCACTTCACCGCCACCAGCGCCGCGGCGATCTGTGCCGCGGCCACCCCCCGGACCAAACTCATTCTTCTGGAATCCCCGACCAATCCCCTGCTCAGCGTGCTGGACCTCAAACAGGTGGCGGATTTCGCCAAAGCCCGGGGAATCCTGACCGTGATCGACAACACCTTCGCCACCCCCATCTACCAACAGCCCATCCGGTTGGGCATCGACCTGGTGGTGCACAGCGGAACGAAATACCTGGGCGGCCATAGCGACCTGTGCTGCGGAGCGGTTTTGGGCGCCCAACCGCTGATCCGCCAGGTGCGCCACATGGCGCGGTTTTTAGGCGGCAGCTTGAACGCCCAGACCTGCTACCTCCTGGAGCGCAGCCTCAAAACCTTGAAGCTCCGCGTGGACCAGCAAACCCGCAACGCGGGACAGGTGGCCGCTTTCCTCCAGACCCAACCGCGGGTGGCCAAAGTCAATTACCCGGGGCTGCCGAGCCATCCGGGCCACGGCATCGCCAAATCCCAGATGACCGGGTTTGGCGCGATGCTCTCCTTCGAGTTGTCTTCTGAAGCGGGCGATCCGAAGCAATTCATGCGCCAGCTTAAACTGATCAAGCCCGCCTTAAGCCTGGGTCACGTGGAAACCACCATTTGCTCTCCCGTGGCCACGTCCCATTCCAAAATGACGCCCGAAGCCCGGGCGCGGGTGGGCATTACCGACCGCCTGCTGCGACTTTCCGTGGGCATCGAACACGTGGACGACCTGGTGGCCGACCTTGCCCAGGCCCTGCGGTAAAACATGAATCCCGTCACTGTCGCCCGCCATGCCATGGCGACCCGTTTCGAGGTGGTACTGTATGGCGAAAATGCCACCCACCTGCGGGCGGCAGGTGAAGAAGCCTTGGCGGAGATTGAGCGCCTCGATGCGCAATTGACCTTGTACCGGCCCGGCAGCGAGCTCAGCCGGATCAACGCCCGCGCCGCCCGGCAATCCGTACGGGTGGAACCAGGACTGTTCCAGTTGCTCAAACACGCGCAATTACTGCACCGGGAAACCCAGGGCGCCTTCGACATCACGATCGCGCCGCTGCTGCGCTGCTGGGGATTTATGGGCGGCAGCGGTTCAATGCCCGATCCCCAGGCCCTGGCCACCGCCCGCGCCCAGGTGGGCATGCAATGGGTGGAGTTGAACGAGGCGGAGTTCACCATCCAGTTCCACCGCCCGGGAATGATGCTGGACCTTGGCTCCATCGGCAAGGGTTACGCCATCGAAAAAGCCGCGGAACTGCTCCTGGAGGCGGGCGTAACCAGCGGCTTTATCCACGGCGGCACCAGCTCGGTTTATGCCATTGGCAATCCGCCCGATGCCGACGCCTGGAAAGTGGCCCTGGACCAGCCGGGAACACTCCCGGGTGAAAAACCATCCGGCGGGTTGGTCCCCCACGGAAGGCAGCCCTCTGGCTCTGATTTCCTGGCCGTAATACCGCTCAAAGAGGAGTCCCTTTCCGTTTCCGCGGTGTGGGGAAAATCTTTCGCCAAAAACGGCCGCCTTTATGGCCATGTGCTGGATCCCCGGCTGGGCGAGCCCGTCGCTGCCGCCCGCCTGGCCGCCGCCATCCTGCCCTCGGCCACGGAAACTGACGCCTGGACCACCGCTCTCCTGGTCCTGGGCCGGGATGGCCTCGATGCGATCTCGCAATTACGGCCCGCCATGCGCACCCTGCTCCTGGGGCAGGATCCGGGCAGCGGTTCATGGTGGGTGGAGTCGCGGGGCTGGCGCGAGAAACTCAATCTTCAGGCCGGTCCTTCGGCGGCCTGATCCAATCGCCGGTCAATACTTCCCCCGGTTGGTCTGCCAAAGGAGAATCCCGCCCACAATTTGAAAAAGAAAATTGGGGATCCAAAGGAACAGGTGGGGCATCAGTTCCGGACGGTTTTGAAAAGATTCACCCAGAATGATGAATGCATAATAGACCAGGACCAGCACAATCGCCATAAAGATGCCAACCGTGGTCTCCCGGCGGTGCGCCCGGATACCCAACGGAATCCCCACCAAGGTAAATCCGATGCAGGCAAAGGAAAAGGCCACCTGCCGGTGCATCTGCATGGTGATGGGCATCAGGAAGTGCTTGGGATTATCATTACCTGAGCCTGCCGCGTCAGCCCCGGTTTTCAACCGGGCCATGAAAGATTTCTTTTCATCCCACAATTTGCGGAACGTCATTTCGCTCACCCTTGGCGGATTCTTATTGGCGGGCGCCGCCTTGGTATCGATGATCAGCGGGAACTCGGTGGTCGTGAAGGGTTGCCACTCGCGGCGCGCGGGGGTGATCTCACCGATATAGGCCGCTTCCAGCAACTGCCGGTTCAAGCGGGCCATTTCTTCTCCGGTTGGATTCTGCTGGGCCTGGCGCTCGACATCAGGATCGAGCTTGAAATTGAGGAAACGCGCCCGGGAATAGAAATTAGTGGCGCGCACCAGTTGGCTCAACTCCCGGGCCAGGGTGGCCTGCAATTGTTGCGGCGCCGGATTGGTGCTCAGGAGCATTTCTTTTCCAGAGTTGGACAGCAGATTCCAAAGGAATTCATCCAAAGGCTCGGAGTGCTGCGTCAATTTTTGCGCCAGGGAGGTGGCATTGGATACCTCTGCGGCCGAAAACTGCGAGGAACCCAGTTCCCGGTTAAGACCCCACACATCAAATAAATGCAGGACCATTTGATTCTTTTCCGGATTCTGGTTAAGCACGGCCCGGCGGGCCCGCAGGCGCGTGATGACCTGGTAGTTTTCCAACTGGGAAAGCATGACATCCTCCAATTGGTTGCCCCGCATTTTGCCCACATAAATCAGGAAGCCGGGAAATTCGTCCACAAACCGGCCTTCCGTAAGCAAGGAGGACGGCTGCTCCCGGCCGGCATCACGGATCAACTGCTTGTAGGCAAGCCGGCATTTCTGAGCCGCATCCATGTTCAAAAAGGCGCAAAACGCGCTCAGCAGAACACTCAATCCCAGGATCGGCGTCACCACCGCCATCAAGCTGATGCCGTTGGCGCGCAAAGCCGTCAATTCCTGGTCCGCACTGAACCGGCCGAAAACCAGCAAGGTGGAGGTGAGCAGGCCCATGGGCAGGGCGAAAATCAGCACATAGGGAATGAGCAAACCGATCCCCTGCAAAACCAGACCCAGCGAGGCCTGGCGGTTGACCAGGAGGAGGAGAATTTCCTTTAACACATTACCCAGCAACAAGATAAAGGTAAAAACCGCCACCGTCATGGCCAGCGTGGCCAGGACTTCACGCGTTAAATACCAGTGCATCGTCTTCACTGAAATCACTCTACCAGACCGATTTCCGCTTGGGAAAGGCTAAACCGTGCCTGGCCCGCACCAACGTCTGGCAATAATCGCCACCCGGGAAACCCTGGCCGTCGGATCCACCGGGCTGAGGGAACAAATTCTCCTGGCTGCCTCCGCTCCGAACGGGCTCCTTGCCTCGGGGGTTGAGTCCGCGTAAGAATGAATCCCTATGGGATCCAATGCCTTGGCGGAAATCCTGGCTGCTGTTACACCGGAGCAATTTGCCTCTGCAGTGACCCGCGCCGCCGACCTCTTGCGCGCCGGGGAAGTGGTGGCTTTGCCTACTGAAACCGTCTATGGCCTGGCCGCCAATGCCTTGGATGCCCTGGCGGTAAGCCGGATTTATGAGGCCAAAGGCCGTCCCGCGAATAATCCCATCATTGTCCATGTGGCAGACCTTGCCATGGCTCAAAGCTGCGTCGCCGCCTGGCCTCCCGCTGCCGCCCGCCTGGCACAAGCTCTCTGGCCGGGGCCTTTGACCCTGGTTCTGCCCCGGTCACCAGCCATCCCGGATATCGTGGCTGCGGGCGGCCCTACGGTGGCGGTTCGGTGGCCCCGGCACCCCCTGATGGAAGCGGTCATTAGAAAATGCGGTTTTCCGTTGGCCGCCCCCAGCGCCAATCCGTCCGGTCGCACCTCACCCACCACCGCCCGCCATGTGCTGCAAGGCCTGGGACAGCGCATCCCACTGGTGATCGATGGCGGCCCCACCCCGGTGGGCATTGAATCCACGGTGGTAGATCTTTCTGGAGTTACCCCCATCCTCCTCCGGCCCGGGATGATCCACTCTGCCGAATTGGAAGCGTCGCTCGGCATGCCCATAAAGCGCCTGGCAACCGCCGCCACCGAGGGAACCTTGCGCAGCCCGGGTTTGCTGTCCAAACATTACGCCCCCAAGGCCCGGTTGATTCTTTGCGGCTGGCGGGACGAAGGCGATTTGGACCGCCTGGTTAAGGAGCTGGTTCCCGCCGGAGTCCGCTGCCGCATCCTGGCCCACACCGCCATCCCCTCCGGTGAATTGGCCAGCCTAACCCGCCTTTTATCCTTGGATCCGCACCAGTTTGCCCAGCGAATTTTTGCCGAGCTTCATGATTGCGACACCGATAATATCGGGATCATTCTGGTGGAGGAAATCCCCTCTGGCTCCGCCTGGGATGGTATCCGGGACCGGCTGCAACGCGCTGCGCACGGGTGATTTCTGCAACCGCATCCCGTTTAATAACCGTCCTGAGCCTGTTTCTTGCCCTTCCATCCAGGAATTTCCCGGCCCACAGCCACCTGGATCAGGCTCCAAGATTTAATTCGCCGTGATGGTTCCAGCCTGGTTCACCACCACAAATTGATCAGCGTCAATATAAACCAATTCGATGGATGATCCGGTGGTTCCGCCTTCGACATACCCGCTGGTGCCGGCCGTCGTATCGGTGCTGCCATTCACGCCGAGAATCTTCTGGTCCGCAGCTTGCGCAATCCGCCAGCCGCTGCCCCCATTCTTGCCCACCACCCGCAGGACATCGCCCACCGCGGGTGAAACCGGCAGCGTGATGGTCAATTTGGCCGACCCGGCGGCAACGTACCCATTGTTAGCAACGGCTTGGAGGGCGGTGGTGGCATCGGTTTTAACCGTCCACGGCAGATTGGCGGCGCCCCAGGAGACAGTTGGCGAAGTAGCATGCCCATCGGACTTTAACACCAGGCCCGTTTTGCCAGCTTGCGAAGGCAGCAAGTTATTCAATGCGTCTGTGGCATTATCCGCATCGGTCCCACCCCGCTCCAAAGGCAATTTCCCTGAGGCAATGGTTCCCGCATCCAAGTTGGCCAATCCTGAACCATCGCCGTAAATCCAGCCGTAAACCATCAAATCACCTTGCACCATTATGTCTTCGATCACGGTGAGGTTCGTCACCGTTATATAACCGGCTTCAAATCCCACCAAATTATCTCGTTGGACCAGCGTGCCAGGTTCAGCCAGGCTCGTGGCGTCCCCGGTGGCTGCCACGCTGGCAATAATTTCGCTGGCGGTCACTCCGGCGGTGGCTCCCCCCACATAATCAACCACGGTATTCGTTTGCGTGCCCGAAACATCCCCCACCAGCGCACCGGTAAAATCATCTGCTATAGTGGCGGTGGCTGCGTTCCCGTTCAGAGTTGCCGTGATGATCCCCGCGGCAAAATTGCCGCTGGCATCGCGCTTGACCAGGGTTGCCGGGGTGCTGGCCGTGGCGGCGCTATTAGCCAGCACGGCGCCAGCCGCTATATTGGCGGCGGTTTGCCCACCCACATTGGCGGCCGTGGCCGCCGCCACCAGCGTCAAACCTGAGCCGTCGCCGGTGAACTTGCCACCCGTGGTGGCGGTTATATTCACGGCGGTCAGATCGCCCGCTTTGCTCACGCTGGCTTTTACCGCCGCCGTTGAATCCTGCCATTCCTGGAGATTTGCCGTCTGGCTTTCTCCACCTTGAATGACCAGCGGTTTTTTGGCGGCAGCCGAGGAGCTGAAAATAACCTCCGCATTTTCATCATCTTCATGGGGTGCAGGAGCGGTGGTCAAGGGATCAACTCCATTTCCCAGCACGGGCTGCCGGCTGGTCCCCAGGGCGGCGGCGCCCGTGCCGCCATTGGCAACCTCAACGATGCCTGTGACATTGCCAGCCACGGTCGCGGTGTCGGCATTGCCAACCACATCGCCAACCAAGTCGGCGGTGACAATCCGGGCGCTAAAATCGCCTGCAGCATCGCGCTGGACCAGGGTGCTCACAGTGTTTTCATCCGTCGCCCCTTGCGTGGCCTCCACACTGGCGGCTATGGACGCGGCAGATTTTCCAGCCACCTGATTCACGGTGATCCAAGCCGAAGCGCCGTCGCTGGAAACATCCCCTCCCAATACCGGGATCGCAGAATCGGGCAGGTAGCCGACCAGGCTGCCCGCCGGAACCGCCACCAAGCCGGAACCATCGCCGATGAATCCCGAGGCGGTAAGCAAACCGTCGGCATCAAGGGTCATCAATGTGGTTCCGTCGCTTTTCTTGAAGGCGAGGCCGGTGTTGGCACTGCGCGCCAGAATGGTATCGGTGGCCAGCGTCATGGCCACCATCCGCAACAGAAAGTCCGTATCCGTGATATCCGTTCCGCCCACGTCTTTTTTGCCAATCAACTGGCCGAGCGGCACCGCCAGGGTCAGGTTATTGGTTTGGTAATATTTTGCGGGGGTGGCGGCATCTTTATACACTTGATAGGAAATGGAGCCCATTTTTTCGATGTAATACCCACTCAACGATATGCCTTGATCGAAAGTTTTTTGGGCCTGGGCCAAAACGCCGGAAAGGAGCAGGGCGCACAGCGCCGGGGAAATATTTTTCGTCATATTAACTCAAAAGGCAGGCTATTGATTTCATTCACTAATGATTGGGAGGTGACTTGGGGGCGTTTATTACTGCGGTTGGGCGGCCACCCGAAAAAACGGGAACTGGGCGGCACTCGAAATGGAAAATGATTGCCGATCGCCATCCGCACTGGCCACCACCTCGCCAGGAATGGCTTGCCAACGGGCCAAATCACCCCCCTCCACCTGGTAACGGTAGCCGGGCAAAGCGGTCCAAGTGAGCTGCCGTCCGCCATCGGGGCCGGCCACGGCCATTACCCGCAGGTCGCTCTGCTCGATCTGAACGAGTTGCTCGGCCTGGCCCAAAGCATTGGCCACCCGGACCTGGTGCTGCCCAGGGGCCAGCCGGATTTTCCAATCCCCCGGTCCGGTGCGCACCGCCCGCTGGCCATCCACGGTTACCTCGGCGGCATCCACCGCCGCCACCGCCAGTGTCACCAGCGGACCATGGCCGGACACTTTGGCCGGGCAACGCGCCAGTTGGGGAGCGCCCGCTGGCAGATGCCACTTGGCCAGGAGCCCCGGCTGGCATTGGGCACTAGGGTCGGCGTCGAAATAGAGGTTGCGCAACTCATGCGTGACGGTGGAGCCAGGATCGAGGGCCAGGGCGCTGACCCGGCCCTGCTGGAGACCGGCGAGCCAATCCGCCAAATCCACCGGCAGACGGAGCCAGCCCTCCCGCCCGGCTAATTGGACCTGGCCGTAGTATTCGGTGAAGCTCCCAGCCAAGGTTCCATTGGACCAGGTGGCGCCCGCGGCCTTCCCCGCAAAAGCGGCCTCGTTCAGCCGCCAATCCGCATCGGTGGCGGGCAGGGCGCGCACATCCACGGTAATGGTCCCGCCCCCACTGGACACATGAAGCCAAAGCCAGGCTTCGTCGATCACAGCCTGGTTGGGGATCTGACCCGAGCCGAGGCCAAAAACTCCCTCCAACCCAATCAACGCCATCCCGCTGGCGGCGGGAAAGCTGCGGGGCTGTTGGATGCCAATCTCCTCCCGGCCGGACAAGTTTAGGCCAGGCTGCAGCTCACAAACCTGCAGATCCTTCCACTGGGCACGCAAAACCTGGCCCGCCTGGCCCGCCACGGTTCCCAAGAGCACCGGATCTGCCTTGCCCACCACCCAGGTTTGTTCAGCCCGGGCTCCCGACAGCCCGGCCAGCAAGCCTATGGAAGCCGCCAGCTGCCGGCCATTTCTTCGCCTCACCATACTCCATCCCAGCAGGCCCAGGCCTGCCACCCAAGCGATGCTGGAAGGCTCGGGCACGGGGGTGAAATCCACTAACAAACCGGGAGCCGTGGCGAAATTGCCGGCGGAATCGTCAAACGCATAAAAATTGGCGACGCCAACGACCGGTGTCGAACTGCCCTCCAACACCAAACCGCCGATGGTCCCCTGGCGATAATCCAGCAAGGCCGCCGTGACGTCCACCGCATACCACCCCGTGGCCGAAGGGGCGGTAACCGTGCCATAGCTCACACTCAGGGCGTTGCCAAAATTGCCGGAACCGCTGCCCAAGTTCCAAGGCACGCCTGAACTCATTTGGTTGAAGGTCGCCTGGGACTCGCTCCAACCGGCTGCGGAGGCATTCAACCCCTTGAGGTTGATGACGGGAACGCCGGAACGGGTATCTATATTCAAATAAAGGTAGGCGTGGTTAATAGTGGCATCATTGGGAATCCCAGCCCCTCCGAAAAGGCCTAAGAAGGACATCAATAAGTCAGCCTGGACCGGCTTTGGCGAACCCTCCCTGTATTGTTGCACCGCGTTTTGACCGGAGTTGGACCAAACCGAGTCTGGTGCAGTGGGCATGATGGTCGTATCCTGTATGGTCATGGGAGTTGACCAATCAGCCGCCACCGGCGCGGTGCCACCCTGCTGATCGTAATACCAGACGACCGCCGCTTGCAGGTCAAACCCCATCACCCATCCGAAAACCGCCAGAACCAACCGCCACTTATTGCTCATATATCCTCCACCCGCCTTCCAACTTGTTCCAATTGTTACCGTTAATTGGGGGGCGCAGGTTAGGTAAACCACACCCTCCCTGCAATAGGACCTTAGTCCTACACTGCCGTTTGACAATGAACATCCTGTGGGAACCGGTTTTCACTACCCATTGGCAGCCAAACCAGTATGGGAGCCTTGCGCTTCTCCGGGGCGCGCCAGATGGAACAACTGGCTAACCTCCGGCCAAATCCGGACCGTGGCCCTGGTTTGAACGGATTGGGGTGAGGATTGGTTTAAGAATATTGGCGAGGTGGCAGGGTTTTCACACACTGGGTGGCGCGCCGATGGATCGGCTCCCACCGGGAGGCAGATGCGGTGCCAGGCCAGCCCGCCAAACTAAGATTGCGGAAGCGCGGCGGCCAGGTAACTTCAAGCGCCTGTGAAAGAACATGCATCCATGCCAATCCGGGTGGGCCTGATCTCCCTGGGGTGCGCCAAAAACCTGGTGGACTCGGAGATCATGCTGGGAACCCTGGCCCGGGACCGGGTGGAAATCACGAACGACACCGCCCTGGCGGATGTGGTGATCGTGAACACCTGCTCCTTCATCGACTCGGCCCAGGAGGAGAGTGTCGATACCATCCTCGAGAGCGCCGAGGTGCGCGAAGCGCAGCACCGCGGCCAGGCCGTGGTGGTGGCAGGCTGCCTGCCGCAGCGCTTCCGGAGCGAACTGCCCAAACTGATGCCGGAAATCGACGCGTTCATGGGCCTGGACCAGGTGGCGGAGGTCACCCAGGTGGTGCGGCAGGCCCTGGAGCATCGCCAGCAAAGGCTGGCCGCCCCCCCGCCCGGCCGGGCCAAAAAAGCCACCGGCGCCAGCCGCCCGGGCAAAGCCAGCGCGGCCCGCTCAACCCCGCCCGGAGCCGCCCCACCGGTCGTGCAGATCAGCGAGCGATCCGCCTACATCCCGGATTATACCACCCCCCGCTTCAAGCTGACCCCCAGGCATTTGACCTACGTAAAAATCGCCGAGGGCTGCAACCATCCCTGCAGTTTTTGCATCATCCCCCAGATCCGGGGCTCGCACCGGAGCCGCCCCCCGGGCGACGTGGTCCAGGAAGCCCGGCATTGGCTCGAGATGGGCGTCAAGGAGCTGAACCTGATCTCCCAGGATACCACTTTTTATGGCCTGGACTTGCGCCCGGACCGCCAGGGCAGCGTGGCCTCCCCGGAAAAATTCACCGCCGCCACCCGGGCGCTGCCCAAAACCAGCGCCACCCTCGCCTCCCTCGTGCGCGAACTGAACGCCCTGCCGGGAGATTTTTGGATCCGCCTGCTTTACACCCACCCCGCCCATTGGACCGAGGAGCTGATCAGCACCATCGCGGAGTGCCCCAAGGTGGCGCGCTATGTCGATATGCCTCTGCAGCACATCCACCCGGTGATGCTGGAGCGCATGCGGCGGGAAACCAGCCGCCAATACATCGAGGATCTGATCGGGAAAATCCGCCGCGGCATTCCCGGGATCGCCCTGCGGACCACCTTCATCGTCGGCTTCCCCGGGGAGACGGAAGCCGCCTTTGAGTCGTTGAAGCAATTCGTGGAGCAAACCCGGTTTGAGCGGCTGGGCGTCTTCACTTTTTCGCCGGAGCAAGGCACCCGCGCGGCCGCCATGGCCCAACAAGTCCCGGAGGCCGTCCGGAAAAAACGGCGCGACGCCCTGATGGCGGCGCAGTTAAAGATTTCCCGGCAGCTGGCCGGAGCGCAGTTGGGCAAAACGCTCAAAGTGCTGGTGGAGCACCCCGCCTCACCCGCGGAGCTGCAGGGAGCGCGGATCGACTCCTGGGAACACGGCCTGTTGCGCGGCCCGGATCGCCACCGCCAGGGGCTCCAGGGGAATTTCTTCGTGGCCCGGGCGGAGGCGGACGCCCCGGACATCGACGGCCGCGTCTACCTCCAGGGGGATCCACCCCTGGGCCAGTTCGCCGCCGCACAGATCGTGGGGCATACCGATTACGATCTGATTGCCAAACCGGCCTGATTCCGTTATATCACTCGCCAGATTGCAAACCAGTCGCGATTCATGAATTTGCCGAACCGCTTAACCGTGTCCCGCTTTGGCCTTACCCTGGCATTCTTAGCCGTGATATTTTCCGGCATGCCGTTCAATGAGACCATCGCCCTGGTTTTATTCGGCGCCGCCAGCATCACCGACTATTACGACGGCAAAATCGCCCGCCGGGACAAATCCATCACCGATTTTGGGATTCTGATGGATCCCCTGGCGGACAAAATCCTGGTTTGCTCGGCCTTCATCGCCTTTGTGGGCCGCACCTGGGTGCCGGCCTGGATGGCGGTGGTGATTGTAACCCGCGAACTGGCGATCACCGGCCTGCGCTTGCTGGCTGCCTCCAAACAGGTCATCCTGGCCGCCGAGGGTTATGGCAAACACAAGACCATTTCACAGATCGTGGCCATCCTGGCCATCCTCACCCTCCACAGCTACCCCCAGTGGGGGTCGTTCGCCATTCCCATCCTGGATTGGTGGGTGCCGTGGTTGGAGCCATTGTCCAAATGGGTTGCCGTGTTTTTAACCTTCCTCTCCGGCATGCTTTACCTCTGGTATAATCGGCGCCTCTACCTGAACGACATGTAAACAGGGGCGCAGCCCGCCCCACACGGGCAACCGCCGAGGTAACGAGCCAGATCTGCCCCGGGCGATTTCCAAACCCCAGGAAGGTATGGCGCCCCATGGCCGGATGGTGTTCTACGGCCGTGAGCCGCCCGGACAGCCCACCTCTGATGGTCGGATGTTAGCGGGAAAAAACGCGCCGGCCGATCCCGAAACCCAGTCCCGGACCGATCATTTCAAGGCGCTCGTCCGCTGCTGGATCCACGGGACATCGCGCGGGGCGATGCGCGTCCCCGCCAGACCTTTCTGGAGGGTGCTGCCATCCAGCCACTTCCGGATTTCGGCATGGCCATCGGCGAAGGAGAGCCCCGCCGCCCCGTTGTGGTAGATCGCCGGCAGGTTGCCCCATTGGTTGACGGCGGCGCCGAAGGAGGTGTCCAGGAAGACCAGGAAAAAACCGTCGTCGATGCTTTCCTCGCGCTCGTCGATCAGCACCCAGGCTTTGGAGGTCGGCGGCCGGTTGATGTCGGTCATCTTCCGGTAATAGATAAACTTGGGATTGGTGGACCAATTATCCGTGCCGTTCATGTTGCCGTTCATCGAGATGCTCCGGGTGCGCGGATAATCCTTGCCGGAAATGCGCGCCTTGCTCTTATCCGCCGGGCATTTGTATATCGCCAGCGATTTGTTGTAGGTCCAGAGCTTGCCGATGGGGGATTGGATGAGCAGGATGTTCGTGGAATCGGTGCCGGAGAAATCCAGCCAGCCGCCCACCCAGCTATCCCGGTTGGCTCCGTCCGCGTTCCGCACCAGGTTGCCGTTGTGGTCGTCGGCATACATGATCCAGGCCAGGGTCAGCTGTTTTTGGTTGCCGAGACAAAGGATGCCTTGGGCTTTGGTTTTGGATTTGGCCAGGGCGGGCAGGAGCATGCTCGCCAGGATGGCGATGATGGCAATCACCACCAGCAGTTCGATCAGCGTAAAAGCCGTGCTCCGGGACCGGTTTGAAAGCGGCGCATTGTTCATATGCAACTCATTTAGTCTCAATTCACCTTAATCCGTTCGCCGCCTCGGGCAAGCCTGGAAATTCATCGCCAAGCCCGGCTGGCAGCCAGGCCAGCCGGGGCGCTATTTCCGATCACCTGCGAGGCGGCGGCGGTCGCTCACCCGCGCAGGCCCTTGCCGCCAGTTTATTTTCCAGCGGGATATTTCCACACCCAATCCCCCTGCTGCTGCTGCACAAATCCGGATTTGCTCACCACCACCTGGCCGCCGTTATCGATCCCGTCCTGGCCCACACTATACAACAGGAAGGTGCCATCTTCGTTCAGCCGGTATTTCAGAGGCTCCCCGGACATGATGTCCAGGGGGATTTGCTTCAGGTATTTGGGGGTCAGCTCCGACCATTTGGCCGGGTAGCGCCCTTGCTCGATCCGGTGGCGCTCCAAGGCGCAGGCGGCGGCGGCCATCGTGCTGGCGGCCATGGCCCGGGCCGGTTTTTCCACCAGCCTGGCCACGGCGGGAATGAAGGCGGAGGCGAAATACTTATGCTCCACAAACAACTTGCGGAACCGGGACCCCTGCAGCTCCTGATCCAAGCCGTCCATCCTGGCCGCTATGGCCTTGAGGTTCACGTGCGTGGTGTTGGTTGGAAAAGGATCGAGGATGTATTGGGCGTAAATGCGGTCGTAATTGATGCGCTCATGGTAAAACCAGCCCTTGGGATAAATGGCCATAAGGCATTCCATCCAATCCCCCGCCGGCTCGTTTTCGAAGGGGCCGAAAAAATCGCAATTGCGGGTTTTATTGCTCCGGAGAAATCCCTCGATGCCTCGATCGTTGAGCAACCGTTCCGCGTTGAGCGACGCATAGGCCTCCTGGAAAAAATCCCCGGTTTCCAACCGGGCCTGGAGCTCCGCCAGCTGCGCCGGATTCCACTGGTGGGTGGCCAGGCCATACCAGACCGGGTTGAGGGCGATTTCCCGGATGGCGACCCGGACCAGCCACGAGATCAGGAAAGTGTTTTCCTGGAGCATGTCCGCCAGTTGCAAAGCCAGCCGGGCGTCCTGGAACGCGGCGTCCACCTGTTTGACATACAGCCGCACCGCGGCCCGGGTGGCCGATTGCGTGGCGAGGTTTTTGATAGGCGCCAGGTGCGGAAGCAATATTCCCCAAGGTTCATCAACATCGAGGTTGATCTCGAAGCTGCTTTGGGTGCGGGTCTGGGCTTCCTTTTGCAGCTCATCGAGCAGGGGGCCGGAAGTCCGCTGGTAGAGATCCAGGATCCAGGCGGCGGCCTGCCCGGAAGTGGCGGGCAGGTTGTTCGTGGACAGCGCCTGGCCCCCGGGCGATTTGGCAATCCTGGCCAGGGCATGGAGGTCGGGCGTGGATCGCTCCCCCAGCATCAGCAGGGGATCCGGCAGCGCCGCTTTGCGCCAGGATACCCCTTCGGCGGGGAAACTCCGCAAGCCGATGGCCTTGGCCTGGTCATAGGCCCCATTCAAGCGTTCGGAGAAGGCTTGAAACGCATTGGTGTCCACATTTTTTTGCTCGTGCACAAAATCGAACAAGGGCTTCAGGGCGGGCGCCCGGGCGAAATTCCTGGCGGGTGGCACCGGCGGTTGCGGAAGCGCCCTGATGTCCATCAACACGCCCTGGGCCTGGCGGGCTTTCGCATACCGGCTCCAGGCCCACCGGCCACGCAGCTTTTCCTCGACGTAAAACAACATCACCAAGGTGGCCAGGATCAGCGCCACCCCGAAGAGGAATCCCAAATGCCGGGGATTGGCCAGCCACCGGCAGCAGCGGAGGATCGGGCTGCGCTCGGCCAGCGGTTTGGGCGGAGGATTTCCGGATTGCGAATCAGGGTTATTCATAAAGACACTTTGCAGGTTGATGGTTTATTTAAAAATAAGTTGTTATTCTCGCGGGTGAAGGCTAGGCGGCGCATGGCCGCTTCCCCCCGGCCGGCCCCTGGCTGCGCGGCGGCAGGCTGGTTTTGGGCGGCTCGGGGGGAACCTCCAGCAACGCCAGCAGTTCCTTGAATTCCCGTTTCTGGGCGGCCAGCATGCTTTTCTGGGCCGCCGATATTTCCACCGCCTGCGCCGTGGACCGGGTGGCATTATCGATGGACCGGTTGGTAGCCAGCAGCGCCAGCCATAGCACAGCCATCCCGGCGTAAAAACGGGGATTGGGCCAGAGCCAGAAAAACCAGCGCTGAACCACCCCCTCAAACCAGGCCGGCCGGCGGAGGCGGCCATCGGGATGATTAGCGCCGGCGTGGCCGCGGTTTTCAGCACCCGTCCGGGCACGCTCCTGGAATGCGCGCCGGACCGCTTCCTCTTCCCGTCGCCACAGGTTTTCCGACTCCCGGCCTTGCTGGAGGGCAGCGGCCAATCCCTGGTCAAATTCCTGTTGCGCCTGATAATACTGGCGGCAATCCGGGCAGGCCTCCAAATGGCGGCGGATCTCCCCGCAGAAGGCGGGATCCAACTCCCCATCCTGGCAGGGACCCCATAAATTTTTCGTTTCCTGGCAATTCATAATGGTTCAGGTGTTTGCAAATTTTTTCGGCCCAGGGCGGCCTGCATCTTTTTCCGGGCCCGCGCCAGGTAGCCCATCACGCTGCCCACCGGCAGGCTGAGCTCCTCCGCAATCTCCTGGTATTGGAATCCCCCCATGGCCCGCAGCAAAAGGACCGCCCGCTCGGATTCCGTGAGCGTCTTCAAAGCGGCATTCAATTCGTCATCCAGGTTTTCCCTCCAATCCCGCATGGTGGGAGGCGATCCCCAGGGCAGACCGGGGCCGGGCGCGGCGAGATCCTCCATTTCGTCCGGCTCCACCTGGAATTCAAAACGGGCGATGCGCGCATGTTTGCGGTTCAAGGCCAGGGCCTCATGGGTCAGGATCTTGAACATCCAGGCGCGGAAGCGCTGGGCATCCCAGCAGCGGTCAAACGCGGCCACCGCGCGCAGCATGGCGTTGTGGATGGCATCCGGCGCCTCCTGCGGATCCCACATCAGCCGGCGGCAATAAACCTCCAGATCCCTCCGGATGGGCCTCAGCCATTCCAGGAACAGTTCCGCCAGGGTATCTGGATTTTTTTGTTTCATTGCCTGCCATCAATATAAAGCCAAAAGCCCGGTGATTTATTACAATTATTTTTCCCGGGGGCTTCCCCATGCCACCACCCGGACCCGGCAGGTTTATCTCGCCTCCCCCTGAAAAGTGAGCCCCGAACTTCCCTTTACCGATCGGCCAGTGGCGAAGGATGAAGGTCAGGCCCCAAAAAGGTCCAGCCCGCACGACTGGATCCACGGCCTGGGAATGGTTAATCGAGCTTGGATTCCGCAACCCAATCCACCGTCCAGGTGATTTCCGGATGGGGTTTGTTATCGTTATTCCACCGGGCGCGCCAGGCCGTGTTTTTGGGATCGATTACGTCCTTTCGGAGGGCGGCTTCGACATGTCCATCGGCGAACACCAAATCGGTGCGGTAACGGTGGCGGTTGGAGGGCCATTGGCTATGTCCCGGAGAATTATCGGTTGGGTCCAGGTCCGCATCGCAATTGATCGCCGCCGGGTCTTTAGGCGCTTTCACATCACCAATCAAAATCATCCGGGTGGGGCTGACCACCATGCTTTCGGTCACCGGTCCCTTGCTGGCATTGCCATCGACATCCCCGCCCAGACCCAGCTGCGGGATGTGTTTCAAATCCAATCCCCAGTCGTTATAGCCATATGAAAAACGGGTTTGCCGCCCGATGCCATACGGATCATACCGGCCATCCGGCGCCACGGCCCCCAAGGTCAGGTTGAGATTGGTGTCCCAAGCGCTGGTGCGAATGGCCGAGGGGCAGGAAAAGATCCCGCGATTGTATCCGGCCATCTTTAAGAGGCGCACCGGCCAGACGTAATAGAAACCGGCCACAATGGATAAATCCCCGGGATATTGCTGCCAATCGTTCAGATACAGGCGGTTGGCTATCCCCAGCTGCCGTAAATTGCTGATGCAGGCGATCTGCCTGGCCTTGGCCTTGGCTTTACTTAAGGCGGGCAGCAACAACGCCGCTAAAATACCAATGATGGCAATCACCACGAGCAATTCGATCAGCGTAAAACCCTTTCGAAAACGCCCGGCATTCCCGGCCTGCAAATTGGCTTTCATAACCCATGTATCGCGTCAGCCTAACCGATCCCGCCCAGCGGACAAGTGTGCGTCCATAGGCACACTTTGACGTTAACCTGCCATCAACCAAGGCTGTCTGGCGGAAAAACGAACCAGTGCTGGAGAAGGCATTTAAGAGGAGTGGCGCCAGGCACCCGGCCCGGCCGGGGGTGTAAAAAAGCCTGGGACGGCAATTTTATTTCGGCTGCCAGGCGATGGCGTTGGCCACGATCTGGCCATACACCGGATTGTCAAAATCCCGGGAGCTATGGCCGGATTGCAGGTAGATCAGCATTCCCTTTCCGGCGGGTTCGAGCCAGCCGGCCCGGTCCTGCAGGTAGGTTTTGCCGTTTTTGGCATGGCTGTATTTGACGCCCAGCAGGATGGTCTTCGGACGGGTGAGCACATGGTTCAGGTAAACTTCCGTGTCTTTAAGCTCCACGCCCGGCAAAGCCGCCGCGCTGGAGGAGTTTTCCCGGGTATATTGGATCTTGCCCGGGTATTGAACGGCGTGGGTGGTGATGAAATGGTCCGGAGCCAGGTTCACCAGTTCCAGATCGACTTTTTCAATCCACTTATACCCGTTGGCCTCCAGGCCGCCTTCCGGAAGGCTCACCCCCAGGAAGGAAAACCATTCCCGGTTGCCGCGTTTCAAAGAGCTGATGGAGTGGTGCAGCACCACCAATTTCCCGCCCCGGCGGGTGTAGTCGATGAAGGCCAGCTCCGCTTTCTCCGTCAGCTTGAAATGGAGGTAAACCACCACGGCGGAGAAGGGCTGGAGATCGGCCGGCAGGGCGTCCTGGGCGATGATGCGGCTGTCGATTTGGGCGGCGGCCTTCAGCTTGCGGGCCAGGGCTTCCATGGCCGGGAATTCATCCGCCACCAGGAGAACCTCCGCATGGAGCGCTGCACACGCCGCCAGCCAGAGGACGATTAAGAGACCGGTGATGTTGAGTTTACGCATGCCGGGCAGCTTAACCAGTGCCCCGATTCGGCGCAACCCCGTCCTTGCGCTCAAGGAGTGGGACGGTAGAACTCGTGGATCAATCCGTTGGTGGAAACCTGCAGGTGTAAAAACAAACCCGTGTTGTCGAGCACTTCCAAGGCGGCGCCGGTGTTCCAGGTCTTCAAATCGGCCGTTTGCTGAAGCGAAAAGGTTTTGCCGGGGTAGCCGGAAAACTGGAACAGATTGGTGCTGCCCTGCCGGGAGTAGGCCACGATCTGCACGGGCGCCGCCTGCGCCCGCAAGATCACGCCTTCGACTCCCACCAGCACCATCTGGTCGCGGCTGGTGGCCAGCCCGTAAACGGATTTCAGGGAAATGCCCGCCAGCGGTGACCAAGTGGAGCCGTCCGCGCTTTCCAGCACGGCGCCCTGGGTGCCGATGGCCACCAGGTGGTTTTTGAACAGGGCAATGTCGTTCAGCCACTTGGTGGTGCCGCTGACGCGGGAGGTCCAAGCCACACCATCCGGGCTGGAAAAAATGGCGCCATTCTGGCCCACCACCCATAATTGGTTCGCGAGGTAACGCACCCGATACAGCCAGTTGGTGGTGGTGGTGGCGCGCTGGGTCCAGGTCGTCCCGTTGGGGCTGGTCAGGATGGTTCCCATATCCCCCACGGCCACATACCCGCCGGGGAAAGCGGCCACGCTGGAGAGGATCTCCGTGGTGGAGGTGGTGCGCACCGTCCAATTGGTGGCGTTGGTGCTGGTCAAAATGCTGCCGCTGCCGCCGGCCAGCAGCCAAAGCCCTTGGTTGTAACACACCCCTTGAAGGTCGCTGGTGGTGGGGCGGGGTGTGATCGCGGTCCAGGTGATTCCCAGCGAGCTGACCTGGTTGGTGGCCAGAGTGGTTTGCCCGCTGGCCACGTTGGTTGAAACCACGTCCACGATGGAATTGGTGCTGTATAGGATGGCGCCGTTGTTGCCCACGGCCACCAATTCGTCCCGATGGCCGCCGAGGCCGAGGAAAACCGTGTTGGAAACCGTGTTGGGCACATATTCCCAATTCCAGGTCGCGCCATCGCCGCTGGTCAGAATGGTGCCGTGATCCCCCACCGCCGCGTATAAATTGCCGGCCCGGGTCACATCCCACAGCCAATAGCGGGGGGAATTCGAGATGGGGGTCCAGACATGATCCAGGGACAAAATATTGGTTTTGGCCCCTTGCACCAGCATGCCCGTTCGCCCGCCAGCCCAAAAATCCGTGCCATCATGCACGGCGCACAGGTAAGTCCACTGGGGAGCGGGGGCAGCCGCCGAGGTGCTGGTCTGGTCGCGCCAGACGAGCGTGGTGAGCACCGCCGTGGCCATCCGCAGTTCGGAACTGCCGGCAACCATATAATAAACGCCGTTGCCAGCCACGGCATATAAATCATTGGTGGCCCCCGAAGATATCGCCGACCAGGTGACGGCGTCCTTGCTGGTCAAAACAGTGCCTGCGTCCCCCACGGCCACGAAGCGGTCCACGACGTAGGCAACCTTGTTCAGGTTTTGGGTGGTATTGCCCGCCCGGATGGTCCAGGTCGTGCCGTTGGGGCTGGAAGCGATGCGGCCGCTTTCCCCCACCGCCACAAAAATCCCGGTTTGGTTCACCTTCCCATAGCAGACACTCCGCAGCCAATCCGTGAAGGGGACGGACTGCCTTTGCCATTGGGTTCCGTTGGCGCTGGTGTAGATGGCGGCATTGTCCCCCACTGCCACCAGCAGGTTCGTGGAGGCGGCGATGCCCTCCAACCAGTCCGTGGTTCCCAGGCGCAGCGGGGTGAAATCGTTGGTGCCCTGCAGGATCAAGCCCTCCTCGCCGGTCACCACAAAGCGGTTCCCAAAGTAGCAGGCGGACCGCAGCGCGTTGGTGACCTGGGTCTCATGACGCCGCCAGAACGCGAGGTCCACGCTGCTGTAGATCTGCCCCTGCTCGGCGACTTGGAAATACGTGCCATTGGTGTATAGCATATCCACGATGTTGTTGCCGTGGGGCGCGGGGTTGGCCCAAATCCAGGTAAGTGGCGGCAGCGCGGCGGTAATGGTGAGGGGCCTCATCAAGCCGGCCATACCGATCCACCCCATCCATAAAAACATCCATTTTCGCATCATATACTTGTGTTATACCTGGATCCATCGGTTCCCGCCGGGCGGATTTGAAACCACCCAGGGAACTAAAAATACGCTTTTAAGAAACAGTCGCTGAGCAACTTAGCATTTGGAGCCTTTGAAAGCAAATGAGGAAAACCGGGGGATAATTAAGACCCCGTGCGCCACCCTCCAAAAGCTCGCGCAGGCACCTTGGTCGGCGTGGCCTTCGGAAGGTTCTGGTCTTCGCCAGGTTTTGGGGCGTGCCGGCTGGCGGTGCGCGCGTTGATGGCGCGAAAGCCCAGGGCGGAAACCAAGCGCCAGGCATCCGGAACGGGCCGGTGCCCCCAACCCCGGTTATATGGCTTTGTCGCCCCGCTCATCCGTGCGGATGCGGATGGCGTCCTCCACCGGGTAGATGAAAATTTTCCCGTCGCCGATTTTGCCGGTGCGGGCGGCCTTGGAAATGGCCGCCACCACCGCATCCACCAGGGAATCCGGAACCACCAGGTCGATCCGGATTTTGGGCAGAAAATCCACATTGTACTCGCTGCCCCGGTAGATTTCGGTATGGCCTTTTTGGCGGCCGTAGCCTTTGACCTCGCAGACGGTCATGCCTTGCATGCCCATGTCGTTGAGAGCCTGCTTCACCTCGTTCAGCCTGAACGGCTTGATTATCGCTTCAATCTTTTTCATCGCGCACCCGGCGGATCCTTAATCGTTGTAGGCCTTTTCACCATGTTGTGAGAGGTCCAAACCAAGGCTTTCATCATCCTCGGAGACGCGCAAGCCAATTAAGCGGTCCACCAACTTCAGGAGGATCCAGCTCACGGCGGCTGAAAACACCATGGTAAAGGCCACCCCCGCACACTGGCGCAGGAATTGGGCGGTTCCCCCGCCCAGGCTGATCACTTGGCTGCCCAACTTGAAAGTGGTGGCCAGCAGGGGATTGGCCTCCGGGCTGGCCAGCCAGCCCAGCAGGAGCATGCCCAAGGTGCTGCCCACCCCGTGGACGCCGAATACATCCAGCGAATCGTCGTATTTCAAAGCCGTTTTCAGCCGCGTCACGGCCGTGTAGCACACCAATCCGGCGACCAGCCCAATAAGGCAGGCGGCCGGTATCGTGACAAAGCCGGAGGCGGGGGTGATGGTGGCCAACCCGGCCACCATGCCGGAAGCGGCGCCGAGCACGCTGGGCCGGCCTTTCAGGAACCACTCCGCGGCCGCCCAGGACACCGCCGCGCTGGCGGCCGAAAAATGGGTGGCGGCAAAGGCGTTGGTGGCCAGGCCGCCCGCCGTCAAGGCGCTCCCGGCGTTGAAGCCGAACCATCCGAACCAGAGCAAACCGGTCCCGGTCAAGCTCAGCACGACATTGTGGGGCGGCATCGGTTCCTGGGGATACCCGCTCCGTTTGCCCAGCATCACCGCGCAGACCAGCGCCGAAATGCCCGAACTGATATGGACCACCGTGCCGCCCGCGAAATCCAAGACCGGCAGCCGGCCGCCCAGCGCCCAATTGACCAGCCCCCCCTTGCCCCAGATCATGTGCGCCAGGGGCAGATACACGATCGTAAACCACAGGAGGATAAAGCAGAGGTACGCGCTGAATTTGATCCGCTCCGCCACCGCCCCGCTGATCAGCGCCGGGGTGATGATGGCGAACATCAA
>CAIMWS010000087.1 GCA_903845125.1 uncultured Verrucomicrobiota bacterium
GCAGCTTGCCGGTATGAGAGGACTTATGATGAAACCGCAGAAATCACTTTCCGGTCAGACAGGTGAAATTATTGAGAACCCGATTATCGCTAACTTCAAAGAAGGTTGGTTCCAGCTCCTGCATCTATACGGTATCACGCCCCAAGGAGTACCAGCAGGTGGTGGATTATTGGAACAAAGGGACCGCGCGGCCTGCCCGCGAAACCGCCGCCAAGGGATTATTCCAACTGGCCGAGAACCTCAAAGCCGCCAACTGCCGGTTCAATGTGGAAGTGGCGCGAGCCTTGATCCCCGACGGCGCGAATCCAGCTTCCGCCGCGGTCCAACCGTCCGCCGCCATCACGCTGCAAAGTTTGTTGCGGGAGATGACGGATCGCGGAGCGGTCGCCCGCTTTCCCCAGCCACGATACCAATCGCTGCAAGCCTCCAGCTACAACCGGGCCTCCACCAATCGCCGGCAGCCCGATCAGACCGTCAATGGCTGGTTCGCCGATTCCGATGGCATCGGCTTCATCCGCAGCGAAACGAACCAGGGGAAGCAGGAATGGGTGCTGATGGAACATACCGGCCCAGGCTGCATCACCAAAATGTGGACGCCCTTCTTCTGGTATGATTTCAATAATCACACCGGGCCTAACATCCGGATTTATCTCGATGGCGCGGCCACGCCGGTGATCGATGAATCCTTCATCAAATTCACCAGGGGCGAGGGCAGCGTGCGGCCGCCACTGGCCACCACCACCGCCAGGGCCGGTGATTCGTATTTGCCGATTCCTTTCGCCCGGAGCTGTAAAATCACCCTGACCGGCAAATCGTTCTACAATATCATCAATTACCGGGCTTATCCGGAGGGGACCACGGTGGAAACCTTCAGCCGGGCGGTTTGGGAAGCGGCACAGGCAGAACTGGCCGCAGCCGGGGACCAATTGACTGCGCCGCCGGCGAATGAATCTTCGGCACCCACCCGGCAGATTCCGCCCGGCGGCGTTTGCGTGGAAAAACCAAGTTCGGGAAGCCAGGCGGTGCGCCAATTTTCCGTGTGGATTGAAGGGGCTCAGGCGCACCCCGAGCGGCTGCGAACGACCGTTTTGACGATGAACTTCGATGGCGAGGAAACGGTTTGGTGCCCGGTGGGCGAGTTTTTCAGCAGTTCGGATTCCTTGCATCCCCTGCAGACCTGGCAGCGTACGGTCACCAGCGATGGGCGAATGATCTGCCGCTGGGTGATGCCCTTTGAAAAGGCCGCCGAGATCCGGTTGCTGAACCTGGCCAGGGAACCAGTCCAGGTCCAATTCCAAGTGGAAGTCATGCCTTGGACTTGGGATGCCCGGTCCCTGCATTTCCACGCCAATTGGCGCCCCGACGACGTGGTGCCAGGCACCCCGTTCCAGGATTGGAACTTCATCGACATCCAGGGTGAGGGTGTTTTTGTGGGGGACGCCTGGACGGTATTGAACATCCAAGGCAGCTGGTGGGGCGAAGGGGACGAAAAAATCTATGTGGATGGGGCCTGGGAGGCTGGATTCCCCACCCATTTTGGCACGGGCACGGAAGATTATTACGGGTGGGCGGGTGGCGAAGTGCCGACCCGGAAAGATGAATTCAGCGTGCCCTTCCTGGCCAACGTGCGCGTGGGGGGCCTGGATGGATTCACCACCGGCTTCAATATCTGCACGCGTACCCGCAGCCTGGATGCCATCCCTTTCACCAGGCGGCTGGTGTTCGACATGGAATCCTCCTTTGGCACCGATATCCGCAACCGGTGGAATCTGCTGGGCTACTCGGCGGCCACCTTCTGGTATGCGAAACCCGGGGCCGTGCACAACCGCCCTGCCCTGCCCGAACGAGCCTCCCGCCCCATCCATTCCCTGGAAGAATTAAAGCGGCAGTCGGAGGCTATTCGCAAACAAACCACCGGCAAATAACCGGCGAATCCGGATCCAGCGGGAGCCGAATCAAAATGGTATGAATGAGCGGGAATTAAAGCACGATCTGCGGCTGGTGGCCGCCCAATTTGCGATCCTGGGCGACTTCCGGTCCGCGGCGCCCTACGGGAGCGGCCACATCAACGACACCTATGCGGTGGAAATCGATCAAAGCGGCAGCCCGGTCCGCTACATCATCCAGCGCATCAACCACCAGGTTTTCAAGAATCCCCAGGCGGTGATGCAGAACATCGAACGGGTGACCCGCCATCTGCGGCAGAAATTGCGTGCAAGGGCTGAAGAAGGGATCAGCCGGCGACTGCTCACCCTGGTGCCCACACTGGATGGCCGGACCTGGCACGTGGACAGCGCGGGCAACCACTGGCGCTGCTATCTGTTCATCGAAAAGGCCCGGAGCCATGATCTGGTGGAATCCCCGCGGCAGGCTTATGAAGCCGCCCGCGCTTTTGGCCGGTTCCAAAAAGACCTCGCTGATCTGCCGGCGCCCCGCCTGCATGAGACCATCCCCAATTTCCACAATGCGCGGTTCCGGTTCGACCAACTGCTCCAGGCGGTGCAAGAGGACCGGCAAAACCGGGCCATCACCGTGAAGGAGGAGATTGGATTTTGCCTGAGCCGGGAAAAAATGGTGGAGGTATGGCCAGCCCTGCAGGCGCAAGGCCTCCTGCCCGAACGCGTCACCCACAACGACACCAAAGTGAATAACGTAATGCTCGAGGACACCACCGGCGAGGGCATCTGTGTGATCGACCTGGACACCGTCATGCCCGGGCTGGCGCTATACGACTTTGGGGATTTATGCCGGACGGCGTGCTGCCCCACCGCCGAGGATGAACGGGATCTGGCCAAGGTGGCCATGCGGCAGGAAATGTTCGAGGCCCTGGTGCGGGGTTATCTGTCGGCGGCGGGCGAATTTCTTTGCCCCGCGGAGAAGGAGCAACTTTCCTTTGCGGCCTCGCTGATCACCTTCGAAATTGGAATCCGGTTCCTCGCTGATCATTTGGCGGGAGATTGCTATTTCAAAATCCACCGGGCCGGCCAAAACGCCGACCGCGCGCGGGTCCAGTTCAAGATGGTCGAATCCTTCGAACGCCAGGCCGAATCGATGAACGCAATCGTCCACCAAACCCCATCCTGAAATGAAAGCAATCACCCTGCTCTGGTTGGCGCTTTGGCCGGTGGCAACCCTGCCAGCGGCGTCGCCCAATCTGCCGTTGACGCTCGACCGGATTTTCGGCTCCGACGAATTCAAGGCGGAAAATATCGGCCAAATCCATTGGAGCCAGCGGGCGCCAGCCTATTTTACGCTCGAAGCGCCAAGGGACGGCGGACCGGGACACGATCTCGTGCGGACCGATACCGCCACCGGGGGCAAGGAAACCATCATCCCCGCGCCATCCTTCATTCCACCGGGGGAAACCCGCCCCCTCGCCGTGGACAGTTTCGAACTTTCGGAAGACGAAACGAAAGTGCTGATTTACACCCGCAGCCAACGCGTCTGGCGCCGCAACACGCGCGGCGACTACTGGGTGCTGGATCTCCCCACCCGCCAATTGCGGAAGCTGGGGGGAAACGCCCCGGAATCCACCCTCATGTTTGCCAGGTTTTCGCCCGATGCCAGACGGATTGCCTATGTCCAGGAAAACAATCTCTATGTCCAGGAATTGGCTGGCTTCCGCATTCAGGCGCTGACGACGGACGGCTCCGCCACCATCGTCAACGGCACGTCCGACTGGGTGAACGAGGAGGAGTTGGACATCCGGGATGGATATCGTTGGAGCCCGGACAGCCAGTCCATCGCCTTCTGGCAATTTGACACCGCTGGGGTGCGCCAGTTCCACCTGATCGACAACACTGCGGACAAGTATCCCCGCGTGACGTCGTTCCCCTATCCCAAAGTGGGTGAGACGAACTCGGCCGCCAGGCTCGGGGTGGTCAACGCCAACGGCGGCGCAGTGCGCTGGCTCCAGCCGCCGGGTGACCCGCGTAACCATTACCTGGCCCGCATGGAATGGACGAGGGATGGCTCGCACTTGATGATCCAGCAGTTCAACCGCCTGCAAAACACCAACCGGGTGATGCTCGCCGATCCTCAAACCGGCGCCACCCGCACCATCCTGACGGAAACGGACGCGGCGTGGCTGGAGAATGAGAATCCGGCGCACTGGATCGGCCAGGATGGCCGGTTCCTTTGGCTGAGCGAGCGGAGCGGCTGGCGCCAGGCCTATTTGGCGAACCCGGCCAATGCGGCGCTAATGCCCATCACCGAAAACGGCATGGACGTCATCGAAATCGAGGCGGTGGATGAAAAAAACGGCTGGCTCTACTATGCCGCATCACCCGCAAACCCAACCCAGCGCCACCTCTACCGGACGCGGCTGGGCGGCGGCCCGCCCGAAAAACTATCGCCGTCCAGCCAGCCCGGCTGGCATGAATACGATATTGCACCGGATGCCCAATGGGCCATCCACACTTACTCCACCTTTGGCACGCCGCCCATGGTCGAACTGGTGCGGCTGCCCGGCCATGAGGTGGTACGGGTGCTCATCGATAATCAAAAGCTCCGAAGCCGAATCACCGCACTCGGCCTGCCGCGGGCAGAATTTTTCCGTCTGGATATCGGCGGGCTGGAGCTGGACGCCTGGAGCCTTAAACCGCCGGGCTTCAGCCCCGCCGGCAAGTATCCGCTTTTTTTCTACGTTTATGGCGAACCGCACGGGCAGACCGTGCGCGACGCGTGGCCGGGCCAGCGGGGCTTATGGCATTGGATGCTGGCCCAACAGGGGTATCTGGTCGCCAGCGTGGACAATCGCGGCACCCTGGCGCCGCGCGGGCGTGCCTGGCGCAAGTGTGTCCATCGGCAGATTGGCATCATCGCCTCTCAGGAGCAGGCCGCGGCAACCCGCGCCCTGCTGCAAAGATGGCCGTTTGCCGATCCGCAGCGGGTGGGCATCTGGGGCTGGAGCGGTGGCGGGAGCATGAGCTTGAATGCGATTTTCCGTTATCCCAACCTGTACCGCACCGCCATGGCAGTGGCCCCGAACGCCAACCAGCTGCTGTATGACACGATTTACCAGGAAAGATACATGGGCCTCCCCAGCGACAACGCCACCGGCTACCGCGAAGGTTCGCCAATCACCTACGCGTATCAACTGCGCGGGAACCTCCTCCTCGTCCACGGCACCGGGGACGACAACGGCCACTACCAGGGCACCGAGATGCTGATCAATGAACTGATCGCGCACAACAAGCATTTCACCGTGATGCCCTATCCGGCCCGCTCCCACGCGATCTCGGAAGGCACCAACACCACCCGCCATTTCTACGGCCTGCTGACCAGCTACCTGGAACAGAATCTGCCCACCGGCCCCGCGCCTGCCAGGGCCCCAGCCAAGGCGGCCGGCTGCGAGGTCCTGGCCTGTGAAGGCTGGGCCGTGCAGGTGAACGAGCGCCTGCGGGCCGAACAACCGAGGGAGCTGGAAAAAGCTTTGGACCTGCTGAAAAACCAATTGGCGGAAATCAACCGGGTTGTTCCGCCCGCAGTGGTCAGCGAGTTGCAGGCCGTGCAACTGTGGATGTCGCCGGAATATCCGGGCATCCAGCCCCGCGCCGAATATCATCCCGGGGCCGGCTGGCTGCGCGAGCATGGCCGGAATCCCGCCATGGAAAAAGGCGTTGAGTTCACGAACATCCGCCTTTTTGAAGCCGAGACGCGGCGCATGCCGAATTTTGTCCTGCATGAACTGGCGCACGCCTACCAGGACCGCGTGCTGGGCAATAACCATGCCGGCATCAACCAGGCTTACGACCACGCCAAAGCCAGCGGCAAATACGACCGCGTAGAACAGCGGTTTGGCGATGGCCGGAGCACCATCACGCGCGCCTATGCCATGAGCAACCCGCTGGAGTACTTCGCCGAAACCACCGAGGCCTTTTTTAGCACGAACGATTTTTTCCCGTTTACCCGGCAGCAATTGCGGCAGCATGACCCGGAAATGTACGAATTGCTGACCAAACTATGGCGGATGCCGGCCAAGGAACCGGATCCCAAACCATGAAAGCCCTGAGCCTTTTAACCAAGTCCAGGGGCCGGTGAGTTACGGGCCATCCAGCTCGCACACCGCTGATTTAACACAGGTTGGATGCCGAGTGATTCCGTTGCCTCCACAAACCTGTGGCGGGTAGCCGCCAAGGAAACAGGCAAACCTGTAGCTGGCGAGTTTCAAACCAGGCCGCGTTGGCGGAGCTGAGGAAGATCCCCAGCCAAGCGGAGGCGATGCCTTTGAAAACCTCATTCGAGGTAAAAAACCCCGCCCTCCATTCCGGGAGAACCGGTATCCCTAACGACGCCCACCAGGCAGCTGGCCCGCTGGCAGTTCATAAACAACTGCGAATATGCTGGTGGTCTATATTTCAGCGGGGATGATTGGATCCCAGTCGCCTGGTTTCACTTTTGCGCCTGGTCGAAAGTCAGCAGCGCGAGGGCCGCGAACGCTGTCGCCGAGTCGGCCATGAACAGCTTCTGCCAGGCGGTATCGGGCCTGGCGGTGTAATCACCGCCACGGTTGATCGACTGCGCCAGCCAGAATGCGCCGAGGCGCGGATCCGCGGCATCTCCGCGCTGATTCGCCGCCAGCCACTGTTTCGCGCTCGCCAATCCAGGGTGGGATTTTGGCAGGCCCGAACGCCGGAGAGCAAAAACAATCAGGCCGGTGGCATAGCCGTCCGATGTGGTCAACGTCTGCGCGTCCAGCCTGCCGGGTGGCTTAAAGGGGGGAGCCGTCTTGGACCACCGCCAGGGACCCAACTGGTAAAGTGCCCATCCGCCATCCGCTGCCTGGAGTTTGAACACTTCCCGCTGCAGTTGCTCTTTTTGGGAGGCAGTCAACAACCCGGCCCAATAAGTATCCGCCAACAGCAGCCAAATCTGGTTGAACAGGTTCTGGTCTGGATACCGGCTGGTCAGGTAATGACGCAGCCGATCCCGGTGCGATGAAGCATCGGCTGACGGAGTTCCATCGGAAGCCGGGGCCATCCCCACCGCGATGGCCGCCAAAGAGGCCCCCCAATAAGCCGCATCCTTGGATTCATACGGCTCCAGCGCGGAATCCAGCCAATCCCATGCGCCATCCGGCCGCTGCCGGGCCCATAACTCCTCAAAAGCCTGCCGAACCGGTTCCCGCAGGTTTGAATCCGGCTGGTTTGCCCCCCGATTGGCCAGGATCAATGCATTCAGCACCGCTTCCGTGCCCCGGCTTTGGTCCGGTTTAGATTCATATGCAAGCTCGTGAGTTTGATAAGTGGCGGCACGCTGTTCAACCTCGTCATACAGCTTTGCTTCCTGGCGTGTCAACTGCGCCTGCCCCAAGGCCTTCCGCAACAGCGGACGGGCCAGGACATAGGGGATTACTGTGTGGCAGGAAACACAGGCAGTTTTATCCTGACCGGTGCGCAGCGGTTTGGCCTTGCCAGCCCGCACTTCCATCCGCCAATCCAAATATTGGGCGGCTTTCCCGGGATCCCACGCCGGCGGTTCCGCCCCGGCATTCCAAGGGGCCGCCGGCCAAAGGAGGATCGCGGTCAAAACCAGGACGCGGGAAGAATTGCGGGACGATGTCATCATATGCTGCCTCACAGCATATGCATTCGATCCCCAGCGGCAACCACAACCTGGCGGGCGGGCATTGGCGGGAAATTGGTGGTTCGGGGCAAGGTGCGGCGGTTTCCTGCAATCGAGCCTTTCCTTTGCCGGGAAAAACCCCAAAATGCGGGCGGAATATGAACTCCATGAAAGCATCCCTCATCCGGGCCTGGAACATTATGGTTTTGATGGCAGCCACCAGCAGCCTGGCGGCAGAAACGGGAACCGGGCAACCAGACCGGGCAGCCAGACCGGAAACCACTCCGGCGGAATCGCGCATCTTGAAAATAATCCACGGCTGGCCGGAAGCTTCCCCAGCCCAGGACCAGTTGATCCAGCAACTCCAGCGGCAGGGTTTTGGTGGGGTGGTGTGCAATGTCGCCTTCCGGGATTACCTGGAAAGCGAGGCGCAATGGAAAGCGTTTGAACGGGCGGTGAAAGCCGCCAGGAGCGCCGGGATGTCGCTCTGGCTGTATGATGAGAAAGGATACCCATCGGGCAATGCGGGCGGCCTGGTCATGCGGGATCACCCGGAATGGGAGGCTCAGGGCTTGCTCATTGTGGACCAGGAAGTGGAAGGGAAAAAAGTCACCCTGAAACAGCCACCCGGAATCCTTTACCTGGCGGCGGCTTTTCCGGTGGCAAATGGGTGGCTGGAGCTGGATAAGCGGCAGGATCTGACCAGCCAGTTGCGGGCGGGGAAGCTGGAGTGGGATCCGCCCCAAGGCCGCTGGCACGTGATGCTGATAACGATCAGCCCCCTTTTTGAAGGCACCCATGCCGAGTTGAATCTGCACGAAAAGCTGCCTTATCCAAACCTGCTGCTGGCCGAACCGACGAAACGTTTCCTGGAACTGACCCACCGGCGGTACGCCAGCCATCTGGGCGGGAACCTGGGCCAATGGTTTGCCGCCACTTTCACCGACGAACCCTCCCTGATGAGCATGTTTTTGCGCCCCATGCCGTACCGCACCCTGCCTTGGTCCCCCACCCTGCCGGCGGACTTCAAAAAGCGGCACGGCTTCGACCTTGAGCCCTGGGTGCCCGCGCTCGTGGCGGAGGCGGAGGGCGGGCCCAAAGCACGTTACGCCTATTGGGAGACGATCGGCGCCCTGGTGGCGGAACGTTTCTTCGGCCAGATCCAAAACTGCTGCCGGGAGTTGGGTATCCCCTCCGGCGGCCACCTGCTGGCCGAGGAAGGGCTGGCGGGGCATGTGCCACTGTATGGGAATTTCTTCGAGTGCATCCGGCGGCTGGACGCCCCCAGCATCGACTGCCTCACCAGCCTGCCCGCCGATGTTCCCTGGTATATCGCCCGGCTGATCAGCAGCGCCGCCGAATTGGACGGCCGGCCATTGACGATGTGCGAAACCTCCGACCATTCGCAGCGCTACCGGCCGGCGGGGGATCGGCGGCCGGTCCGGGAGGTCACCGAAGCGGAGATCCGCGGCACCTGCAACCGGCTGATCGTCAGCGGCATCGACACTATCACGAGCTACTATTCCTTCGCCGGTCTGAGCGACGAACAAATCCGCCGCCTGAACGAATGGGTGGGGCGGTGCTGCGCCTTCTTAAAAGGCGGCAACCAGGTGGCCGACCTGGCGGTGGTGTATCCCATAGAAAGCACCTGGCCGCGCTTTGTACCAGCGGCGCAGTGGGCCAACGGCTCCGCCCCCGTCATGAAAATAGAGGGCTTATACCGGTCCAGCGCCGAGGCATTGTTCCAAGCCGGGCGGGATTTCACCTTCATCGATGCCCAAGCCGTCAGGCAGGCGGTGGCGCGAGGGGAACAACTCCTTCACGGTCCGCTCCGCTGGCGGGCGGTGATCCTGCCGGGCGCGGACACCCTGCCCCTGGCCGCCTGGGAAAAACTCGCCGAATTTGTCCGTCAGGGAGGGATTTTGATTGCCCTGGGCAACCTGCCGTGCAACAGCGAAAGCGCGTTTCCCGACCGCCGGGTGGAGGCGCTGTCCCGGGAGCTATTTGATACCGGCCGGGAAGCAAACCCGGCGGCCAGCGCCAAACCACGCATCACCCGCAGCCGCGGCGGTGGAGCCGGAATATTCCTGCCTACCGGCACGGAGAGCTTGCTGACCGGGGTGCTGGACCGGTTGCTGACGCCGGAATTGAAAACCCGTTCACCGAAGGCCCCGCTGCGGATCACGCATCGGCGGATGGCGGACGCGGACCATTACTTCATCATCAATGACAGCGACTTGCCCTGGCACGGCGCCATCGGCCTCCCGGCCAAAGGGACGGGCGAACTGATCGATCCCGCTTCCGGCCGGACCGAAACGGTGGCGAACCCGGCGGAAATTCCCCTGCAACTCGCCGCTTATGGGGGGGTGCTGTTGCATTTCGCTCAAACGGCGCTCCCGGAGAAGCGCGGAATCCCCACGGAACTGCTGCCGGAGGCCCGCTGGATCACCCCGTCGCAGTCAGCGCCGCGCCTGTCGCGGGGGGAATTCGTGAAGGAGGAATTGCAGCCGGATGCCACCTGCAGCCAGCCGGAGCATCCCGCCTGGCGGATCCAGGGCAGCCTGACCAAGAGCCAGGTGGATACTTTCCTGTTCGCCTCTTTTGCCTGCCCGGACGGTCTGCCGGCCGGAGCGGTGGACACCCTGGTTTTGGACGCGTGGATCCCTGCCCGGCAGACCACCCCCAACCAACTGCTGGTGATTCTGCATGAACGCGGCGGCGCCGATTACCTGGCGGAATCCGGGCTCATGCTTGGGGTCGGCGGCCCACAACGCGCCTACCTGCCCTTCACCCGGTTCCACCTGGCGGGATGGTCCAAAGACGACAATGGACACCTGGACACACCCAACATATCCGAAATCCGCATCGGCTGGGGAGGTTACCTGGGAACCGCGGGCGAGCGGGTTGAATTTTCCACCACTTTGCCCCAGTTTTTCAAAATGACTCTCCCACCGGAATGATCCGGGTTGCGAGGTGGTGAAGGCTGGGCATGGCTGGCGGGAATCCCCCACAATTCCCGACCCAGGCAAGCTTGCCAAGATTTGGAGGGCGGTTAAAGTTGCCGGGTGAGCGATTTGAATCACGATTTCGTGGTTATAGGAGCCGGACCCGGTGGTTACGTGGCGGCGATCCATGCCGCCCAGGAGGGATTGAAGGTGGCCATCGTCGAGGCCCGGGCTTTGGGGGGCGTCTGCCTGCAAGCAGGCTGCATCCCCACCAAAACCATGCTGGCCGGGGCGGATGCCGCACGGATGGTCCGCCAGGCGGCCGCCTTCGGGATCAAAACCGGCGCGGAAAATATCAGCTATCCCGCGATGGTTGAACGCCAGAAAAAGGTGATCCACCAGTTCACCCAAGGCATCCAGTTCCTGCTGGAGAAGAACCGGGTGGAAATCATCATGGGGCGGGCTTTTCTCAAATCGGGCTCGGAAGTTGAGGTTTATGACTCTGCGGATCAGCTGTTGCGCACCCTGGCCAACCCAGGCGCCATCCTGCTGGCCACCGGTTCCCATGCCGCGGATTTGCCGATGCTGAAGCGGGATGGAGTGCGGATCCTGAACAGCAGCGATGCCTTGAATCTGACGGCCATACCTCAAGAACTGATCATTGTGGGCGGCGGCTATATCGGGTGCGAATTTGCCAGCTTGTTCAGCACTCTGGGCAGTCGGGTGACGATCATCGAGGCCATGGACCGCCTGCTGCCGAACATGGACCGGGATCTGGGAAGCGCCTTGAAACGAACGCTTGCGAAAAGCGGCGTCACCATTCTCTGCAACGCACGGATTGCCGGGGCGGAGAGCGGCGAACGAATCCAATTGATGCTGGCTGACGGCCAGGTGGTTTCCGGCGACCAGGCGCTGGTGGCCGTGGGGCGCAAGCCGAACCTGAAAAACCTGGGTTTGGAAAATGCCGGCCTCAAATGCTCCGAAAAGGGCATCGAGGTCAATGACTCCTTCCAGACCAGCGCGCCGCATATCTATGCCATCGGCGACGCCACGGGCCACCTGGCCCTGGCGCACGTGGCCAGCGCCCAGGGGCGCCGCGTGGTGAACCATTTAATCCGGAGCCGCCGTCCGGGTATTGCGCCACCCTTGAAAAGCCTGGATTACGATCGCATACCGGCCTGTGTTTACACCCATCCTGAGATTGCCAGCGTGGGCCTCACCGAAGAGGCTGCCAGCCAGCGGGGCGGCGCCGTGCGCACGGGCCGTTTCCCCTTCGCGGCCCTCGGCAAAGCGGCCGCAGCCGGCGAAACGGACGGCTTCATAAAACTGCTGGCGGACACTCAAACGGGAAAACTGCTGGGTGGGCATATTTTCGGCCCGCACGCCACGGAACTGATCGGCCAGGTCGCGCTGGCCATGCAATGGGGCATCGATATCCACCAGTTGGCGGAAACGGTCTTTGCCCATCCCACCCTCGGCGAAGCCATTGGGGAGGCGGCTGAAGCACTTTGCGGAAAGCCCACCCACATCATCGTGCGCAAATGAAGAACTGGGTCTATTTCGATTTGGAAACCCAAAAGTCGGCCGATGAAGTCGGTGGCTGGGACAATATCCGCGATTTGGGATTGAGCATAGGCGTCACCTACAGCACCTTGCGCGGCGGGTATAAAATCTATGGGGAGAAACAGGTGCAGGAGCTGATCCGGGAGTTGCAAAGGGCGGATCTGATCATTGGTTTCAACCATATCCGTTTCGACTTTGAGGTGCTGAATTCGTATAGCTGGTTCGATCTCAAACAGTTGCCCGCCCTGGATTTGCTCATTGAAATCCAGAAAGTCATCAACCACCGGCTCTCGCTGGATTCCGTGGCCTCCGCCACCTTGGGCACCGAAAAAACGGCGGATGGCTTGCAGGCCATCCGGTGGTACCGGGAGGGGAAATTGCTCGAAATCGCCGAGTATTGCTGCTATGATGTCAAAATTACTAAAATGCTGCACGAGTATGGCCGGGAACACAAACAGCTGCATTACATCAACAAATTCGGGCAAAAAACCAACATCCAGGTGAACTGGTAGCCAAGCATGGAATCCGCTGCCTCGATCCATCCCACCGCCATCGTAGCCCCGGAAGCACGGCTGGACCCAACCGTGCGGATCGGCCCCTATGCCATCATCGAAGCCGGTGTCCAATTAGGGCCTCATTGCGTGGTGGGGCCTTACGTCCTGATCACCGGCCAGACCACCATCGGCGCCCATAACACCTTCCATGCCGGCTGCGTGATCGGCGATGCCCCCCAGGATCTTAAATACCGTAACGAACCTACGCGCCTGCGGATCGGCGACCATAATTGCTTCCGCGAACAGGTCACCATTCATCGGGCCAACAAAGTGTCCGAGGACACGGTGATCGGCTCGCACAATTATTTCATGGCCCATTGCCATGTGGGGCACAATGCCAGAGTGGGAAGCCAGGTGATCATCGCCAACGGAGCGCTGCTGGCAGGGCACGTTTTGGTGGAGGACCGAGCCAATGTGTCGGGCAATTGCCTGGTGCACCAATTCGTGCGGGTCGGCACCCTGGCCCTGATGCAGGGGGGATCGGCCATCAGCCAGGATTTGCCGCCGTACACCATTGCCCGGGGCGACAACGGCATCTGCGGGTTGAACATTATCGGCCTGCGGCGATCGGGCCACAGCCTCGAGCATCGCCAGGAATTGAAACAGCTTTACCATCTCCTGTTCCGCGGGGGAGGTTCACCGCGCGCGGCGGCCGAGGCCGCCCGTGCAGCTTGCACCAGCCCCCCCGGACGCCACCTCCTGGATTTTGTGGCCACCAGCAAACGGGGGGTATGCCGTGACACCCGGAATTACCGCCTACGGAACCGGTCCGACGAAGCTGAAACGGATCTTTGACCCACTCAACATTATGCGCATGATCGGCCACCTGGACGAGGAATCCCCAGCCACCATCTTCGGCAATTTCCTCCACGCCGAGGGCATCGAAAACCAAGTCGAGCAGGATGACAATGGCCAGTGGTGCATCTGGGTCCATGATGACGACCAGTTGGAGATGGCCTCCCGGATGCTGACCCAATATCGCGCCAATCCAACGGATCCGATTTACCACGACAAGGCCCGCGCCGGCGTCAAGCTCAAATCTGAAGCGGAAAGAATGGAGGAAAACTACCGCCGCAAGCTGCATGATCGCGCCGAACTCACCTCCGTGCAGGTGGAAATCCGACTGGGTCTGCTCACCACGGTGCTGATGGCTGTCTGCATGATGGTTTTCGTCGTCTCCAATTTTGGAGCAGACCTGACCTCCATCCGCAGCCTGTTCATTTCCCAAGTGAAAGCCGCTTTGCCTGGCATCCACAAACTTTCGGACCTGGTGGAAATCCGCCAAGGCGAGGTTTGGCGCTTATTCACCCCGATGCTGATCCATCTCAGCATCCTGCATATCGTCTTTAACATGCTCTGGCTGCGCGATCTCGGAAGCATCATCGAATGGCGGCTGGGCAGCGGCCACCTGGCCGTTCTGGTGTTGTGCATTTCCGGCACTTCCAACCTCGCCCAATTCCTCTGGAGCGGCCCGGCTTTTGGGGGCATGTCCGGGGTGGTTTATGGCCTCCTGGGCTACATTTGGATCAGGGGTCGTTTTGATCCCGGTTCGGGATTGCGCCTGCATCCAACCACTGTATGGATGATGCTGATCTGGTTCTTTTTCTGCCTGACGGACATGGCAGGCCATATCGCTAATGTGGTCCACGCAGCGGGGTTGGGCATGGGCATGGCCTGGGGCTACGTGGCCAGTCTGGCTGCCCGGCGCTAATCCTTCTGGCGCCAGGCAACGTGCCCTTGGGAAACCAGCAGGAATTACGCCGCACCCAGGATTGCTGGCCCGGTTTTTGGGGTCTCACCGCGGCTGCGATCCGCGCGTTAGATCAGGGTCCTTTTCGCAACCGGAAATAGGCCCGGGCTTGAATGGGAACGGTGGCGGTGTAAATGCCATCCGGATTCAAGGTGGCAGGCGGGGCAACGGGAATCCAAACTGGCTGCCCCATGGCTGCCTGGCTTTCCAAAACAAATCCATCCCCCCGCCAAGAGAGCACAACCGTGCTGCCAACGCGCCGGATGCTTAACTGCGGGCCGATGGCCGGAGCGGGCATCACTGTGATGTAATTCGTCCGCACCCGTTCAGAACTCCGCCCGTCCGGCACCGAGACTTTTAAGCTCACAGTGTAAAGGCCCGGAACCAAATAGGTCTTCAATGGATTGACCCCGGCACTGGTGGTGTTGTCACCAAATTCCCAAAGGTACTGCGGGGAGGAAATGGGCGGCTCGACGGGGGCTGGATTGGGGACCGCGCCCCCCAAATCCGGCTTGGCCGCTTGAACCGGCGCGGCCGTGATGCGATTGACGACACTAATTTGACCGCTCGTCCCATCGATAGTGCACACATCCCAGTAATCCCCTGCTCCCTCCGAAGGAACCGAGATGGTTTGGATCAATCCCTGATCGCCATAGATCTGCACGACGGCGGCGGAGTTGGTCAATGCGCCCGTATCGCCCTGCTCCTCCTGAAAATTGTGCACGAAATAATGATATGTACCCGGGTATAGCTGGTAGATCGTAATGGTCTCCGGACCAAAACCGGTGGACTCATCCATATCCAGTTGGGCGAAGGGGGCGGAATTGGTATGCCCTTTATATGGGGTGGCATACCAGACCTGGTAATTGGTGCCCAAGATGTTGGGAGTCCGCAAGTGGGCATCCAGGTCCTTGGGATTACGCCCCCAATTCAACACCAAGCGCATGCCTTTGAAAAGGGGCGAAAGGGAAAAATTCCACTCCCGATTTTCACCTTTTTGAAATTCCAGCGGGGCAAAGGAGTAAGCCTGAAAGCCATCCTTGGCTGCCTGCAGGCGATGTGAAAAATCGGTGGAAGTGTTGTCAAACTGGACCGTCAGGGGAGCCGCCCCGGTGAGAACGGTGGCCGTGAAATCTGCCTGCAAGCCGCCCGGGGCCAGATTGGTGACGATATAGCTGCCATCCGCGCCAGTGAAAACTGTCTGCCCCCCCACCTGCACGGCCACGCCGGGCAACGGAAGCTTGGTGAGGGCATGGGTCACCTGGCCGAAAATAGTGGCGGGCGCGTAAACCGTGAGCGTGGCGGCCTGACTGGTGGCGCTGCCATACGCATTGCTGACGGTGACCGTGTAATCGCCGGCATCGAACAGTTGGGCATGGGAGATAACGAGCGTGGCATTGGTGGCGCCGCTCAAATTGGCGCCGTTAAGGGCCCATTGAAACCGGAGGGGTTCGCTGCCACCAGCACCCACCGTAAAACGCGCCTCCTGGCCATTGGTAATGGTCAAACTGGCGGGCTGAGCCAAAATCACGGCTGGAAACGAAACCTTGAACACGGTGATTTTGAACGTATTGGATGCGGAAAGCGGCGGATTGCCGTTGTCGGTGACCCAGACCGTCACCCAGTTAGTACTGGGACTTTGGCTGCTGGCAGGTGTCCAAGTGAACAATCCGCTGGCCGCGTCTATTTTTGCCCCTGGTGGGGCATTTGTGCCCAAGCGATAGGTCAATAATTGAGGAGGCAAATCCGCATCGGTGGCGGGGATCTTCAAAGAAACCAGAGTCATCTCGTTCATCAACTGATCGGGAATGGACGCCAAAACTGGGGCCTGGTTGACCTCGTTGACCGTAATGGTGAAGGTGTTGGATGCCGAATAAGACGGCACACCGTTATCGGTCACCAGGATCGTGACTTGGTTGGTGCCGGGGCCTTGGGCCTCCGTGGGGGTCCAGGTGAACACTCCAGTCACAGCATCGATTTTGGCTCCTACAGGAGCGTTGGTGCCAAGGCTGAATACCAGCGCCTGGGCCGGCAGATCTAAATCGGTGGCGTGAACTGACAGGGTCAAGGTGGTCGTTTCATTTACCACCTGATTAGTAATGGCATCCAGCATGGGTGGCCTATTGATTTCCTTTACCGTAACGGTGAAGGTGTTGGATGCGGATAACGCCGGCACGCCGTTATCAGTCACAATGACGACGATTTGGTTGGTGCTGGGGCCTTGAGCTTCGGTTGGGGTCCAAGTGAACACTCCAGTCGTGGCATCAATTTTGGCTCCCGCTGGAGCATTGGTGCCTAAATGGTAACGCAATGATTGTGCTGGCAAATCAGCATCGACCGCCCGAGCGGAAAAAGTAAGGAGCACCATTTCATTAACGTAACGATTGGGGATTGCAGTCAAGATGGGCGGCGTGTTGACCTCGTTCACAACGACCCGGAAAGTGTTGGTGGCGGACAGTGACGGCACCCCGTTATCCGTCACGATGACCGAAATTTGGTTGGTGCTGGGGCCTTGGTCCTCCGTGGGTTTCCAGGTGAACACCCCACTGGCGGCATCGATTTTGGCCCCTGCAGGCGCGTTGCTCCCTAAACTGTAACTCAGTGATTGCGCGGGCAAATCAGCATCGGTGGCGCGAACGGTCAGCGAGAGGGTTGCCAACTCATTCACGATTTGGTTCGTGATAGTTTCCAGCGTGGGCGGCGTGTTAACCTCGTTCACAACGACCCGGAAAGTGTTGGTGGCCGACAACGGCGGCAAACCGTTGTCCATCACGATGACCGAAATTTGGTTGGTGCTGGGGCCTTGGGCCTCCGTGGGCGTCCAGGTAAACACCCCACTGGCGGCATCGATTTTGGCTCCTGCAGGCGTGTTGGTCCCTAAAGTGAA
>CAIMWS010000088.1 GCA_903845125.1 uncultured Verrucomicrobiota bacterium
CAGGGGCTTTCAAAGTGTTCCAAGACATGAAACATGGTGATGAGATCCTGCGCTTCCTGGCCAATCCGGGCCTCTTGATAGAAGGCATGATCCACCGGCAAACCGAGGATTTCAGACGCAAACTGGGCATAACCCTGGTTGGGCTCGAAGCCGCGCGCTTCGCAACCCATGGCACGCAGTATGTAAACGACCTCACCACTGCCGGCACCCACATCCAACATAAGAAATCCTGGACGCAATAATGGCAACAGCCTGCGGAAACGATCGACCGCAACCTGGCCGGCCCGAAAAACATGTTTGGGCTTGGGCTGGAAACTGGACTTGTAGTCCAGGCGGTAGGATCGCTGGTAATAATCGTGGATTTCGTCCGCTGCGGGACGTGGGTCGGAATAGACCAAACCGCACAATTTACAAATGACCGTACGCAGCCAACAGCCATCGCGATTCTTCAAAGATAGCTCCTCCGCCTCAGTGGCGCCGCAGAAGTCACACGAAACATTTTTTGCCTGAGGAAAGCCAGCCGATCTTTGACTCTTACACATAGTCGAAGCGGTTCCTGGTCAGGCACAGCCACAAAAATCTACAGGCGGCGAAGCTTGCTCAGCGCAGGCATCCCAGACCAGGCTTGTTGCTTAACACCCGAGATGATATCGGAAAAAAGTGCGCATCGCAAGCCTGGATTTCAGGCAGCCGCGGCGAACGTGCGATGAAACAGGGGCGCAGCAATTTCATAAAAACCATATCCAAGCTCAACCGTTCTCCGGTCGGCCGTTTTTTTACTGGAAAAACCAGCCCAGCGCCTGGATAAACCGCCGACAGTCCTCACCCCGGAAAACACCTTCGCGGCGACCTGCCCCAATTCTAAATGGGGGCAGATCGTCCCGCATATTCTGATTTTCCGGGTATGAGCGCCCTTTTGCCGGAATCCGAAAAAGTTTTTCATTATTTATTGATGGGCTGACTTCCTTCGGAACCGGCTTAGACTTAGGTTGGGAAATCGAATTGTCTACTGCCGGGAAACGGCAAGCGTCCAGGGCATCGCCAGAGATAACAATTCAATTTCAGCATGGATTACCCTTGCCTCTTTTTGCTCACTTTTCGGCCTGTCGGAATTCCTTGCGCTTTTTGAAACGGCGTTCTTTTTTGTAATATGCTCATTACAAGCCATTTGTATATATGGATTTCCCATTTTGCGGGGTTTGCGCCAAATGTGTAAAGTTTTCTTTCACATCAGAAAAACGGCTTGAATGCCGCATAATATGTTGATGATCAGTTGCTTGCGAAGTCAAGGCTCATCAGAACCCAATCCAAGGGGGGGAAAACCGTCGGGAATGCTTACATTTTCAATCGATTGTCTGGTGCCAGCAAAAAAATGCTCGATTGATATCTTACTGTAGTGTAGTAACTTACGCATAAAATAGTTAATTTAATCCAACCTTGGCATTGATTAAGCTACAATAAGCAATGGTTGTACGAACCCAAGCGGATTAGAGTATAAGCCGCCTGTTCAAGCTACTCGAAAGAACATGTATTAAATGACTTATGAAAAAATTACTGCCAGTCATATTAGGGGTTTTGTCAGTTGGAACTGCCGCTTACGGCATCAGTTTTGATACGGGAATCAATGGGATGACGCCTCCCGCAGGAGCAACCTTCACTGCGTCTGGTTCTCTGGGAACTAAGACGCAAGCCGGTTTTGTTGTATTGGGTGTTGTGGGTGGGGCATCTGGCAATGAAATCGACCTTGGCGAATGGCTTCAGATAAATCTTAGCGCACCAGCGCATTGGACAAAATTAACCCTCGGCCTCTTGTTCGATGGTCCAGAGTATGGCGACAAAAACGAAATTGCTGTTGCACTAGCAGATGGTGTTTCAACGTTTAAGCTGACAGCCACTGGTTTGAATACCGCCACGTGGACTGGCCCTGGCTCAGTGACCTGCCTAAGCCAAGCTGACGAACAACACGCCGCCGTCTGGCAAATTAACAATCCGTTCGGCAATGTTGATGTAACTACCGTCAGGCTTTATCCGGCCAGTTCTAATCCAAATGGTAACGAATCTGACTTCGGTTTGGTAGCCTTTTCAACACCTGAGGGCGGCTCTTCCCTGGCATTACTGGGTGGAGCGCTAGCGATGATGGGCGCCGTTGGGCGTAAATTCCGGAAGTAATCCTTCATCTTTACAATCTGTTTTTGAAAAAGGCACAGGGTGAAACCTGTGCCTTTTTTTATTTCCGTAATCCGCTTCCCGGAAAATGCAGTTGCCGTTTTCGCAGCGTGAGCCCCATTTGCCTGCCAATGCGGCGGAGTCATCTTAACTCTGCTGAATCCGCAATTCCCGCCAACGCAACGTAATCGGCTTTCTTCCTCAATTGCTCTCGCCGGCCAAACTCACTCCCAGGGACAGCGTTCCGCCGGGAAGGTCATGGCCAAAGCCAAACCACGGCCCATGAAAAAGTTCATACCGCGAGAAGGCATAACATTAAGCACTTTGCTCACGCTGCCCATGGTTTGCCGTTGGTCCAACCAGCCCAGCGCCATAACGCGCTCCCGCCGGAGCTTCCGGGCCAGTTCCGCTTTGAGCGGACCGGTTTTCGGCCGTTCTCCCGCCCCAGCTTGGCGGAGACTGGGGCAAAACGGTGGATTTCCGGGGCGGTTTATTGGAACAGTTGGGGGGCGAATTCGTTGAGGTAATTGCGCCAGTTGATCCAGGTATGGCCGCCGGCAGTTTCCTGGAACACTACGTTGAATCCGTGTTTTCGGAGCGTTTCCACGGTGGCCTTGGAGTTGTTCAGCAGGAAATCCTCCTTGCCGGTGCTGAACCAGCAGAGCCGGAGGTCTTTTTTCAGCTCGGCGTTGTCCAGCATGGCCTGGTGGCGCTGTTCCCAGGTGGGGGCGGGCGCCGTGCCGGTGGTGCCGCCGCGGCCGCCGCCGAAACCGCTCAATACCCCGGAACTGAACACGCCGATGTAAGCGAACTGGTCCAGGTGCGGAATGGCGATGTTCAGGGTCTGGCTGCCGCCCATGGAAAGGCCGGCAATGGCGCGGCCCGAGCGTTCCTTCACCACCCGGTAATGGGCTTCCACATAGGGGAAAATATCCTGGAGGAAATCCTGGGTGAATTCATCCGCGGGCGGCTGGGTGCGGTCCCCGGAACCGGCGGCGGGCCGCGCCGGGCCAAAGGAGGCCCGGGTATGCCCGGCGGGCATCACCACGAGCATCGGTTTGGCTTTTTTCGCGGCGATCAGGTTGTCCATGATGAAGGCGGCCCGGCCGACGGAGGTCCAGGAATCGTCGCTGTCGCTGGCCCCGTGGAGCAGGTAAAAGACGGGGAAGCGGCCTGCGCCGGCTTCATATCCCGGGGGGGTGTAGATGTGCATGCGCCGGGCTTTGCCGAGCGCGGAGGATTGGTAGGTGACGGCGGCGACGGCGCCGTGGGGAACGTCGCGCGTGTCCATGAATTCCGACCCGGGCACCACGACGAGGCTCCAGACGTTGTTGTTGGACTCGCTGGTGGCGGGGCTGCGGGGGTCAATCACGGGGACGCCATCCACGTTGAACTGGTAGCGGTAGGCGCCGGGATCGACCGGGCCCAGGGTGGTTTCCCAGACGCCGTTGGTCGCCTTCACCAGGGCGGTGCCCGACCCGTTGCCCGGAATGTCGCCGGCCGTCAGCCGCACATTTTCCGCCTTGGGCGCCAGGAGGCGGAAGGTGATGCGCCGGTCCGCCTGGACTTCCGGGGAAAGCACCGCCGGACCTTGGGCGCCCGGTGCGAACCGGGGCACCCGGTTGGTGGCCGCAGGCGGCGGGGCAGCGGGCGCGCTGGGCTGGGCGGCAGCCGGTGGTGGGGTGAAAGCCGCCAAAATCGCGGCGGCGGCGAAACCAAGGGTGGAATTGAAGTTTTTCATGGGTTGTCAGGGTATGGAGCCGGAAAACAGCGGCTCAGTATTTGCCTTCATCCACCCGGTAGGGGCGGATGAAAGTGCCGAGGTTTTCACTGAAGGTTTCCTGGTGGGGGCCGGTGGGGGCGATTTCGTAGAGCATCCGGGCATTGTGTTTGGGATCGCCACCGACATCGGCCGTGAAGACGATTTCGTCCTTGGTGGACTCGCCGAAGACGCGGGCCAGGCGTTTGCCGCCGGGGGAGAGGGCCCAGATGCGCAGTTCCCTGGCGGAGGCATTGCGGATGCGCAGGTTGGCCTGGCCGGCCTTGACCAGGTAGGGCAAGGTGCCCCAGTCCAGGAGCGTCTGGCGGGCTTCCTCCGCATAGCGGATTTGGGAATTTTGGAGGTCGGTGAGGTGGGAGACCAGCAGGCGGCGGCTTTTATCAATGGGCTGATCATCGAGGGCACTCACCCAGACCGTGGCGTCCGAGCCCAGGATCTGGATGCTCACGCCACCGGAGGTGCGGATGGTTTCGCCGCCGGGGGCAAAACCGCCAGCGGTTCTGGCCGTGTTCAGGATCAGGACGTTGCGCGTGCCGTCCAGGGTGAGTTCCCCGGTCTCGCTGCGCAAAATCGAACGGGCGGGATCGACCGGGCTGCCTTCGTGGATGATGTTCTGGCCGGCGAGGATCTGTTTGAGCTGGGCATCCTCGAGGCCGTAGGGATTGAGGGCCAGCACGCCTTTGTCGCGGTAGGTGGCGGCGGGATCGGCCCAACCGACCGGCAGGCTGAGGCCGTAGGGCAGGGTGGCGCGGAGGTCCGGGACCACGGCAGTGCCGAGGCGGGTCACCCAGGCCGCCCAGTGCCAGGCGGGGGCTAGGCGGGGGATTTTGGCCGGGGGCTGGGCCAGGTCGTTGGTGGAGAAGGTGACGGCGATGGAGTGCTGGGCCATCCGCAGGTCGCCCCGCAGGAACAGGCAGAGGGAAGCGCGCTCGGCGGCCTGCCCCAGGGGATCGGTGGCCATGTCAAAATAGCCGAGGCGCGCGGGCTCGAACATGGCTTGGCGGCTGTGGCTGTAGGCGAAGCGCCAGATGCCGCCCCACCCCTGGATGGCGCCCATGGCGCCGGTCATGATCCCCCCCACGCCGCGGAATCGGCCGGGCGCCGAGAAATTATACTCGGAGATGGTGAAGGGCTTGTGGTAGAGGCGGGTGAAGGCGTGGCTCCGCACCCCGGGCGCGCCATTCAGGAGGGGGCTGGTATTGGGGCAGCGGCTGGGGAGTTGCCAGGGGCGGTCGACCCACTGGGGATGGTCGATGTAAAAATGGTCGTCCACGAAATCGTAGGTGTCGCGGGTGCCCTGGTCGGTGGCGAAGTTGGTCCAGGCATTCGCGTTGGAGATCAACGCCCGGCAGCGCAGTTCATCCCGCAGGAAGGCCCGCATGCGGCCCACCATGTCCCGTTCCGTAGCGGCGAAAAACGCCACGCAATCCCGCACCCGCAGGCCGTCGGCATTGAGCTTCTCCGGCAGCTGGACCGAGCCGGCGCCGGGATCCTCGGTTTCCGCCAGCTCGGCGGCCCAGGCCTTGGCCAGCTCCGCGCGGCCGCCATACCGTTTGGCCAGCCACTGGTTCCAGGCGGCCTTCCATTCCGGGAAGGTGACCAGGTCGCGGTAAAAATTACCGAAGTTCCCCTCGTTGATCATGGAGAGCCAGGCCAGGGCGGGTTCGTCGGCGTAGCGCACCGTGGTATGGGGATTCACGTGGCCCAGGAGGGCGCGGGCGAATTTCTTCCAGTTTTCCCAGGCGCCGGGATGCACGGGGACGAGGATTTTGAAGGTGTCCATGGGGACCATGCCCGGTTTGTCGACGCCGATCTCCTTCCAGGGGACGGGGCGCGACACATAGAGGTCGGTGCTCAGGTAGATACCCCGGTTTTTCAAGGCGGTCACGAGGAGATCGAACTGCGCCAGCTGCGCCGGATTGAGGGTGGTGCTGTCCGGCTGGCCGTGCACGAGGTCCCGTTCGTAATGATGGATGCGCAGGGCATTGTAGCCCAGGCGCTGGAGGCGCACGGCCAGGCGCTCCGCTTCCTCGCGCGAGAGATAGTGCGCGCCGAAACAGAGGTTGATCCCGTAGAAACGGCGGGCGATCTGGGGTGAATCTTCAAAGACGAACTGGCCGTCGCTGCGGGTGGTCAGCCACCCGTGCTTGCCGGCGGGGGCATCGTGGAAGCCGAGCTTCGAAAAATCGAGGGCGGAATCCGGCACGATATCCAGTTCCGGCTGCAGCGGGATCCACTCCTGCCCGGCCGTGATGGTTACCGCGGTGGAGGCCGGCCCGGCGGCCGATTCCGCTGCCAGTCCGGCCGCGGTGGCCTGGCACCAAACCACCATTCCCACCACCCAGCCCAGCCCGCCAGCCGCTTTGTAAAAACAATGATGATTCATGGGTTTAGTGTAGGCCCCCTTTCCGCCGAAGCAAGAAACAAGGTGGGGGGCGGAGGGCGGGGAGCGGGGAGCGGAGGGCGGAGGTCAGAGGGCGGAGGTCAGAGGGGCGGAGGTCAGAGGGGCGGAGGTCAGAGGGCGGAGGTCAGAGGGCGGAGGTCAGAGGGCGGAGGTCAGAGGGCGGAGGTCAGAGGGCGGAGGTCAGAGGGCGGAGGTCAGAGG
>CAIMWS010000089.1 GCA_903845125.1 uncultured Verrucomicrobiota bacterium
GAAATCGGAAAAATTTACCTCAATATGCAACCCAATCCCCAGCCCTCGGTTTAACCCTCGTGAAAAAAGATTTTACAGAAAAAAGTTTGCGCGGCCTGTATGGGCCATGAAAAACCATTAACCGGCCTCACCCCTGGCCGCTTCCCTGCACTCAAAAAGGCCACAAGGTCTGCAATACCGCCTGTTTTTCCCGCTGAACGAACTGGTATCACGTCAACCACAGCTCAATTGAAAGGACCATTGCCATGACAAACAAAAACGACAACCCTGCGATCAACGGCAGGAAGCAGTCAAAGGTCGGGGATTGGGTTTCCCTCATGGGGCTGCTGCTCTGGCTGCTGCTGCTGGCGCCAGCCCATGCCCAATACGCTTGCACCACCAATAGTGGCAAAATCACCATCACCCAATACACTGGCTTCGGCGGTGCGGTGACCATCCCCGGAACCATCAATGGCCTGCCGGTCACCTGCATCGGGGACGATGCGTTCTCGGGTTGCTGGCTGACCAGCATCACCATCCCCAACAGCGTTACCAACATCGGGAACTCTGCGTTCTTTTACTGCACCAGCCTGCCCAGCATCACCATCCCCAACAGCGTCACCAGCATAGGCAGTTCGGCGTTCTGGTACTGCTCCAGGCTGACCAGCATCACGCTGGGCAACAGCGTCACCAACATCGGGGACTTTGCGTTCTCTGCTTGCACCAGCCTGACCAGCATCACCATCCCCAACGGCGTCACCAGCATAGGCAGTTCGGCGTTCTGGTCCTGCACCAGGCTGGCCAGAATCACCATCCCCAACAGTGTCATCAAAATCGGGGATTCAGCCTTCATTGACTGCTGGAGCCTGGCCAGCATCACCATTCCCAACAGCGTCACCAGCATCGGGAAATCAGCCTTCGAATACTGCACCCGCCTGACCAGCATCACCATCCCCAACAGCGTCACCAACATCGGAGAAAAAGCGTGCTCTGGCTGCACCAGCCTGGCCAGCGTCACCCTTGACAACAGCGTTACCGCCATTGCGAACTCTGCGTTCGCGGGCTGCACCAGCCTGGCCAGCGTCACCATCCCCAACAGCGTCACCAGCATCGGGGACGGGGCGTTCATTGGCTGCTGGAGCCTGACCAGCATCATCATCCCTAACAGCGTCACCAGCATCGGAATCCAAGCGTTCCGTGTCTGCACCAGCCTCAGAGGGATTTATTTCAAAGGTAATGCTCCCAGTTTTGATTATGATGTGTTTGGTGGTGACACCCTTGCCACCGTCTATTACCTGGCTGGGACCAAAGGGTGGGGTTCGACCTTCGGCGACAGGCCAACGGCCGTATGGAGTCTGCCGATGGAAATCAGCGTCACCCACTTTGCCAACCAGACGAATGGATTTGGGTTCAAGGTAATCAACACGGGCACCCAACCCGTCGTCGTGGATGCGTGTGCCAGCCTGGCCAACCCCATCTGGATTCCCTTGCGGACCAATACCCCCAGCGAAGGTTCTTTTATTTTCAACGATTCCCAGTGGACTGATCATCCCGTCCGTTTTTATCGCGTCAGATCACAATAATGGAGAGCGGAGAGCGGGCAGAGGCATTCCCGGCGGACCAGGTGGAATCCAAGGTCGCGCTGGAAATTTGCCGGGGATTGTCGTAAGTAATCCCCTGATGAGCAGATTCCTGGCAATTGCATGGTTGATCCACACCGCCCTGGGGCAGGCGGTGGCCGCCCCGGCCGGCGCTTTTTGGCCGGACCGTTTGCTGGTCCAGCCCAAGCCGGGGCTGGCGGGGCAGGTGTCGCGCCTGGCGGCGGTGCACCACGGGCGGGTGGTCCGCACCTTGAAGGATTCGGGCCAACTCCAGATCGTGGCGCTGCCTCCGGGATCGGATGTGATGGCCGCGGCCCGCGCCTGCCAGGCGAGCGGATTATATGTCTTTGCGGAGCCGGATTACCGGGTCCATGCCGCCGCCGTCCCGGATGATCCTGAATACCGCTCGGGAATGCTCTGGGGGCTGGATAACCAGGGCCAGAACGGGGGAGTGGCGGATGTGGACATCGACGCCCCGGAAGGCTGGGACGTCATCCATGATGCCAGCTCCGTGGTGGTGGCCATGCTCGACAGCGGCATCCGCTATTCGCACGAGGACTTGCGCGGCAACCGGTGGATCAATCCCGCGGAAACCGCCGGCAACGGCCTGGATGACGACCAAAATGAGTTTGTGGATGACGTTTATGGCATCAATGCCTTGACCGGAACGGGCGACCCGATGGATGACTACGGGCATGGGACCCACATCGCCAGCATCGTGGGGGCCGTGGGCAACAACGGGCGCGGCGTCACGGGGGTGGCCTGGAAAGTCCAGCTGATGGCCTGTAAAATGCTGGATGAACACGGGGACGGCACCATTTCTGCCGCCATCCAATGCCTCGATTATGCGCGGCTGAAGGGCGCCCATATCATCAATGCCAGCTGGCAGGACACGGATTACAGCGAAGCCCTGCGCAGCGCCCTGGTGCGCGTCCGGGAGGCCGGGATCATCGTGGTGGCCGCCGCCGGCAACGGGGGCACGGATCTGGATCTCACCCCCACTTACCCGGCGGCCTACGGATTGGATAACCTGGTGGCCGTGGCGGCGGTGAACCGCTCCGGCGAACTGCCGGGCTACTCCAACTATGGGGCCCAAAGGGTGGACCTGGCGGCGCCCGGCTCGGACATTTACGCAGCCTGGAACGGCGCTGACTGGACCTACACTTATTACAATGGCACGTCCATGGCGGCGCCCCATGTGGCGGGCATCCTGGCCTTGCTGAAAGCCGCCTATCCCGCGGAAAGCAGCCGGGATTTGATCAACCGGGTTTTGGTTTCGGCGAAGCCTTTGGAGGCTTTGCGCCACAAATGCCGCGCCGGGGGCATGGCCAGCCTGGCGCGCGCCCTGCAAAGCCCCTTCCAGGCCGGTTTCACCGCCCTGCCGGCGGTGGGCGAAGCCCCCTTGGCGGTGCAATTTGAGGACCATTCCACCGGCGCGGTGGCCCTGGCCTGGTGGGATTTCGGCGATGGCTCCCTCCGGGTCACCAACGCCCAGGCGAGCCACGTCTATGCGCAAAACGGCAGCTTTCTGGCCACCCGGACCATCCGCTCCACCAACGGCATCGAGACCACTGCCAGCCAGCGGGTAAGCGTGGGGCCGGCTGCCGGCGCCCCAGGCTTGAGCCTCAGCCCGGCGGAGGGCCTCACCTTCACCAATTATTTCGGGCATTACCCGCTCCAGACTCATTTCACCTGGGCGCTGGCCAACACCGCCTCCCACCCGGTCCCGTGGCGGGCCTGGCTGGACCAAACCTGGATCCAGCTGACACCCGCCGCAGGCACCCTGGAACCGGGCCAGGCAACCAATCTCAACCTGGCCATCAATGACCAACTCCTCGCGTTCATCCCGGGGGAATTCCAGGATGCGCTGCATGTGGAAAACCTCCTGGATGGCCGGGATGCCACCACGCGCCTGATCCAAGCCGTCGTAAAGCCGGTGCAGCCGCCGGCCTTCAACGCCATCCGGCAGGTGGATTCCACCACCCTGGAGGCGCAGCTGGCGGGGCAGCCCGGGTTATCCTATCGCATCGAAATGACTGCGGACCTTGCCCATTGGGAAACCTGGCGGACCATCCGGTGCGAAACCGAATCCCCGACGCCACTGGCCATCCCCTGGTCCCCGGAAAAAACCGGGCACTATATCCGCGCCGTGCTCGTTGGCGAATAGCCCCGGCCGGGGGCGGAGGCCGCTATTTCCCGGCGGTGAAGGTGTAGGTGGCCCGGGCCTGGGCGGGCAGCACCACCACGCCGCTGGCGTCCACCGCCGTTTCCCGCCCGTTGACCAGCACCGTTTTCCAGGGGCTGAGCAGGCGCAAGGATCCGCCCACGGTGGCGAGGATGGACACCCGCTGCACCCCGCCCCGGGCGTAATCCGCCGAAACCAGGAACCCGCCCTGGGCGCGCAGATCCTTGAAGGAGGCCTCCTGGCCGGCCGGCCAGCAGGGGAACACCCGGATGGTATTGCCCACGCTCTGCATGAGGAACTCCGTCACCAGGGCGGCCACCCCGATGCTTTCCGGCATGAAGGTGCCATGCGCGTGGCCCTGCCAGACAAACAAACCGTTGGGCAGTTCGCGGCTCTTGAACCACGTTTTGCATTCGGTGACCGCCTCCAGCATCGAGAGGCGGGCCTTGGCGATATTGAAAATGATGTGGGAGTTGTTGCCGTTGAACCGGGTATCCCGGATGGTGCGGCGGAAGAGTTCCTTGACCGGCTCCGGAGAGAACCAGGTGACCTGCTCGCCGGGAAAGACCGGGGAGGCTGGCACGGTGATGTTATGCACCCCCACCTGCTTGTATTTGCAGCCGGTCCAATCCACCACCACCGGCTGGCCGGCGGCATCCAGGGCCACCGGGTAATCGGCCAGCAGCGCCTTCATGGCCAGGCACTCGGCGGCCAGTTCACGATCCTGGCCCAGCTCCCGGGAGGCCTGGTCGAAGGCGTCGAAAGTGTAATGGACATATGCGATGTCGAAGGGGCAGTTATCGATGCCCAGGTCGCCATGCTCGGGGCTGTAGGAAGGCCCCAGCCGGATCTTGCCGGCCGCATCCTTGCTGCATTGTTTCATGAACGACAGATAAAAACGGGCCGCATCCCGGAGCGTGGGGTAGATTTTGGCTTCCAGGTAGGCGCGGTCGGGATCGCACAGGTGCTTGTGCCAGAGGTTCTGGGCCGTCATGCCCACCATGCCGATGGTCATGCCCCAGGGGCTCATGGTCAATTGCCGCTTGTTCCGGGAGACGCAGGCGGCGGGATCAGGCTCGTGCAGGAACTGGCTGATGGAGTAATAGACGCCGTCGCAATCAAAGGTCTCCCGGGCCACCCACTGGGCGCGCGCCCGCAAATTGTGGACGTAGGAAATCCACGGATCGGCCAGCTCGGGATGGTTGGGCGAGATCACGGACCAGAAAGGCTGCCAGGAGTTGTAGTTGAAATGGTAGTCCCCGTGCCAGGGGGTGTCATCGGTGGCCAGCGGAGGCATGAGCGCCACCGGCAGCGTGCCCGGCTGGCAGAGGGTCCGCGCAAAGTAAAGCATCCGGTACCACCAACGCTGGAGGTCGCGGTCCGCCAGGCTGACCCCGCTGCGCGCCCAGAAGTCATGCCAGGCCAGCTCATGTTGGGCCAGGAGCTGGGCGCGGGACTGGACGGCCTCCTCCAGGGTCTTCCGGGCCAGCGCCAGGGCCGCCGGGAGCACCTCCTGCCCGGGCCCGTCGAACGAGGTCACCAGGGATACCACCTGGGTGCGGCCGGCGGCCGCGGCGGCCACAGCATACTCCATGCCGCGATAATCCGGGTCGCCCGGCAGGATCATGTGCAGCCAGGCCACCCCTTCCGTGACTCCGGTGCGCGCCGGCGGGAGGGTGGCGGCGCGGATTTCCTCGATGCGGACCGGCTCGGCGCCGTCGATGAGCAGCACATTGCGATCCGCCAGCACCCGCACCGTGGTGGTTTGGCTGGCGTTGGGCCGGGAGAGGGTGGCCACGGCATGTTCCAAATCCAGCGCCGCCCGGAACCCGGCGGCCGGAGCGGCGGGTTGGGCCGCCCCCAGGCGCAGCGCCACCGCGCAACGGGGCTGCGGAAACGGCTTGTTATAACTGGGTGGGCCGCCCGTGGAACCGGTCACCTGCCGGGTCCGGATATTCACCTTGGGCAAGGGGCCGTCGGCCGAAGTATCGACCCGGGCATCCCAAATGTCGTTTTTCGTGATGCGCAAGAACAGCCCGCCCTCCTTTTCCCAAACGATGCCGTAGAGATCGCCGTTGCCCACGATCAGGCTTTCCCGCTGGCCGGAAGTCATTTGGGCGACTTCCACATTGGCATCCCGCAAGGCTGCGGGGAAAGGAATCGCGCCGGTGGCCGCGCGGGCGGACACCCAGCCTGCCGCCAGCAGAAGCGCCGCCGCCGCGAGGCTTTTCCGGTTGAGCGCGGGGCGGGCCCGCCGGGCGATCCCGCGGAATGAATGGCCCGGGAGCGCTGCCTTGATGGGGGAATTTCCATTTTGTGTGAGCATTGGAAAACGGTAGGTTTGCCGCGCGGCATAGTCAAGCGTGGGAAAAGTTTTTCCCGCGCGGCGGGTGTATGCCAAATTAGTTGAGGCATATTTGAGGAAGTGGATTGGAGGCA
>CAIMWS010000090.1 GCA_903845125.1 uncultured Verrucomicrobiota bacterium
AGGTCCTGGAAACTGGCTTTTCCCGCCCCCGCTCCCCCACCCACATGCGTACTGCCCGATTGGGACATCCCCCAAGACCATGCCAGCACATCGATTTCGCCCCCATGTGTTTTATCCAGCGATTCGCCCTTGATGTCTCCCAGTTTCAAAAACATGTCTATGGCCGCCTCAGAGCGTAACGGGAACAGGCCCGCCGAGAAAGTCAGCAGGCCAAGGATCAGGGACTTCATATTATTCATATTGAACAACCTTTGTGTGTGTTTGATCTCAGGGAGGCGGCATCCAGCCAAAGCTGCGCCGCAGTTAATATGATTACCTTATGAATCATATTATCACCACTGATTCCACAGATCGGCGGTTTGTCAAATGAACGGACGCAAAATATTTCGGCTATCGATAAATAAAAAAAACCGGGGCCGCTCATTTTTTATGAGTCCCCGGTCCGGCTCTCGGGCGGCCGCCGCCCGGCCATGGCGTACTATGGCCTGGCGCAGGTCATTTGCGCAGCCGGAAATACAAACCGGCGCCTGTGTGGCCAAGCGTCACCACGTATTGGGTGCCATCGCTGATCGGCAGGACATTCAACGGCCGCCAGTCGGCGGGCTGGAGCGTGGGGGTTCCCTCCAGGAAGAAACCCGCACTATTGGCCACCGGCCAGGTGATCAACACCTTCTGCTGGCTCAGCGTAATGGCCAGCGGCGGCGTCGGTCCGGCAATGACCTCGATGGTGAAATCATAAGCTTCGAGGACACTTTCCGGATTCCATGGCTGCAGGTAGGCAAAGGAGAAGATGGTCACTCCCGGCTTCACCGCTAAAAACGGGAAGCTGCAGGTGCCACCGCCACCCGTCGTGCCTGAGTTGCCGTCGGTAAAGACATAGTCACCGGTGGAAACCACCGAATCGCCGCTGGTTTCCGCCACCCGCCACGTGAAGCCGGTGGATGGATTGCCCGCCAGGCGGATGGCCACGGTTTGATCCACTTTGGCCGTCACCTTCTTCCCGGCGTCCACCTCGGTCAGGACCAGGTCAGGCGAGGAAGCCTGCAAGCAGGGGAGAGCGCAAAGAACCAGAGCGCCGGCCAGGCCGAACCAGGCGTGGCGACGAGGCATTAGCAGTGTTGTTTTTAGCACGGAAACAGCATAAGAATCCCCTCCCAATCGGCGCAAGCGAATATTACCGGCTACGCCAGGTGCCCAAGGGCTGCATAGGCAGAGCCAGACGGGCCATCGCCAACGGCTGGGGGCGCTATGGGACACCGGATAGGCGTGCGACAGGGGGCCAAAACCCTGGCACCCTATGCACAGCCATCCGGAAGCCGCCCTGGACACGGCCAGGGAACCCTACCCCTGCCACAGAATGCCGCCCTGGCTGGCGTTGCTTACCAGCTTCTGGTAGCGGGCCAGCCAGCCGCTCAATGCGCGGCGCACAGGCACGAAGCTCTGCTTGCGCTCGGCGAGCGACTCCTCCGGCACGAGAATGTCAATGCGCCGGTTGGGGAAATCGATGCGCAACCGGTCCCCCTCCCGCAGCAGTCCGATCGGTCCGCCTTCCGCCGCCTCCGGCGACACGTGGCCGATACAGGCCCCGGCGGTGCCACCGCTGAACCGGCCATCGGTGACGAGCGCCACCTTGTCCCCCAGGCCCATCCCCACAATATAGCTGGTGGGGGAAAGCATCTCCTGCATACCGGGCCCCCCGCGCGGCCCCTCGTTGCGGATGATCACCACATCCCCCGCCTTGACCTTCCCACCCAGGATGCCGGCACAGGCTTCGTCCTGGCTTTCAAAGATAACGCACGGTCCTTCAAACACAAAGGCCGGCCCACAGAATTGCTTGAATCCGTCGCTGATGCCCGCCGTTTTCACCACGCTCCCCTCCGGAGCCAGCTGGCCGTAAAGCACCGCCAAGCCACCATCGGCCGTATAAGCATTGGCCGCGGGGCGGATGCAATCCTGGCCGTTGAACAAAAAGGCCGGATCGATGGGCATCAGGCCGGAAGGAACCGCCTTGGCCACCTTGGCCGTGTCGTTGATCCATTGGGCGCGGCGGATGGAATCGTCCTTGAACTTGCCGGGCTTGAGCACGGCGGCGGGCTGCTTGCCTTTTTCTTTGGTGTATTCCCAGAAGAGGATCACCGGGCTGGTGCGCAGCATGGCCAACTCCGCGCGCCAGGCGCCACTGGCATTCTTGAGCAGCCCCCGGAAATAATCACCGATGGCTTCCCGGCCTTGCAGGATGCTTTTATCCGCGATCTCCAGCTCGCTTTTTTCGGTGAACAGCAGGCTCCATAATTCGAGATCACCCACGTTCCAAACCGTGGCTCCCCGCCAGAGAGTGACCGCCCGCGCGTCGCCCGGCAGGAACAGCATTGGCTTGGGCGCCAGGTTGCCGCTGCTGGTGATGGCGGCCGGCCCCAGCTTGTCGTCTGGATTCACCACCGGCGACGCCGTGCCGGACACCCGGATCAACCGCGCCTCGGACGTCACCTGGCCCGAGCGCATATCCCACTCCGCGATATTTTCACCCAGCGTCCGGCCAGTCACCGTCTTGCAGGAGAGGTTCAGGATGCGCCCCGCTTTGGCGGCCGCCTCCCGGCCGCTGGGGGAGTCATCGATACGCCGGATTTCCCCCAGGATCGTGTGAATGCCGCCGGCCCGGTGGACATCCTGCACATGGTAATTGGACGAGGGGGACACCTTGCACAGGCACGGCACCCGGCGGGATATGGCGTCGATCCGCGCGATATCGTAGGGGATGCCGGCCTCGCGGGCGATGGCCAGCGTGTGCAGGATCGTGTTTGTGGAACCGCCCATGGCCACATCCAGGGCGATGGCGTTATCAAACGCCTCCAGCGTGGCGATGTCGCGCGGCTTCAAGTCCAATTCGATCAGCTTCAGGATTTGCCGGGCGGCCCACCGGTAGAGCGTTTCCCGCTCTTTTGAAACAGCCAGAACCGTGCCGTTGCCCGGCAGCGCCATACCCAGCGCCTCGCACAGGCAGTTCATGGAGTTGGCGGTGAACATTCCCGAACAGGATCCGCAGGTGGGGCAGGCCGCTTTTTCCAGCTTGTCCAGGTCTTCCGGCTTGATCTTGCCCGCCTGCAATTCCCCCACGCCCTTGAATACGCTGATCAGGTCCGCTTTCTTCAGCGTCCCCTGCCCGGTCTGGTCGGCGGGCTGTTCCATCAGCCCGGCCGCCATGGGGCCACCGCTCACAAACACCGTCGGGATATTCACCCGCATCGCCGCCATCAGCATGCCCGGCACAATTTTATCGCAATTGGGGATGCAGATCATGCCGTCGAAGCAGTGGGCCTTGAGCATGGTTTCCACTGTGTCCGCGATCAATTCCCGCGACGGCAGCGAATATTTCATGCCGGAATGGCCCATGGCGATGCCGTCATCCACCCCGATGGTGTCGAACACGAACGGCACCCCGCCGGCCTCGCGGACCATGCGTTTGACCAACTGCCCGATCTCATTCAAGTGGGCATGCCCCGGGATGACGTCCGTGTAGCTGTTGGCGATCGCCACAAACGGGCGGTTGAAATCGTCGTCGGAATGGATGTTGCCGGTGGCGCGCAGCAAGCTTCGGTGCGGCGCGCGCTCAAAACCTTTTTTGATGATATCTGAACGCATAATTAAATTCTGGCGGCCTGGTTGGGCTCACTCGAATCCGCAGGATAACGGCCTGCTTTTGGGTTGTCACGGGCTTTGTTGGCCCTCCGGCGAGGCTCCCGGGCAGCCGGCACGGGTGGCGGCCTCCCCGCCTCCGCCCCCGGATTTTCCGGGCTCCGGGCTTGGCAAATCCCCCTCTCCGGTTCACAATGGGGTCATGAAATCTATTTTTCCTATGGCGCCTGGCGGACCGTTATGCCGCCGCCCTGATCTTAATGGAACCCCAAACCAACCCTGGATCCGCTGCTTATGAAATACTCCTCCCATGACCGCCGTCAGTTCCTCGCCCGCCTGCTCGCCGCGGGCGGAACCATTCCGCTGCTGCCCCTGTATGCCGCCGAAGAGCCACCTCCCGGCCCGCGCCAATTTTCCGTGCGCGAATGGGGCGCCCTCGGCGATGGCAAACGCCTGGACACCGCTGCCATCCAACGAGCGATCGACTCCTGCCACCGCGCTGGTGGAGGCACGGTTCTGGTGCCGCCGGGCAACTACCTCACCGGCACCCTGTTCCTGAAAAGCCGTGTCGCCCTGCACCTGGATCACGGCGCCGTCCTCCTGGGCAGCACCCAGCTCAAGGATTATCCGCTCACCCCCGCCGCCATCCGGTCCTATACGGACAACTACACCGATAAATCCCTCATTTACGCCGAAAATCAGGAACGGATTGCCATCACCGGCCAGGGGATCATCGACGGCCAGGGCGCCGCCTTCCCCGGCCCCTACAAGGTGCGCCCTTACCTCCTCCGGTTCATTGGCTGCCGGGAGGTAACCGTGCGGGACCTCACCATCCTCAATTCACCCATGTGGGTGCAGCATTACCTCGCCTGCGACCGCGTCCTGCTGTCCGGCCTCACGGTGATCAGCCACTGCAACTCCAACAACGACGGCATCGACATTGACGGCTGCCGCCAGGTGCGCATTTCCGATTGCGACATCAGCTCGGGGGACGATGCCATCGTCCTCAAGAGCACCTTGAACCGCCCCTGCCAGGACATTGTGATCTCCAACTGCATCCTCAAGAGCGACTGCAACGCCTTCAAGCTCGGCACCGAATCCAACGGCGGCTTTCAAAACGTGGTCCTGAGCAACTGCGTCATCCACGCCACGCGCCTCGCCGGACTGGCCCTTGAACTGGTGGACGGTGGCTTGTGCGATGGCATCAGCATCAGCAACGTCACCATGCGCGAAGTCCGCTGCCCCATCTTCATCCGCCTGGGCAACCGGGCCCGGACCTTCGAGGCCGCCCAAGCCAAACCAGCCATGGGCCAGATGCGCAACCTCCAGATCAGCCATGTGCAGGCTGAGGCCACCGACCCCATTGGCTGCTCCATCACCGGCCTGCCCGGCCATCCGGTGGAACAAGTGACCCTGGATCATATCCGGCTGTTGCTCCCCGGTGGCGGCACGGAAGCCCAGGCCGCCCGGGAGGTTCCCGAGCAGGAAACCAAATACCCGGAATATGCCATGTTTGGCACCCTGCCGGCTTCCGGGCTCTACTGCCGCCACGTGCGCGGCCTTACCCTGCAGAATATCGAAATCGATTTCAAAACCCGGGACGAGCGCCCCGGGTTGGTCTGCGAGGATGTGGCACAGCTGGAATTGGATGGGTGGAACCCGGCCCAGGCTCCCTCCGCCAACCCCGCCGTGCGCCTCTTCAACGTGCGCCAGGCCAATATCCGCTCCTGCCGGAGCCCGCAAGGCACTAAAACTTTTGTGGCCGTCGAAGGCCCGGAATCCAACCGCATCCGCCTCCTCGGCAACGATTTCAAGGACGCCGAGAAAGGCGTGGAGGCGCCCGTGGCCGTGGAAAAACCGCCCGGGCAATAATCCCCAACTCACAATTTGCCGAAAATCCCACCGGCGGTCAGGGCGCCCGGGAAGGGGGACCCTTAATCCGGGCGCAGACGAATTGCCTGCCGAAAGCGTTTGCAATCGCACTTGCCCGCCGGCTGCCCTCAACCGGCGCCAGGGCGGCATTTAAACCGCCCTCAACCGGCGCATTGATCCGCTGAGTCACGCAATCCGCCCGGTTGAGGCCTATCGGCAGCCCTTCCGGACCTTGCCGATTCGAAGGGGTTCCTCCGCTTTCAAGCGCTGATGAACCACAAACAAAGATCCATATAAAATAAAACATAACCTCCACAGTGGCTTTTAGCCCGTTTTAGCTTGGCCACCTGACCGGGCTCACGTTGCTATCGCTTTCGTTCTCCCTCCACCAGCCCCAATGGACCGGCTATGATACAGCCCCATAACGCCTGGAAGCCCCCTCACATCCATAAAAGAGCTGGAACCTGGCTCACTGGGTGTCATTTGGGCGTTCTCGTGGACATTCACCCCATAGTATTTAGCAGCCGCAAACTCCGGCCGGAGTTACCGCCACTCCCCTCTGTGCAACCTCTGGAACTTCCCCGCAGCGTTCCCACCATGCCTGGCCAAGTCCTCTCTACAACTCGGCCCCTTCCATTTTTCAGCCAACCTTCCTGTTTTTTTCGAAAAAAAACATAAAACGGACATTTTTCCGATCCACTTTTCCACGGGCCTTTACATTTTTCCCATGTTAATCGAAACTTTTTAATTGCTGGCATAAACCGACATTTTCGCCGCCATCTTCGCGCGTTGGATTCTTTGTTAGCAGTTGGAACCAGCATTCATTATTCTACGGCCAGACTTTGCCAACCTACTCAATACCAAGACATTACAAATACTCCAAAACTTTCCTGCAGCCAATCGCAGCTTCACTGGTAAACATTTTTGTAGGCGAGCGCTTACATCCATACCTCGGTTTCTCTGGTTTATTGTCAGCCTAGGCTTACATCTGTGTAAGCGCTTACATACTTTTGTTGTAGGATTTTCATTACGTTACTAGGACTTTTTTTTACAACATGCATTGTTTTCTTGCACATGGCTGTTGACATTATTGCATTAATGAGAGATACTGGTTTCAGTTTAATTACGTGTTGTATGGCGATTGCTGCTATTTTTTCCAAGACGAGGATTATGGAGATAAATAATGGGAAATACCCCGTGTTAACCATGGGGAGTAATCAAAATGTCTCAAGTTCTGCGAAGACCATTAAACCCTATCATCCAAGGCCGTATCACGTCGTCCTTGGGCGATTCTGCAACTGGCGGATGTGCCTCTTTTGGGCCTGCTTGATGTTCATAACCTCCGCGGAAGCCGCGACCAAGGCTTCCAAGAAGAGTCCTGCGCCCGCCACTACGGCTGCCCCGGCTTCCTTGACCAAACAGCAGGTGACTTGGGCGGGCGTGGCCTTGCGCGGCCGCGATGTCGATGCCAAGCTCGATTTCCCCATCTGCAGCCACAAGGAAATCCAGCAGCGCTTCCAAAACGAGCTCACCGCCCGCCTGAAGCGCTGCCAGAATCCCCAGTTCGACCTTAAAATCGACGATCTGATGGATTATAAATCCGGTTCCGGCTTGTCGCTGGCCTGCGTGATTGACGATAGGGCTCACTTAAATTGACCCACCTCTGCTCAGATAAACTGAGCCACTGATGCTACAGAGGAAGCGGTGCTTTTTTCTTTCCAAGTAGCAGTTTCCAATGAGCTGCCAGGAGGCAGG
>CAIMWS010000091.1 GCA_903845125.1 uncultured Verrucomicrobiota bacterium
CTTGGCTTTTTCCGCCTCTTCCTTGATCCGCTGCAAGGCGTCGGGCTGCTTGCGCAGGTCGATCCCCTGCTCGCGCTTGAAATCGTCCAGGATCGTGTCCATGATCCGGTTGTCCCAGTCATCGCCGCCCAAGTGCGTGTCGCCATTGGTCGCCTTGACTTCAAACACGCCGTCCCCGATTTCCAGCACTGAAATATCGAAGGTGCCGCCGCCCAGGTCATAAACCGCGATCTTCTCGTCTTTTTTCTTATCCAAGCCGTAAGCCAGGGAAGCGGCGGTCGGTTCATTGATGATGCGCAGCACTTCCAACCCCGCGATCCGGCCGGCATCCTTGGTGGCCTGACGCTGGGCGTCATTAAAATAGGCGGGCACGGTGATCACGGCCTGCGTGATGGTTTCGCCCAGGCGCATCTCCGCATCCGCTTTCAGCTTGGCCAGGATCATGGCGGAAATTTCCGGGGGGCTGAACGCCTTCGGCTTGCCCTCGATTTCCACTTCCACGGCCACATCGCCATTGGAGGCCCTCACCACTTTGTAAGGAACGCGCTTGACCTCCTCCCCCACCTCGTCGAATTTCCGGCCCATGAACCGTTTGATCGAATAAATGGTGTTGCGCGAATTTGTCACCGCCTGGCGCTTGGCAGCCTCACCCACCAATCGCTCTCCCGTCTTCGTGAAAGCTACCACCGATGGTGTGGTGCGCTTGCCCTCGGAGTTCTCCAACACCAAGGGATCCCCACCTTCCATCACCGCCATGCAGGAATTGGTCGTGCCTAAATCGATGCCAAGTACTTTTGCCATAATAAACTCAATAACCTTTAAAAAAAGTTCAAGGATTTGAGAGCAATTGTGGTGCCACCTCCTGTTCTTATTGCAAACCGCTCATTATGAGGATTTTAAACAACCAACAACCGCCGCGCCCAGCGGGCCGGCCTGCGCCATGTGCGACATTTTGTCACACTGTGTCACACCTTTCCCCATAAGTTGCGCTTCGCCCAAAGGCGTTCCCGCTTAAGCGGATCCCGGGTGATCGGACCGAGTCAACCGCTCCCCCCACCAGGTTGCCCAAGGGCACCCCATACAAGCCAGGCTTGACAAACCCAACGGCCCTGAGTATTAAATATGGAAACGAATTCAAACCAACAAAGGGGCGTCATTGTGGGATGGCTCGGTGGGAAAACAGGCTGGTTGCAGGGGATGGGTGAACCGGTGGCAGAAGCATATCAACCGCAATTTAATTTATCGATAACGTCGGGATTATTTAATGAGCTCAGTTATGAATCCAGGAAACATTACCAATTTGGAAAACCTGCGCCTGGCGCAACCGATCCGGGCCGATCTGGAGGATTTCCTGTCCCAAATCATCTCCTTTTACCAAACCGACCTGTTATCAATCATGGCCTTCGGGAGTTGTGTAACGGGTGATTTTTGCGAGCGGTCCTCGGATATCAACCTGCTGGTGATTTACTCGGACCTGAACATGGTGAGTTTGAGCAAAGTCGCTGAACTGGCCAAAAAATGGCTGGCGAAGCGCGATTTCGCCCCGCGGTTCCTGTCGCGTAGAAACCTGGTGAGTTCGGCCCGCTATTTTCCGCTGGATATGCTGGAGATGAAAGACGCCCACCAGGTTTTGTATGGGGCCGATTTGCTGGCGGAGATTCCGGTGAGCGCGCGGGATTTGCATTGGCAGCTGGCCCATGAAATCAAGGCGATGCGGATGCGGATCAAACAGCAGTTCTGGCGCACCAGCGGGGATGAGTTCCGGATGCGGCGGGTGCTGCTGGAGCGATTCACCTCGCTGGTCCATTTAACCCGGGCGGTGCTGTTTTTGTTGAAACTGGCTCCGCCGGTGGACCACCGGGGCATCATGAAACTGGCGGTCACCCATTTGAAGATCAATCCGGCCTACGTGGACAACCTGTTCCAGCTCAAGAATATGCAGATCCAGGCCCGCCGGGAAAACCTGCTGCAATTCTTCACGGACACCATGGAGACCATTCGGATTGTGGACACCCAGGTGGATGCGCTGGCGGAAGCCAACGTTGCTTGACGGACCCTGGCCGCTCGGGTAACGTCTGCCCCATGAATAAATGGTTGATCCGGTTAGCCTTGGTGATGGTTTGCTGGCTGGCTTTGCCGCATCGCTGTCCGGCCCCTTTGGTTTACCGTCCCGGTGAGGGATGGTCCTACGAAGCTGTGGGCAGCGGCAAGTGGGTGCGGGAGCGGGCCAAGGACCAACTGGAAGCCGCGCAGCAGGCCTTTGACAAGAAGCAATACGGCACTGCCTTGCGCGCGGCGCAGCGCGTCGTTAAAAAATGGCCGCTTTCGGATTTTGCCGCCCCGGCCCAATTCCTGATCGGCCGCAGTTACGAAGCCCGCCGCATGGATGAGCGCTCCTTCAAGGCTTATCAAAAATTGGTGGAAAAATACCCCAAGTTCGACAAATTCCCGGAAACCTTGCAGCACCAATATGACATCGCCAACCGCTTCCTGGCGGGCCAGTGGTTCAAGTTGTGGGGATTCATCCCTTTTTTTCCCTCCATGGATAAGACGGTGGAGATGTATGAGAAAATCGTCAAAGGCGCGCCCTACACCCCGATAGGCCAGGAATCCCAAATGAAGATCGGCGCCGCCCGGGAGAAGCAAAAGGATTACCCCAAAGCGGCCAAGGCCTATGAACAGGCCATGTACCGCTATTTCGACCAACCCAAGGTTGCCTCCGAAGCCTTGTTCAAAGCCGGCTTGGCTTACAACAAACAGGCCAAAAAGTCCGAATACGATCAAAGTGCCGCCGGCAAAGCCATTTCCGCCTTCACCGATTTCAAAATCCTCTACAAGGATGATCCGCGCGTGGAGGATGCCAACCGGCGGATTGTGGAGTTGAAAACGGAACAGGCGCGGGGCAGTTACCTGGTCGCACGGTTTTACGAGCGCCGCCACAAATGGCAGGGGGCCAGCATTTACTATACGGATGTGGTACACAAGGATCCCAATTCCAAACTGGCCGTACAGGCCAAGCAAAGAATTGTGGCCCTCGCGCCCCGGGTGAAGGCCACTCCGCCACCGAAGGAACCCAAAGCTCCGAAAGCACCCAGGGAAGATAAGAAAAAGGACCAGAAGTAGGAGGCCAGGCGAACCAACCCTCCCGTGGGAGGGCTGCGGAACAAATGCAAACCCCAACTCCATATCTCCCGGCCATCTGGAAGCGCCTGAGCCAGGGTGGCATTTGGCTGCTTTCGCTCTGGTTTTGGGCCGGCTGTGCCGGGTATAAAGTGGGATCCAACACCGGCCAACCCGCAGGCAAACGCTCGGTGCAGGTCAACATGTTCGTGAACAAAACCCCGGAACCCCGCCTGGTGGAAACGGTGACCAGCGCGGTGCGCAAACGCCTGCAGCAGGATGGCTCCTACCGGCTGGATACCGCCGGGGATGGGGACGTCATCGTCAACGGAGTGATCACCCATTATAACCGGGGAGCCTTAAGCTTCCAGCCCACCGACATCCTGACCGTCCGCGATTACACCATCACTCTCACGGCCCATATCACCGCCCGGGAGCGATACACCAACCGGCTGCTGATGGATCGCAGTGTGGTCGGCCGGGCAACCATCCGGGTTGGCTCGGACCTTTCCAGTGCGGAGCGCCAGGCCATCCCCATGCTTGCCGAAGACCTGGCGCGCCGGGCAACCTCATTCCTGGTGGATGGCGATTGGTGAGCCAGCCTGGATTTCCCCCCTGCCAGCCATGGCTCGTTCCTGGTTCCCAATGTTTGCGATCCCCCAATTCTGTCTGCGGCTGGTCCTGGTGATGGCGGTGGCCGGCGCCGTGGCTGGCTGTAAATCGGGCGGCTCCCATCCGCCAGCCAAGCCATCGGTCCCGGCAGGCTCGCAGAGCAGCGTTGCCGAATTGAATCTCATGGCCATGCCGGTGGCGGTGGATCTGGACGGATCCCCCGGCACCGACGGCATCCTGCTGAAGGTATTCGCCGTGAACGCCGACCATCCCAAGCCCCAATATATCCGGTCCGGCCAACTGCAAATTTTCCTGTTTGATGGAGTGCTGGAATCGCCAACCATCCAGGATGAAAAACACTGGCTGGCTTGGAATTTCACTCCAGCCGAACTGGCCCCGTACGCCATTTCCTCACCGATTGGCATCGGTTATAACCTATCTTTACCTTGGGGCCAGAAGCCGCCCACCAAAGACCGCGTAACCGTGGTGGCCAAATACACGCCGGTCAAAGGCAAACCGATTTATTCCGCGCCCAGCGCCATCACGGTATCCGCCAAATAGAAGCGCGCCCCGGGCGGGCGCCGGGCGCCCCCGGAAGCGCCCCGCGCAAGCCGGCAACGAGGGCCATGAAAATCCTGCCCCGGCGCTGCCAATGGATTTGCAATGTAACTTTTTCCGCCGTCTTGACTCCATATGCTTGGACCGTTTTGCAATGAAATGCGAAGAACTGCTGAAAATCCTGAACGAATACGTGGATGGCACGGTGGATCCATCCCTCTGCGATGAGTTCGAAAAACACATGGCGGGATGCAACCCCTGCCAGGTGGTGGTGGACAACATCCGCAAGACCATCACCCTGTATAAAGCCGGACAGCCATGCGAATTGTCAGTGGCCTTTCACGACCGCCTGCACCACGCTTTGCGGCTGAAATGGAAGGGAAAAGGGCTCGCCGTGGGAGGCCAACCGTGAGCCAGGCTTGCGAACGGCCGCTTTACCAGGCTGGACCGGAGGAAATCCGGCAAATCCTGGCTGCCACACGAACCATCGCGGTGGTGGGGTTGTCGGATAATCCTGAAAAGGACAGCCACCGCGTGGCTGATTATTTACAAAGGCAAGGCTACCGGATCATCCCGGTGAATCCCAATGCCACGGAAATCCTGGGTGAAAAATGCCACGCCAGCCTGCGGGAAGTGCCCGAAACCGTGGACCTGGTGAACATCTTCCGCAAACCGGAGGCAGTGCCGGCCATCGTGGCCGAGGCCATCGCCAAAGGCGGTGTCCAAGCCGTATGGATGCAAAGCGGCATTGTCCATAACGCAGCCGCCCAGGAAGCTTTAAAGGCCGGCCTGCGCGTGGTCATGAACCGGTGCCTCATGGTGGAACACCGGAACCTCCCGCCGAATCCCTGAACGTAAAAAGAACCGCCCGCAGGGCTCCGCCGATCGCTCGCAAATCCGAGGGCGGCCCCAGATGCAATCCGGGTCCTTTTTTCGACATTCGTTTGGTTTTTCGTTGTTGAACCCACCAATAAAATCCATAATCACCTCATGGTATTTACAGCCATTCGTTTATTGGGCACCTTTCTCACGCCCCACCCAGCCTTGGGTGAATGCAGGAGGTGTGTATGATCAATCCCGCTGACCTGGTCCCCCAACCGGAATCCATTCCGGCGCCAGCCATCTTGTTTCAAGTGCTGGACAACGCTTTGTTCCTGATCCACATCGTGCTGGTGAACATTGTGGTGGGCGGGAGCTTGATCACCCTGTTCTCCAAACCGGCGGCGGCCTCGCCCCGGCCCGGGCCGCTGGCGGGCATTCTGTCCGGCAAGCTGCCTTTGTTCCTGCCTTATGCGATCACCCTGGGGGTCGCGCCCTTGCTGTTTTTGCAGGTGGTTTACGGGCATTTTTTCTACAGCAGTTCCATCCTGATGGCGGTTTTCTGGATCGCAGTCATCCCGGCCCTGATCCTGGCCTATTATGGCCTCTACTTGCACCGCCGCCTGGAAGAGGGGGCCCCGGCGGCGGCCCGCCTGCTCCTGGGCCTGGCCACGGTCCTGCTGCTGGGGATTGGCTTCATCTATGTCAACAACCTGACCTTGATGGTGCAACCGGAGAAATGGGTGGCTTATTTCAAGCAGCGGGGCGGCACCCTGCTGAACCTGGGGGATCCCTCCCTGGCCCCCCGCTATCTCCATTTCCTGGTCGCTTCCGTGGCGGTGGCGGGCCTGGCGATGGCCATTTTCTGGTCCCGGCGGGCCAGCCTGGATGGGGAGGTCCGCGAACAGCGGGTAAAGTCGGGTTTACGGATCTTTGCGGTGGCCACGCTGGTCCAGATATTTATCGGCGCCTGGTTCCTGCTGGCCCTGCCCAAGCCGGTGGCCAAAGGGTTCATGGGGGGCAATCTATTCTACACGATAGCCCTGGCTTTGGGGGCGCTTTCGGGCATCGGGGCGATGGCCACCGCTTTTTCCGGCAAACTGCGCCCCACCCTCAGCCAGTTGGTGATCGCGCTGGTGGCCATGGTCGTGGCGCGGGACGGTTTGCGCGCGTTTTACCTAAAGCCGTATTTTTCACCGGACACGCTCCAACTGGCCCCGCAATATGACGTGTTGGTCCTGTTCCTGGCGGTGCTGCTGGGCGGGCTGGCCGCCATGGTATATATGATCCAGGTGGCCTTTAAGCCGGCCGGAAAAGGAGGCGCACAATGAATTACCCGATTTGGGAAACCACCCGCTTCGGCGGCGGTTCGTGGATCGCGCTGATCGCGATCCTGCATGTATATATTTCGCACCTGGCCGTGGGCGGCGGCTTGTTCATCTGGCTGACCGACCGCCGAGCCTGGCGCGAAAACAATCCCCAGCTGCATGATTACCTGCGGCGGCACACCTGGTTTTTCCTCTACCTCACCATGGTGTTCGGCGGGGTCTCCGGGGTGGGGATCTGGTTCATCATCGCGCTGGTCAACCCGACGGGCACCTCCCTGCTGATCCATAATTTCGTGTTCGGCTGGGCGATCGAATGGGTGTTCTTCCTGGGGGAGGTAACCGCCCTGCTCCTATATGCCTACCGGTTCCCGCACCTGGACCGCAAAGGACGGCAGATCCTGGCCTTCTTCTACGCCTTGTTCGCCTGGCTCAGCTTGTTCATCATCAATGGCATTTTGTCCTTCATGCTCACCCCGGGCCGCTGGGCGGACACCCATTATTTCTGGCATGGTTTTCTGAACCCCACCTTTTTCCCCTCGCTGATCTTCCGGACGGCCATGGCGATCATGATCGCCGGCTTGTTCGGCTTGGTGACGGCGGTGCGGTGTGGCGAGGCCGGTTTCCGCAATCAACTGGTGCGCTATTGCTCCCGGTGGCTGCTGTTACCGGTCCCCCTGGCCATCGCGGCCGGGGCCTGGTATTGGGCGGCCATTCCCGAGGCCACGCGCCTGACGGGCTTTGGCCAAAACCGGGACACCTGGTTTTTCATCAAAGTGTTTGCCGCCGCCAGCGGCGCGCTGTTTGTGCTGGGCGTGGCGGTGGCGTTGAGCAGCGGCCGGTTTTTCCAGCGGCTGGCGACCGTCCTGGTGACCGCCATCGGCTTGAGCTGGATCGGCGGTTTCGAATACATCCGCGAGATCGTGCGCAAACCGTACTTGATCACCGGCGAACTCTACGCCAACTCCCTGCCGGTTTTCGGCCAGGCCGGGATCGACCGTTTTGGTTTGCTGCCCCGGGCCCGCTGGAGCGAAATCAAATCCGTCACGGCGGACCATCAAAAAGAGGCGGGGCGCGAGCTGTTCAACCTGCAATGCCTCGGCTGCCACACCATTGGCGGCGGGCGCAACGATATCCTGCGCGTCACCCGGCCCCTCAGTTACCAGGGCATCCTTTCGCAATTGACCGGCCAGGGCCGGCTCCTGCGCTACATGCCCCCGGTGTTGGGCACGGCGGAGGAAAAAGCCGCGCTGGCGGTTTACCTGGCTGATTTGGGCGGCAAGGAAATCCGCCGGGAACCCGAGCCGGCGGCCATCAAGCCGGCGCCCACCACCGTGCCC
>CAIMWS010000092.1 GCA_903845125.1 uncultured Verrucomicrobiota bacterium
CGGATTGTCCATGCGGAAGGCCCGGGCGAATTTGAGGATTTGCTCCATGGCCCGCCGCGCATCCTCAAAATGGCCCAGGCGGTAATAGGCCATGATCATGCGGGCTTCGCAAGTGGACCAATGGCCGCCATTCACCCAAGTGCCGAATTTCCACAGCCAATCGGTGGGCGGGGTATACATATCGTCCAGGCCCCGGCAGTTGGTGATGATGATATCGTGCGGGCGCAGGCCCGGGATGGACGCCATTTTTTGGTAGATTTTTTCGGCTTGGGCATCGTCAACCACGCGAAAGCAGATGGCATCGTGATTGCACACGGCCTCGAAATAACCATGTTTATCCGCGCCATAAACCCCGTGGCGGGTGCCATCCGGATCCAGGTATTTTATGAAGTAACCTTCGTCGGTGGTCAGCTTGGGCAATCCCTGGCGGGCCAAATCGCGCCGTTTGGCGAAAATCGCAGCCTGATCGGGATGGCCAGCCAGTTTCTCCAACTCCACCATGCGATCCAACCCGGCGATGTAGCTGATGGACAAGCCGGCCAGGTATGCCGGGTGATAGGTGCCATCAGGTTTTTTCCAGCCAGCATAGCTGGGCGCCAAAAGGTTGCCCGCTGGTCCAGCCAGGAACAAGTTATTGGCGGGATCTCGCCTGGATTCCAGAAAATCCGCGCACCGCCGCAGTTTGCCCAGATAGCGTTGAATCGTAGCTGGATCCCGGTTGATTAACAGCGTCTCAGCCTGCATCAGGAGGCCGGCGGCAGTGAATTCCACGCCCCAGTCATGGATGCCCACGTTGCCGTCCCCCTGCTTGGGCATGTACCAGCCAGGGGAAGCCGCATCGCATAATTGGCCGTCGGGAATAACTTGTTCGGTATTCTGCCACCTGAAAGTCCGCTTTCCATCGCCCATTTGGTCGAACCAAAGATCCTGGGCATTTTGGAGGAAAGTGGCCATCGGTTCCTGGTAAAAAGGCAGGCCGCAGTAGGTTGTGCCATAACTGTTCTGGATCCACCAGGCGCCCCAGGTGGGACCTTCGACAAAACCATTCCAGGCAGGCGTGTAAAGCATGGGCAGGTTCTGGAATTCCGCATCCGGCTCAAACATGCGCCGGGATAGGTCCAATAATTCGAGAAAACGGGTATCGCCTTCGCCGCTGTAATAAAGTCCGTTATAGAATCCCTGAGGCAATGGCATCAGCCGCAAATTCCGGAATTGAATCTCCGGCCCTTCCGCAGTCAGCAGGATTTTGCCGGGCTGGACTTCGCAGCCGGTGGCGCGGTTGACTTCCAAGCCGTTCAAGTATTGGATCACCGTGTCGCCACGGACCACGGCCTCCTGGAGGTTCCATTCACCCGCTTTTTTTTCGGCTCCGCCGGTCCGCGGAAGATGGCGCAAGGTGCCGAAGGGGCTGTTGGTGATGAGTTTCACCCGGTCCACCGGCCCGGTGACTTCAAAACCGCGAATGGCCCAGAAATCACCCGCCTGGCCTTGGTTCAGCTGCAATTCAAGGCACTTGGGCCAGATCAAATCCTCACCGGTCATGCGCACCAATACGCCACCTTTGCCCTGGCTGGAACCGGCCGGATAGCGCCATTCAAAACGAATGATGAAGTCCTGGTAATTTTTTTCAGTGTATAGATATCCCTTGGGTGTCCCGCGGCAGATCAAAACGCCATTCAGGTCGAATTGCCAGACGTCGATGGTTTTGGTGCCAGGGGTCTCATGAAAAGACCGCCAGCCCACTATTTCGCCCGCCCGGAATCCGGGCTTCAGCAGATCGATGGCTTTGGCTTCCTGAAATTGGGGAACCTCCAGCGAGCCTCCGGCTGCCGGTTGGGCACACCGGCCAGGGGTGGACACGAGCAGAACCGTCAGGCAAATCCGGACGCAGCGCATGGATTGGATTATTGGATTCATGTTGGGGGACATTTTGCCATGTTCGAAACGGATGGCAAGGTTTGAAAAATCGCGCAACGGGCGGTTTGGACAAGCCCAAGCCTGGGGAAAAACTTTGGGAAGAGAATGGCGAATCCGCCCGCCAACGGGATGGCTGGTTATTTCAAATCGGAACCTTTAAGACCGTTGATCGTCCAATCCAGGTTGTAATCCCCATAGGCGCCAGCCTTGTTCAACTGGGCATATTTGACAAAGGCCGAATGGGAATCGACAAAGAGCAGGGGGAAGCCAGTGCTGCCATGCGCGATGCTGCTGTCGCCCTTGGTGCCCAGTTCATACGCAGAAAAACAGCACATGACCGCCTTTTTGGAAGGAAAACGGACCTCGCTGGTCTTGCGTTGCGCCAGTTCGGGGGAGGCCGTGTCGTCAAAGTAAAATTGGTGATAGTAGTAGTAGGAATTGGCGAACAGTAAATCATTGGTCCGAATGTTGCTCCCCGAGCCGTTGATGATTGTCCAACGGAAATTCCAGCCTGGCAACCGGTCGGCTGGGCACAAAAAGAAGGCCGTATTATTGGTCCGCACGTAGGGATTCAAAAGTTTCAATAAATCCACAAAAGGCATCTGCGGCCAGGATCGCCCGGAAAATGGGAATCGTTCGGCATAGTCCGCGGTATAAAGCGACAGGGTGATGCCCAGTTGGCGCAGGTTGGAAAGGCACTTGACCGTCTTGGCCTTGGTTTTGGCGCGGCTCAAGGAAGGCAGGATCATGCTGGCCAGGATGGCGATGATGGCAATGACCACCAAGAGTTCTATCAACGTAAAGGCACGTGGCCACGCAGGCCGGATGCTGGCCCGCCAGTTCTTCAGTTCAGAGCGCATGGTATTGTTAGCTTCAATATACGGCCTAAAGGCTCTGGGGCAATGCTTAATGTAAGCTCAATTTTCCACCGAGGAGGGAGGCGGGGAACTCCGGCCTGCCGGCGGCAGGCCGTGGGTGAGGAAGGGCAACTGGGGCTCTAGCTTTCAGGGAGGAGCTTTCATTGCTCGCCGCGCAGTGCCAAGCACCGCTTTGGCTATGGCATTGGCTTTAGGGGCCGGTTCAGCGCGGCACGGCGCTGCCCTGAACAGCACAATGCAGCCTCCCAATCAGCCTCGGGGCAAGGACTTACCCTGGCCACGCCAGGTTGCGGCTGACGGGGACAAAGCCAAAGTTGCGGAGGATGCAGGACCGCAAAAAGTGGTTCAGTTCAGCCTCCTGGGGCAGGCTCAATTTCAAGTGCGTGAGGGACTCCCATTCAAGGCTGGTGGACCGCTCCAGGATCTGCCGGGAACCTTCGCTGAGCAGGCGATCCGAAAGATCCGGTTGGTAGCCGGAAAGGCCCAGCCACCTGGCTTCAAAAGCCAGCACTGAAACCGGATTGACCGCCTGGACGGGCAACTGGCGCAGAGCTTCGGAAAGCAGCTCGAAAGCACCTGGAAGGGGAAGTTCAGGTTCCGTCGTGGCGTCGATCAACGCGACAAAATAGGAGGCTTGCAGATAGCAGCCGAGATCCTTGCGCAACGCGAGATGCGGTTGCTGGAGACGGATTTCGCGCAAGGCATGGAGATCCGTGCGGCGGCTGCGGTGGAAAGTGAAATCGGCCTCAAAAAAAAGGTCCAATTTACCATGCAGGTTGGATTTCAAACGGCGTGCGCCTTTGGCCACGGTCTTCAGCTTCCCCAATTCCCGGGTCAGCCAATGGACGATCAGGCTGGTCTCCGTCAGTGGGTACCACCGCAGCAAAACACCCTGAGCCCGCTCCTCCATAAGCCTGGCCGCTAAGGATTGGCCGCCGGCTTGAGGCGGCGGTTGAGCGTGTAATAGGCCTCGGGATGCACCAGGGGGGAGCCATCGGCCGCTCTCAAACCACGGATGTGCAATTCATAGATTTCTTTTTCCACCAACTCCGGCAGCACCAACAATACGGAGCGCCCATCCGCGGCAACAGTGGAGTGGGTGGCTTTCACCGGGGTAATGGCTACCTGCGGGGAACCATACAAACGGTGGAAATGGTAATGGAAGTGTTCCCAGGAATAAATTGCCGGATCGCCCGCAGCGGCGGCGTCCACCGGCTTGGTGAAGTGGAGGCGGAAACCGTTGGTGGTCAAATTCATGGTGGCAATCTCAAAAGGCAGCTCGCCGGAATAAACCAGGCGTTGAAGGCCAAACGGACGTCCGCCGATGGAACCCCAGCCACGGTCAGTCTGGCCCGCATAAAGGCTGCCATCAGGGGCGAAAGCCAGGCGGTTGATGCCGCACTGGAAACCGGCCCGGAAAGGGAATCCAGCTCCCTGCCATTGGCCGTCCACGGTTTCCAAAACGCAGCGCATGACGGTGCATTTGATTTGGTCCCCAATGAAAATCTGGTTGGCGAATGGCCCGAATTTGCCGGCCGTTAAATCCCACACCGGCTGGGTGATGGATTGGCCCATGGCGCCATAGGGCAGTTGGATGGCGCCAACCTTGCGGCGCTGGTTCAGTTCGCTGATGGGCAGCGCAAAAGGATCCTCGACGGTTTTGTCCCAGAAAAGGGAGGTGGGAAAGCCGAAGAAATCGCCTTTCTGCACATGGTATATGGGGTTGGAGGCAATGTATTCACCCTGGTTTTCCGCCAGGAATAATTCACCTGCAGGGCTGAAGCCCAGGCCATTGGGGGATCGCACGCCGCCCGCCCAAGGAGTGAAATCGCCTTGGGGCGTCACCCGGAAGATCCAACTGCGCCACGCGGTTTTGGGATTGGGTATCCAGCCCGGGGGGGGCGGGACTTCCCAGCCGCTATAAGGCAGATGCTCATAGATGAAGCGTGGGAAAAACCAGGCGGAAAGAGCGCCCCATAGATTGCCGTCCTTATCCAAGGCTGGGCCGAAGGTCCATTCATACCTCTGGCCGGAATATTCCCAGGCATCCGTGATGGTTTCGTAAAGATCGGCCCGGCCATCCAGATCGGTGTCTGTGATGCGGGTGAACTCAGGCCGCTGGCCCACATAAAATTGGCCGCGCTGGCTTTCCACTATGCCGAGCGGTTCATCCAATCCACTGGCAAACAACTGCCAGTGCCCCGTCTTATAAGCCCAGATTTCACCCCGCCGGGTGCAGATCATCAGGGAGCCATCGCTGGCAAAACAGAGGCCGCCCACTTCCAAAACCACATTTGGCGGCACCGGAATGGTTTCCAGCCGGTAGTATCGGGCTTCATCCACCGGGACTTCGGCGGCCGCGGTGTTGGACAGGCCCGGAATAAACCGCCCCTCGGCGGCCAGCAAACCAAGGACCGCCAACACCCAGGAGAGGTGAAGGTTGCCCGTCACGGTGCGTATAAGTCTTGTCCCTGTAGTTGGCAGGGAAGTGATGGCGCCGCAGATTTTTGCGCAAGACGAGCCGAGAGCCACGAGCATATTTTGAACCGTATTGTAAGTGGCGAACCACAGACGTTTTGCACAAAAAGATCCAGCCAGCACGACTGAGCCAATGGCCGGGACACGGTTAAGCCTGGAACCGCCAGGCTGTTCAATGTTTCCAAGCGGCGGACCGCTGGTTCAGGAATTCCCCGGAGCGGATATCCGGATAGGCGGCCACCAGGAACTTGAGCTTAAAGGAGTCCCCGCGTTGATAACGCAGCTCTTTTTGATCCAGTTGCTGGGTGGCCGAAAGGTATGAAAAAGGTTTGAGCATCGTGAAAAAGAAGGGATTGCCACGCGCATTATCGGGATCGCCAAAAACCGCCACCGTGCGGGGCTTGGCATCGGCATTGAACAAAACCGCGCTCCAGCGGGCCTGGCTTATATCCTGCCTGGAGCCGGAATTATCCACCGGGCCCTTGGCATTCAAATGGCTGGCCACCGGATCCAAATCTTGAGGGAAGCGCAATCCCAAGCCGTGGTAATTGGCGCCCGTAAGCACCACTTCCTGCGCCTTGGCGCCCACTTTGAAGCTGGATTCCCAGAGGACCGAAACCTCCTGTTTCGATTCATCCACCACCAGCGTCAACGTCCGTTCCTCCTCCAGCAAGGCGCAGGCGGTGGTATCGGCGGTGTCTTTATCAGCGGCCGCAACCCAGTGGATCAGCTGGGTAAAACCGGCTTGGGCAGTGCCCGGGTTGTTGGCGCTGCTTTGCACCTGGGTTATTTTAACTGGCCTCTCGAAACCGCAGCCGGGTGTTTCCTCCCAGAAATTGACGCCGTTGGCTTTGATGGCGAACATCAAACCGTGGTGGTGCACATGGTCCGATGGTGAGTCGCGCAGGACGGGTTGGCCGGTGATGGTGAACAACTCGCCCACGTAGGGCTTAAACTGGCCGGGGGCAAAGCGATAAACCATCATCTTCCGTCCCTGGTAGCAAACCGTAAGGTTGGTGGTGGTTTGCTCAATGGTTATTGCGGACTGGGCAGTGGTGGAGGAATCCGAGCCAAACAAAGCGGCTGCGGCTAGCAAGCAGGGCCATAGTTGTGTTTTCATAACGTAAATTGTCAGCCAATAATCAATGAACACCGGGAAAATGCCAGCTTATAATGATTTTCGGGCTTTTCTCCGGGCCTGTGCGGCCTATGCTGGGTGGCATGACATTGCACGCGCAAATGGCGGAACTGGCAGGAAATGCCAAAGTGGCCTCGCGGGAGCTGGCGAAATTGAGCGCCCGGGATAAAAATTGCTGCCTCGAATCCATGGCCGAGGCCTTGGAAGCGAATCAGCAAAAACTGATGGCTGCCAATGAGCTCGATATGGCGGCGGGCGCCCAGGCCGGCTTGTCGGCCGCCCTGCTCGACCGGTTGAAGTTGGATGCGAAACGCATCGCTGCCATGGCCCGGGGCCTGCGTGAAGTGGCCCAACTGCCCGATCCGGTGGGGAGAGTCCTGGATGAGCGCACCCGTCCCAATGGCTTGCGATTGCGGAAGCTGGCAACGCCCATAGGGGTAATTGTGATCATTTTTGAGTCGCGCCCGAATGTGACGGCCGATGCGGCGGGCTTATGCTTCAAATCGGGCAACGCCACCATTCTGCGCGGAGGCAAGGAGGCCTTGAATTCCAATCAAGCCATTGCGGAGGTCATGCTCCAGGCCGCCCGGCAAGCGTGCCCGGCTTATCCCGTTCACGCCATCCAAGTGGTTTCCACCACCGAACGGGAGGCCATTCGCGAATTGCTGGGACTGACTCAATTCGTGGATTTGTGCATTCCGCGGGGAGGGGAGGGGCTGATCCGGGCCGTAACCGAATGTTCCCGGGTGCCGGTGATCAAGCATTACAAAGGCGTTTGCCATGTTTATGTGGACCGCTCAGCGGACCTGGCGATGGCGGAGACCATCGTCGTCAACGCCAAAGTCCAGCGCCCGGGGGTGTGCAATGCCATGGAAACCTTGCTGGTGGACCGGGGCGTGGCCCAGGCTTTTTTGCCTTTCATACTGCGCCAATTGCTGGACTTGAAAGTGGAGTTGCGGGTCGATGCCGAAACGCGCAGCCTTTTGCCACAAGCCATGCTGGAGACCAAATGGGGGGGATCCATCAAACCCGCTACAGAAGATGACTGGTATGCAGAATACCTCGATCTGGTTTTAGCGGTGAAAGTCGTCGATGGGGTGACCGGGGCGATTCAACACATCAATCAATACGGCTCGGGGCACACCGAAGCCATCGTGACCAAGGACGAGATCCGGGCCCAGCGCTTCCTGGCCGAGGTGGATTCCGCCGCGGTCTTCTGGAACGCTTCCACCCGGTTCACCGATGGAGGTGAATTCGGCATGGGAGCGGAAATCGGCATCAGCACCGACAAGATTGGCGCCCGCGGCCCGATGGGGCTCGAAGAGTTGACCACCTATAAATGGATTGGCTTGGGCAGCGGCCAGGTGCGGACTTGAGGTAAGCTTGTGAAAACCTCGCTGGGCGAAGGCGCAAACCGTTTGTGAGCCATCAAACCGAGCCTGGATCTTTTGCGCGCTGGCTGCGGAACCGCCTGCCGGCTGGCGGTCTTTTTGCCGACCGGCACTGGCGGATGGCCCCTGAACCTTTCCCGCTGGGGAAAGAGTTGGCGGCTGCCTTGGAGCGCCTGGGCCGGATATTGCTTCAATTTTACAAGGCGGTTAATCTGCTTTACCGGCAGAGCGTGCAGGGGAAACAGCCGTCCTGGGTCGCGCATTGGCTGGACTTGGGCAAACCGCGTGAGGTGGTTGAAATGCAGCGTTCACCGGCCTTCAGGAACGAATGGCCGCGGGTGATCCGGCCCGATATCCTCCTTACCGAGGAAGGCTGGGTGATCACCGAATTGGATAGTGTCCCCGGTGGTATTGGCCTGACCGCCTGGCTCAATCTGGCCTACAGCGAACGCCCGGACAAACTGGTGCCAAAACAGCCGGCCCCGGTTGTGATTGGAGGCGCCCAGGGGATGCTGCATGGTTTTTCCGGCATTTTCGGTGATGCCGCAAGGATTCACCTGGTGGTTTCCGAAGAGGCGGCCACTTACCGCCCGGAAATGGTCTGGCTGGCTGGGCAGTTGGGGCGGGATCGATTCCACGTCCACAACCAGCACTTCACTGGATTCAGACTGGGCGATGCCGTTTACCGATTTTTCGAGCTGTTTGACGTGCCGAATGTTCCGTGCGCTCAGGCCTTATTCCAAGCCGCCATGGATGGCACGGTGCGCCTCACCCCGCCCCCCAAACCGATTTTCGAGGAGAAAATGCTGTTTGGCTTGTTGTGGAACCGCAATTTGGAATCTTTCTGGCGGCGGGAATTGGGGGAATCGTTTTTCCAGCGCTTGCGGGAAGTCGTTCCTTATACGTGGGTAGTTGATCCATCTCCGCTACCTCCGCACGCGGCGGTGCCGGAACTAGGCCTTACCGATTGGCGTCAGCTTAAGGATTTGTCCCAGCGCAACCGGCAATTGGTTTTGAAGATCTCCGGTTTTTCCGAGCTGGCTTGGGGGGCGCGAGGGGTTCACTTGGGCAGCGATTTGTCCCAGGCGGAATGGAGCGCAGCGGTGGACCAGGCCCTGGCTGGGTTTCTGAATGCCCCATACGTGTTGCAACGTTTCCACAAGCCCCGGCTCGTGGAAACGCAGGGGTATCACGATGACCATCCGCATCCCAAGCCCATGGCCGGCCGCGTGCGGCTCTGCCCTTACTATTTTGTCGATGGGCAAGGCGACCATGCCCGCGCCAAATTGGGAGGGATTCTGGCCACCATCTGCCCGGCCGATAAGAAAATCATCCACGGCATGAGTGATGCCATCCTGGCGCCGGCTTGCGTATGAACATCCTGGAATTCTTTTTATTGGCCTTCAGTTCCCTGTTCGCGATTGTGGACCCCATCGCCGTCGTCCCCACCTTCCTCGCCATGACGCCTGAGGATTCGCCACCGGAGCGGATCAAAATGGCCCGGCTGGCCTGCCTGGTCACCGCCGGGGTCTTGCTGGCTTTCGCCGTTTTTGGGAAATGGATTTTTCATCTGCTGGGGATTACCCTGCCGGCCTTCCAAATGGCGGGCAGTGTGGTTTTGCTGCTGGTGGCACTCGACATGATCCAGGCCCGGCGCTCGGCGGTTCAGGAAACCGAGGAAGAAACCTCCGCCGGAGCCGCCAAGGAAGATATTGCCATCACACCTCTGGCAGTGCCCATGCTCGCGGGACCGGGGGCCATCACCACGTGTGTGATGCTCCACAACCGGGCGCAAGGCTGGGGCCAGCAAATGGCGTTGGTCCTGAGCATCATGCTGGTTTCCGGCCTCAGCTACCTGATTTTGCGTTTATCGGCTTCCGGAACCCGCTGGTTAAGCCCGATCGCCTTGAAGATCGGCACCCGGATCATGGGATTGCTGCTGGCGGCCATCGCCATGCAGTTCTTGATCAACGCGCTTGAACAGTTGCCCGCTTTATTTAAAATCAGCCCATAAGTTTCCACTGGCGGCTTGGGCTGCGGACTGCGCAATCGGATGGGCGGGGTTGGAACTCCGCGCAGAGCAATCCAGATTGGCGAAAGGACGGCGGCCACGCCCGGTGGGGATGATGA
>CAIMWS010000093.1 GCA_903845125.1 uncultured Verrucomicrobiota bacterium
CGCGGCAGCGGGCACCACTCCCGGGAGACCACCCGGCGGTATGAAGCGGCCCGGGCGACGATTCTTGCCAGCCTCGATCTTGACCGCAGCCGGTATACCGTGCTGTTTGGCTCTCCGCGCCGGCTGGCCGGTATCGCCGGTCAGCTCTCCAAAGGAGCCTGCCATCAGGTGACAGGTGAACAGATGGGCGTTCCGCTTGGCACACAGGCGCTTGCAATAAAACGTAATGCCCTTGAGGGTTTGAAACGATGGCAGACGGGTGGGGGAACCGCCCGGCTCATATCGCCCGACTGGGTGGTGTGGGCCCGCATGCCCGACCGGTTTGAGGCGGGCACGCCGGCCATCGTACCCGCCCTGGCGCTGGCAGAGGTGTCACGGCTGGCCGCCCAAAACAGGGACCTCTTTTTTAGTGACGGCAATCCATCGTTAACGGTGCAGGACATCCTCTACGGCGATGATCCGGATGAAGCCAGCGGAATGGCTCTGCTCGAAAGGCTCCGCAACAGCCTTATCGGCCAGGGGTTTATGGTGCCCTCGTCAGGCGGGGAGGTGCCCTTCGTCAATTTCGATAACGGTGCCAGCACACCCACCTTCGGTCCGGTTTGGGATGCCTACCGGCAGACGCTGCGCCAGCCGGAAGCGGTCCGATCGGCTGTGGTGGAGGAGGTGAAATCGATATGCGCCTCCTTCCTGGGGGCGCCGGCATCCGGATATGACATCCTGTTTACCTCCAATACCACCGAGGCGATCAACCTGGTGGCGGAGAGCCTGGAGAAAGGTCAGGGCAGGCCGGTGGTGGTGAACACCCTTCTCGAGCACAACTCCAACGACCTGCCGTGGCGCAATCTTGCCGGCGGCACGCTGCTCCGGCTGCCGGCAAGCCGCGACGGGTTCATCGATGCCGTTGAACTGGATCGGCTGCTGGCCGATCAAACCGGCGAAGGGAAGCCGGGGGTGTCGCTGGTGGCCGTCACGGCTATCTCCAACGTCCTCGGCGCCTACACCGACCTGGAAGCCATCAGCCGGGTAACCCATAAATATGGCGCCCGCCTCCTGGTGGATGCCGCCCAGCTGGTGGCCCACCGTCCGGTCGATATGGACGCCTGCGGGATCGACTACCTGGTTTGCTCGGCCCACAAGGCCTACGCCCCCTTCGGCACCGGCTTGCTGGTGGCCCGCCGGGGATCGCTGTCGTTCAACGATGGGGAGATGGCCGCCATCCGCGCGTCGGGCGAGGCAAACGCCGCCGGTATTGCCGCCTTTGGCAAAGCGCTGCTGCTGCTTCGCCGCATCGGCTTTGGCACGATCCGCGAGGTGGAACGGGCATTGACGGAAAAAGCGCTTGCCGGACTGGCCCAAATGCCGGGTGTAACGGTATATGGCATGCGTGACATAGCCTCGCCGGAGATGGACCGTAAGGGCGGCGTCATCATTTTCACGGTGAAAGACAGGATGTCCGACAAGGTGGCCAAGGCCCTGTCGGATCAGGGCGGTATCGGCATCCGCGCCGGATGCCACTGTGCGCATATCCTCATCAAGCACCTGCTGGGTCTCAGCCCGGGATTGCAGCGGTTCCAACGGCTCATCGTGTCACTCATCCCGGGATTGTCGTTGCCGGGGGTGGCCCGGGTGAGCTTTGGCCTGCAGAATACCGAAGAGGAGGTTGACCGGTTCCTGGCGGCGATGGGGATTATTACGAATAACCATAAATAATTCAGATATGCCTCTTACCCGACTCGGAAGGCTTGCCCTTCTTCCGCTGCTCCTCCTGCCGATGACGCTTCCGGCTCAGGAACCAGCTCATGTGTTTGTCAG
>CAIMWS010000094.1 GCA_903845125.1 uncultured Verrucomicrobiota bacterium
AGAGCAGGCCCGTATTGCTCCCCGCCAGGAACGGTTTGCCGTCGATCCAGATATCCTTGGCGTCCGCCTTCTTGTTGAAGACAAAGTAGTGCCAGTTGTTCGTCCACCAGCCAATGTCGCCGGTATAGTCGGCGAACGTGTTAATGTCGGCGTTGATCCGCTGGGTGCCGCCATCGCAGCAGCCAGCCGTGTCGAAGTAGATGTTGTTGTTGCTCCAGGGTGTGTGCGCCTGGAAGACGCGCGCCTGGCTGGGCGAGGAGAACCAGATGGCGGAGGAGTCCGCAATGTCGTACTTCTTGACCCAGAGCCCCACGGACAACTCATCCTTCGCCGTGGCCTCGTTAAGGGCCGCCAGGAAAAGCGGATCGATGATCTGCACCGGACCACCCTTGGTGGTCAGATCCATGGCGTAGTCGCCCGCCTTGCCAGTGTGGCCGCCCTTGTCCGCGGTGTAATTAGCGGACCCCATAATCAGGCCGTTGTAACCCTTGACCACATCTTTGGCCGGTCCCCGATACACGGCAGCCACAAACGTCCATTCCAAGGTCGCGTCGTTGCCGCCCGGATCCTTGTAGCTGAGGGTTACCTTGTTGGTCGAACCGCTGGGGAGAATCGCGCCCGGCTTGTGAACGATCGTTGCGGCACTGCCGTCCTTGGTGAACGTGTAGGTCACGGCGGCGCCGTTGAACTTCAGGCTGGTGTTCGCACCCGTCCACTCGGTCTTGCCGTCCACATGCACGATGGTCACAGCCGCGACCGGCGAAACGTTCTTGGCATTGGGCGCCGGAGACTGGGTCGTGAGCAAACCTTCCGCCGGAGCCGGCAGATCCACCGCGGCCGAGAGATACTTGCCCGGGATCGGGGTCAGCGAACCCGCCGCCGTGGTGTCCCCCTCTTTCCGCCAGGCAACCTGGCCATAATCGCCGCCGCCGCCCTCTTTATAGACCATGCGGATGAAATACTTCTTGCCGGCCACGAGCGAGATCGGGTCCGAGGTCCGCGCCGTGCCGGGTTCGGTGAAGTTGTTGCAGCAACCGGTTTCCTGGGCGATGAGCGCCAGGTTGGCTTCGGTGGCATCGGTGCTGAGATACAGCTCGGAAGCGTCATCGCTGTAAACAAAGAACCGGTAGTCCGCTGATTCTGTCGGGGTCAGGAACCCTTCCATGGTCGCCCCGTAATTCTCGTGGGAGTCATCCGGGAAGGCCCAGCGACTGTTGAAGGAATACACGGTGGCGGTCAAGTCCGGCGTCGCCGGGTAGCGGGGATCGTCATAAAGCCCTTGCACCGGGGTGCCGCTAATGTTCCCCCAATAGGAGAACTTGAGCACACCCGCCTTGGTCAGCAGGTACGAATAGAAGGTCGCCTTGGTGTTCGCGGCCACCGTCCAATTGTTGATATCCTTCACGTTGTTAACCGTCACCGTGTAGGCCACCGCGCCGGCGGTTTGCTTGGCCGTGGTGAGCGTAACCACCTTGTTTTTGTAGGCGGCCGCCGTGACCGCCAGCGTGGGGCTGATGGCATAGTTGGCCAGGTTGGTGGCCGTGGCGGGATCCAACTCCTTCGAGTAGGTGATTTTCACCGTGTCGAACGTGGCGGCCGCCGCCACCGAAAGGATCACCGGCTTGGTGGTGTCCAGCGGGTTGAGGCCACGCTTGAACTCTTCCAGGTTGGAGATCCCGTTGCCGTTGGCGTCCTGGGCGGCATCGCCCGCGTTATTCGGATTGAAGCCATACTGTTTTTCCCAATCGTCGGGCATGCCATCCCCGTCGGCATCACCCACTACGGCGCCCAATAAAATACTGAGTGGCTTCCCTTGCTTACCGCTATCGTACAGCAAGGTGATTTCAGCATCCTTGAGCACGCGGCCCCAGATGGCGAGGTCGTCGATTTCGCCATTCCAATAGCGGCCGCGCGCGTCCGGATTCTCGCCAACCATCATCCTTTTGCCGTTTGCGGTGAGTCCGGCGGCGCCAGCGATGATCGTGTCCCGGACGCCGTCAATATACACCGCGGTGCCATACTCGGCGCCATCGGCGTCGCTGATCGCCACAAAGTGATGCCAATTGCCATCATTCACATCTTTGCCAGTGGGCGTGTCCGTGAGGCCGCCCGCGTAGGCAATGCCACCTTCACCACCGCGCCGGGCCACCCGCCAGTTGTTGCCTTCACCCTTGGCCACCAGCGCCTGCCAGGATTTATCGAAAGTCCCCACCTTGAACCAGCCGGCGATGGATACGCTGCCACCCGCAAAAGCGAGGTCATCGGGTTCGCCCCCGGTGATCTCCACGTACTGGTCTGTCCCATCAAGCTGGATCGCCTTCCCAAAGCCGGTTCCTCCGTTCACGAACGGGATGGAGGCGGAACCATTCTCGGTGCCCTGGAACTGGCCGACCGAATCGTTGAGGTTTCCATCGAAGTTCCAATAGGCCTTCAGGCCCGCTTTCAGGTCGGTTGTCTGAGCCTGCCCGGTCAGGCTCGCGGCAAGCAGGCCAGTGGCCAAGCTCGCCAGCGAAAGTTTGCAAGTCAATTTGCGTTTTTTTTGCATAGGCATTCTCTCCACATTTTGATTTTCGGAATCCGCAACAGGATTACCCCCCTTCCGGCGGCACCTCAAATGGCGAAGGCCGCCGTCGCGGTGACTCGACTAACCAAGTAATATTGCTGCAGATCTGCCCAGATAATACCACAGCGAGAAGTTTAACGTCAAACCTATTTCCGATGCTGATTTTGCGGCCTATGGCCCTCGCGGCTTGACGCCTCCGCCCCAAACCTCTATCCTGTGTCAAACTACGGCGGTGGCTTATTACTGAAGAAAGAAAAACCGGTGCACAGAGAGGTTCCCGGCTTGGCCGGGTGCGGCTGGCGCTTCCCCGGGGGCTCATCCTGGGAGTGGCGCTGGGGTGTTGGTGGCCGCAGGATTCTTCACTGGCCGCAACCAACGCGACGGTTCCATCCGCGCCAACCGCCTCCCGGCCCGCCCCGGCTGAGCCGGGGGGCGGCCCGCAGGCTCTCCTTCCCCAGCCCCAAGGGGAAGCTGAAGCCCTGAAAAAGGAGGCGGTGGCGGCGGCGTTCCAGGCCCTCGAAGCCTACCCGAACGATGCCCTGGCCTTCGCGCTGCTGGGATCCGCCTGCTACAACACCGGCCGCACCGACGAAGCGGTCAAGCACCTGCGGAAGTGCCTCGAGCTGGATCCGGGGCAGGCGGAGGCTTGCGCCGTTCTGGCGTTGATCGCCTTCGACAAGGGACAGCTCGAGGAGTGTGTGCGCCTGTGCCAGGAGGCGCTCCAGCGCGGCGCGGCGGGCGCGGACATCCTGAACCGGCTGGGGCGTGCCTACCTGGATCTGGGCCGGACGGCCGAGGCGATCCAGACCCTCCAGCAAGCCGCCGGGCTGCCCCAGCCGGCCAGCGAGAGCTGCTACCTGCTGGGGCAGGCCTGCCTGCAATCCGGCGACCATGTGCGGGCCAAGGAGAGCCTGCAGCGGGCCATCGCCCTGCAACCGGACCACACCCAGGCGCATTACGCGCTTTCCACTGCTTGCGTCAGGCTGGGGCAGACGGAAGAGGCCGCCCGGTACCGCGCGCAATTCCAGAAACTGGAGGTGGCCGACCGCCAGGCGCTCACCGGGCGCGGCGCCCAGGAGGAGACGCTGACCGGGCTGCCGATGGTGCGCAAAACTGTGGCACGCACTTTTTTTGGCGCGGGCCAGGTCCACCAGGTTCATGGCCAGGCCGGAAAGGCAGCCGTGTTCTTCCGGAAGGCGGCCACGCTCGACGCCGACAGCCCCACCTACCGGGCCGCCCTGGAAGCGCTCTACGTGCGGGCCAAGGCGCTGGCCGATGGCGTGCGCGTCTTCAAGGAACTGGTGGCGGAGCAGCCGGGCAACAGCCTGAATCATTTCTTCCTGGGCCGGCTCCTGGGCCGGCTCCAGCAGTTCGAGGCGGCCGAACGGGCTTACCTGAAGACCCAGGAACTGGCTCCCGAATGGCCTGAGGGTTATCGCGCCCTGGCGGAACTCTACCTGCGCGCTGAACGCAAGCCGGCTGAGGCGCAGGCGCTGGCCCGGAAGGTGGCCGCCTGGGAACCGAGCGGCCCCCACTATCATCTGCTGGCGGTGGCCTGCGTGAAAAACCACGACCTCCCGGGCGCGTTGCAGGCCATGCGGCGGGCGGTGGCCCTGAGCCCCGGCGAGAAAAAGTACGATGAATTCCTCAAAAAGCTCCAGGCGGCACAGTAGGATCCGCCCGGCACGCCTCCTGGTGGACCTTGCGCGGGTCCTGCCCGCATGGCTCCTGGCCGCCCGGCTCACCGCCGCCGAACCGGCCTGCCCGATCCAGCTGCGGGACGCCACCCGGCAGACCGGCATCACCTTTGTCCACACGGATGGCAGTTCCGGGCGGCGCTACATCGTGGAGAGCGTCGCCTCCGGCCTGGCGACTTTCGACTACAACGGCGATGGCAGGATCGATATCCTGTTCCTGAACGGGGCGCCCCTGCCGGGAGCACCCGCCACCTCACCCCCGCCCCGCAATGCCCTTTACCGGAACGACGGGGGGTGGAAATTCACGGAGGTGACCATGGCCGCCGGCCTGACCGATACCAATTACCACCTG
>CAIMWS010000095.1 GCA_903845125.1 uncultured Verrucomicrobiota bacterium
ACCGCACCCGGCAGCCCAGCACTTCGCTCTCATAGTGCCCCGGCCGCCAATCCGCCTGCTCATCGGCCAGGAGGACCAGCGTCAATACACTGCGCCCGTAGCGATCACTCAGCCGGTGGTGGTACTGGTATAACCGCTGGGGCAGCCCGGGATCAGGCCAATGCTGCACCTCCACATGCACCAAAATCCATTCCTCCCCGCCGGTGAGCAGCTGCACTTTGACCAATTTGTCCACCCGTTGTTCCCCCAGCGCGGCGTCGCGCACCACTTCCTGCAGCTCCTTGTCCAAAAATTCCGGGGCAGTGCGCCAGTCGATGGCGTCAGCGACTTGAGGGAAACAAAACTCCAGCAGGGGCTGCAGGTATTTCTCCAGCGCCTCTTTCCACGGGCTATCGAACTGGTCGGTATCGCTTTTCATCGCCAACGGGCATTAGGTCAGGGCTGGGACAAAAGGCTACCGCCGACTGGCGGACTGTCAATCGCCGGATTTGGCGCGCCGCGGGGGATAGCTGGCGGGGCGAGCCGGGGCGAAGGCGCTCCCGGTGACCGCGAAAGCGGTGGGAAGGCAAAGGGTGAATGGCCGATGTTAGATCGGATGTTCCCCAGGTATTATGATATAACTCATTGTAAATGAGACCGTTATAATGTGCTCACTATGTATCCCGACCACGCGCAAACCACCGTCAACGGCAAAATCTACCACCGCCTCTTGCGCCGCGAGTCCTATCGCCAGGATGGCAAAATCAAACATCGCACCATCGCTAATTGGTCCCGGTGATCCGAAGCTGAAGTCCAGGCCAACCGCCAAAGCAAGCAGGCGTCCCGGGAGGCGCTGGTGTGCGAGAAGAACGCCTAATTGGAGCAGCACGCCAAAGTCCGGGGTCTGCTCAATGTCACTGGCTGCAAGGTTCGCCACCTCCTTCACAGCATCTACCACAATGCCCATCGTGAGTGTGGTTTTGTCCGGCTTTGTCAATTGAACCACCACGATGCAGCTTTGCCCGGCCGAACAGGGCGCAAATTTCGATAGGGGTCGTTTTGTGCGAGTCTGAAGCGGGCTTGTTTAGCATCGAACATCATAGCCTCAGAAGGTTGCGCATTACGACTTCTTTTTCTATCTCGGAGTTCGGATTGCATGAGTCCGCCTGGAGCAGATCGCCGCCGCCCCGAGGAGGCGGAGGGAAATGGGATAAACCACGGATCACACAGATCACATGGGAGAGGGATGGAGGTTTCAGGGGCCGGTATGCGCAGAAAAGGGATGGGCACGGGAAAAAGCGGAGCGCGGAGGACCCATTGGCTCAAGGCATCGGCAAGTTTTTGAACCAGGACTGAGCCAAGCCAATGGCTTGAACGCGACTCACAGGCCAGTTTCAGGATGGTTTTCCACGAGCCGGGACAGGGCTGGCAGGGTCACGGTTTGGAGGGGGCTTCGCCGGGTTTAACCTGCAGTTGGGCTTCCAGCAGTTTATGGAGGTCTTCAGCGCGAAAAATGGACCCGGCATGGATGACCTTGCCGAGCACCAACTGGGGCAAGGCAGTGGCTTTGGCTTTGAGCCGGTTGGCTTTGTAGAGCGACACCCCGGTCTGGATCATTTTTGCCGCTTGGGGACCGGCCATAGCCGCCATCAGCTGGTTGCTGCCCACCAGCCTGGACGCTTGTTCCCTAGCTTCGTTCAACGCGGGAATTTTGGGCTGCTTGAAAAACCAGGCGTCATACTCCGGGTAAAGCCGGGGTTCAGCGGCAAAAACGCCCATGCCCACCTGGGCGTAATCACAGGCTTGCACATGCGCGGGGGGGGTTCTGGAAACCACTGCGTTGCAATTGGTATTCATGGGCGCTGGCAGGGCAATGATGCAAAACTGGTTGGAATACCGGACTAGCGCCTGCTGCAACAAATGATGCAATTCGCGGCAATGCGGACACGTGTAATCAAAGAGATCGATCACCACGTTGGTACCCGGCTTGCCGAGCACCGGCACCTTGCTCAAATCGAAGTTGAATTTGCCATCGTGGAAATGCACCAAGGTCATGCGCTTGGGGAACAACAATTGCCCGGCAATCAAAAGGCCCACCCCGGCCAGCCCCAGGGCGACTGGCCAGGCCGTGCGGCGCCAACCCCGGGAGGGTGGATGAATTGGAAGATTCTTCTGGGCAATCGTTTGGATGTGCTTCCAGCTGAGCGCCAGAAGCAGCACACTCACGGTTCCCATGGCGTGCGTGGTGCAGCATAGCCGGCAAAATGCTTTAAGTTCCAGCCACTGGATGCCCACGAACCAAATGACCGATCCCACCACCATAATGGAACCAGCCAGGATCAAGTGCCCCACCCAAGGCCGGGGTGGATTGGTCCATTTTTTTGACAGCCCGGTGCTCACCAGGATCAGCCCGCAATAGATGGCCACAGCCAGCGCACTGACTGGGAGGCCCAACCACCAGGCATAAGGACTGGTGAGCACGCGATCACAGGCGGCCCCGGTCCCACAACCGCTGATGGCCTCGGAGGTCAAAGCATGGTAGAGGAGATAGGTGGATAATCCCACCGCGCCAACCTGCAACAAGCGGGCGATCCAAGGCAGAACCGACCACCAATCCGGGCGCTTGATTTCCGCGTTGCTTCCAAGGTCCGGTGCAGGTGGCAGATCGGTTTTTTTCTGGTTGCGTTTCCGGCTCATAAACACTTTTACCCCAAACACTGGCGGCTGGGGAAATTTTTCAAACAGGCGGCAGCCTGCCGCAACCTGCTCCGGCAGTCAACGGCCTTTTTAAATGGTGGCCTTTTTAAATGGCTGGGAGGCATGGCCGCTGCCGCCCACCTTGCCACTTTGCTCCGTTGACCGGGAACGAGAGAACAACCTACGAAGCAGAACCAGCGTCCAATCCGAAGCCGTTTTTAATTATTTTGGCTGTTCTGCCAGAGGAAGGGGACTTATATAACCCGCTTTCGATCAGTATTATATTCAATTTTTATCGAGCCAGGATTCGTGGCACTATACAGAGCGTCATAAGTAAATGCGCATGCTAGGCCACAGTGCACAGCTTTCTGAGCAGTTCGTTGGCCTGTTTCCAATAGGCGAATTGACCTTCGACTGCGTCCATCACGCCCGCCAGCGTGGGAAAGTAGCGATTGTGCAGGCAGAGTCGGAGAGTCAGTTTCCAGACCCGTTCGATCAGGTTCAAGTCCGGACTATACGGCGGCAGGTAGCTCAACAGGAATCCAGGTTCCTGCTCTGCCCTCCAGGCTGCGTGGAGCTTGGCGTTGTCGATAATGACCACCACGCGGCGACCGGAGCGGCGGCGGCGGTGGCGCAGTTGGCGCAGAAAGCTCCAGGTCGTCATGGCATCAAAACCGGTTCCTTCCCGCTGGAAGAGAAACTTTCCATCGCGCAAGCGGACGGCGCCGAAATAGCCGACGCTCTTGCGTGTGGGATGGTGAAGTGCCCCGGGGTCGTCCACCTCGGGCGGAATCCACATTCGAGCGCGGGAACCGTGCGGTTGAAAGTGAACCTCATCAATCGCCCACAAATCCACGGCGGGATGGCTTGCCAGGGCGCGGAGTTTTTTTATGCGTGGCTTGTGCTTGCGGGTCAGCTTGAGCGATTAGCGGGCGCGGCTTGCGCAGACGAAAGCCCCATTGACGAAACAGCCGCTGGCACTGGCGCGCCCTCAGCTCCACCTCGAATTCCTGCGCCAAGTATCGGGAGAGGGTTTGGCCATCCCAAACGCCGCCGCCTTCCACGCCCGCTTCGGCCGGACTCTGGCGCAGGGCAGCTTCCACCGTGGCCCTTTGAGCCGGACTCAAGCGTGCAGGCCGGCCCGGCCGTTCTCCCTCGCTCAATCCGGCCAAGCCGTGCTTTTCAAAGCGATGCACCCAGTTCTCCACCGTGCGAGGCGCATCGCCGAGCACGCGGGCCGCTTCACGACAACTAATGCCATGGGCTACCAACAACACGCCATGAAGGCGGTGGTCGTATCGAGACTCAGCCGATCGACGGATTTCGTCTTGCAGGGCCAGGATCATGGTGTCGGCATCACTAATCTGCAGTGGCTTCATGGCCTCATTAGAACACAACCCGCCGACATGCGCAATTACTTATGACGCCCTATATAAAAGCGCCCCGCCCAGGATGAGGTTGACATCGCTTAATAAGGTGAATTACTGTGGCCTGAATTGCAGCAGGTTATAAAACAACTTAGGAGGCGTTGGCCTCTGTCCATTGGGGACGTTTTTGAGACTATGAAGAGCAGCTTTGGAGAGGTAAAAGTTGTCGGTCATTTTGGAACGTTGGGCCTTGGGTTTGGATCAGTCCAAAATCCAATGGTGGGGCAATCCAATGACGGCTTTGCCGGTGCGCAGAAATCAATCCGAAGAACAGCTTCAACCACAAGACCCCTTTAATGGCGAGCCAGATTGTTAGCGTCCTTTAATTTAGAATACTTTCATCGCCTGAATGCAAAAACAAACACCCCTCCGCAGCAAATCAGACGAACGGCAGTTCAACTGGCGGCATTCTCGTGCCGCTGGATGGCGGTGAGACAACCCTGCGGCGGAGACCAAAAAACAGCGGGAAAGCAAGGAGCATTAATTATGCAAAAAAAACGTAAATTGTTCAGCCGACTTGGGCTGGCGAGCCTGGCCACGGGTTTGCTAATACTAGGCCAGACCGGCCAGGCCCAGACCACCACCCCCAATGTGAAAGTTGAAATCCTGGGTGTGGGGGCAGAGTCACTGCTGGGAAGTCCCCTAACCGATCCGGAAATGGATGGCGTGGATGCCTTGGGCATGGCCTTGGATCCTGCAGGCAATTGGAATTGGGTGGGCATCACTGCCAGCCATGAACCGGATTTCGAAGGCGGCGAGAATTCGTTCAATATCTTCGATCACAAGGTTGGTGGTGGCAACGACAAGTGGTGCTGCGATGATCCGACGCCAGATAATCCCGTATGGGTCGCGGTGGAGTTCGCCAAAGTGGTCAGCATCACCCATTTCACTCTCGCTTCCGGTAACGATACGCCGGATCGTGACCCTACGGATTGGGCGATCCAGGGATCCAATGACGGAGTGACTTACAAGGACATCTACCGCTTCTACGACACCACCGTGCCGTGGACCGAGCGCAACCAAGTGGTCAAGTTCACCCTGCCGCTTCCTTCGGCGGCCTACAAGTTCATCCGCTATATCGCCTATGATACCCCGGGCTCCCTCCACCAAATCAACGAGCTTGAATTATTCGGGATTGTCGGCGGCGCCAACCAGTCGGATGCCGACAACGATGGCATGCCAAATGATTGGGAAACCCAGTATGGGTTCAACCCCAACGACGCGAGCGATGCCGCCAAGGACGCCAACGGCAATGGGATTTCCAACCTGGACGAATACAAGCTCGGCTATAATCCGCTGACGACCACAAAACCGGCGATTGTATCGGCCGTGGCCACCGCCACGTTCGACACGGTGAAAATCACCTTCACGATGGATCTGGATGCGGCGTCGGCCACCAACCTGGCCAACTACGCCCTCAGCCCTAGCCTCGCCATCACCGCTGCCTCCTACAAGGCAAGGGTGGTGACCCTGACCACCGCCAAGCAAACCGCTGGCGCAGTGGCCTACACGGTTTCAGTGACCGGCGTCAAGAGCATCAATAATTTCGCGATTGGCGCAGGCGCCAAGGCGACCTTCTATTCGTTCCTGCAGTCCAAGGCAGGTGCGCTCAAGTTCTCCTATTGGGGCGGCATCACTGGCACCCCGGTGCAAGGGCTTTATGACGATCCCCGTTACCCGGCAACACCCGACCTGACGGCCGCGGTTTATTCCTTCAACAGTCGCTGGGCCTTCCCGGATGACTCCCACGAGAATTACGGGGCGACCATGGAAGGGTTCCTGACCCCGACGGAATCAGCGGACTACCGGTTCTTTGTTTACAGCGATGACGCTTCCGAGCTGTATCTCAGCACCGATGCCACCGAGGCCAACCTGGCGCTCATCGCCCAGGAAACCGGCTGCTGCAACAACTTCACCGAACCCGGCACGGCGCGGACCTCGGAACCGGTCTCGCTCGTGGCCGGCAAGAAGTACTTCATCCGCATGGTTTATAAGGAAGGCGGCGGCGGCGATTATGGCCAGGTTGCCTGGCGGAAAGAGGGGGACACCACGGCGGCGGGTTCGCTGACCCCGATCCCGGGCAAGTATCTCTCGGCCGCGGTGGATCTGCCAGCTCCTCCGGATGGTTTGCTCGTTACCCAGTCTCCGGCGCCCAACGCCAAGAACGTCTCGCCGATCGCCAGCGTGACCGTTGTGCATATCGACGGCAAGACCGAGTGGACGTCCACGAACACCAGCCTGAAGTTCAACGGCGCCGCGGTGACCCCCACGTTCACGAAGGACGGGACCACGGCCACGATCGCTTACAAGCCGGCGACGATGTTCGCCAGCAAAACCACCAATACAGCAACCCTCACCTACAAGGATCCGGGTGGCAACGACGCGACTCTGGAATGGACCTTCGTGGTTGCTGAATACCGGGGTCCGATCAAGGATGCGGTCAAGGCTTATAGTGCCCTGCTTTTGGGAACCGCCAATTACACCGCGGACAAGGGCGGCCATACCGGCAAGGCGGGCGACTACGCCATCGACCTGACCACCAAGGGCGGTCCCGTGCAGGTTATTGATCCGTTGTTCCTGGCCGCCCTCAACGAGGCCACGGCGAAGGATGAACTGAGTGTCGGGCTTTGGATCAAGAAGTATGACATTGCGGACTCCTCCGCCATCTGGTTCTCCTCGCCCACTCAGGGGCGTGTCTTCCAGGCGCACACGCCCTGGAGCAACAACAACATCTACTTCGACACGGCTGGCTGCTGCGATGGCGGCACCCAGCGGATCAACGCGGGCATTGACACGTTCGCCGACTATACCGGCGACATTGGCTGGTGGACGAACAACTGGCACTACTTTGTCTTCAACAAGAAGGCGGACGCCAAGGATATCTGGATCGACGGCAAACCGTTCCTGGCGGGGAGCAATACGGGCCTGCTCT
>CAIMWS010000096.1 GCA_903845125.1 uncultured Verrucomicrobiota bacterium
CCCTGCTCGCCGCCGCCGCGGAGGGGCCACCCGGCCAGTTGCCCGCCGAGGGAGCCGGTCTGAGTCTTTCGCGCACCGGCCTCCTCGTAACCGCTTTTGGGGCGAATCCGGACGGTCCCGGCACCCTGTTGCGGCTTTGGGAGCAAGCCGGCCAGAATGGCGCCTGCACCGTGCGCCTGCCGGCCGGCATCCGGGCCCAAAAGGTCCAGCCCGTGAACCTCCGGGGCGAATCCAACGGCTTGCCGATCCGGGTGGAGAATGGCGTGTTCACCGTTCACGCACGTGCCTTTGCTCCGCTGAGTCTGTTGATCCAGCCTTGATCCCTGCGGCCCAACTCATCAATGAAACCACCCATGACCTCCAAAGAGCGGATGCTGTGCGCGCTGGATCGCGGGATTCCCGACCGCCTGCCCGTGACCACGCACCATGTCATGGATTTCTTCCTCCAGCGCCAGTTGGCTGGCCGCAACAGCCGGGAATTCTTCGACCACTTCGGGCTGGACGCCATCCATTGGGTGACCGCCCACCGACCCGATCCCCAAGCGGGTGAGTTTTTCGATCCACTCCAGGGACCGCCCGGTTTTCTCGAAGCCCGCCGCATTTGCACCGATCGCTGGCGGGTGTTCACGGAACCGATGCCCGGCCAGCAATGGCCCGCCACCCGGTTCCGTTTTGCCACTCCCAAGGGGGAGCTTTCCATGGTGCTGCAGACCAACGAGCACACCAGTTGGGTCACCGAGCACCTGATCAAGGAAAAGCGCGGAATCGATCTCCTGGGGGAATTCATGACCGCCCCCAAATGCGATGTCGGAGCCGTGAACCGGGAGGCGCGGGAGTTCGGCCAGCGCGGCCTCATCCGCGGGCACCTTTGCTGCTTTGACGGATTCGGCCAGCCCGGCACCTGGCAGGACGCCGCCTGCCTGGTGGGTGTGGAGCGGCTGATCCTGGAGGCCCATGACGATCCCGCCTGGGTGCATGAATTGCTGGGCATCCTACAGCGGCGGAAGCTGGCCTATGCCCGCTCCCTGGCCGGGGCGGCGTTCGATGTCATCGAGTTTGGGGGCGGCGACGCCTCGTCGACGGTCATTTCCCCCCGGTTATTCGATGAATTCGTGGCTCCTTACGATGCGCCGATCATCGCGGCCCTTCGCGCCGCCGGCCAGCGTGTGGTTTACCACACCTGCGGCGGCATGATGCCCCTGCTCGAACGCATCGCGGACCTGCAGCCAAACGCCATGGAAACTTTCACCCCGCGCGCCATGGGCGGCGATGCGGATCTGGCAGCCGCCAAGCGCCGGATCGGCGGCCGCGTCTGCATGATCGGCGGTTTCGATCAATTCCATTTCTTCAAAGGTTGCTCTCCGGCGCAGGCCCGGGCCGAGGTGCGGCGCTGTTTCGCGGAGGCGGGTGGCAACGGCGGCTTTATCCTGAGCCCATCTGACCACTTTTTTGAGGCCGACCTCCCCGTGCTGGAAGCCTTCGCGGATGAAGCCCGCCAATGTGTTTACGCGTGATCCGGGAATTGCGATCTGCGCACACGCCCGGACTGGTCATGGGGTGTTTTTTGGGGAATGCACGGCAACTGACGGCGCCTCCCGCGTGCCGGCCTGCCCATCAAGGTGCCACTTGAACTCTGTAAAACCGGCTGGTTGAAGTCCTGGCATCGGCCTTGGAGGCGGTTTTATCCGTGGCTATCACATCTCCAGGCAAGTCGGTCCAGGACGCTTCCGCGAGACTGGATTTATACTGCACGCGATAAGTGACATTGCTGACTGAATTCCAAGCGATCAGGATGTTTGCCGAATGATCGCTGGTAATCGAAAGTGTTACAGGAATATTTCCTGTAGAAGTAATCGTCAGTACGCCCGGAATATAGGTGACCGTGTAATTGGCGCTCGTCAAA
>CAIMWS010000097.1 GCA_903845125.1 uncultured Verrucomicrobiota bacterium
AACAGGCCCACCATGAACAGGTTATGCGCGTCATCGCGGCGTTCAAAAGCGTCGTGGGCCGCTTCCAGTTTATTCAGCTTATGGAGGTTCTCGCGCATCTCCAGCAATTCTTTCACCAGCGGATGATCATTGACGCTGAAGGTTAGGTGATCCCAAGGATGGATTTTCGCGATGGATCCGAACACCTCCAACACCAGCACGCTATGGGGTGCCACGATGGCCCGCCCGCTTTCGCTGATCAATTTCGGGTGGGCCACCTTCTCGGCGTTGCACACATCCGCCGTGTAATAGACTATGTCGTTGGTGTATTCCTGGAGAGTGTAATTCGTGGAACTGTCGAACGCCGACCGGCTGCCGTCGTAATTGATGCCCAAGCCTCCTCCCACATCCAGGTATTCGATTTCAAAACCGATCTGGCAAAGCTTGGCATAAAAGCGGGCGGCCTCTTGCACCGCCTTCTTTACCGTCAAAATATCCGGCACCTGCGAGCCAATATGAAAATGGAGCAGCTTGAAGCAATGCACCAGTTTTTCCGCCTTCAAAATTTCCGTTGCCGCCACAATTTCTGCGGTCGTCAGGCCGAACTTGGCATTTTCGCCTCCGCTTTCCGCCCATTTCCCGGTGGCTTTGGTGCGCAAGCGCACCCGGATGCCGATGGTGGGTTCAACCCCAACTTGCCTGGACACTTGGATGATCTGGCGCAATTCCTCCAGTTTCTCAACCACCAGAATGCATTTGCGGCCGAGTTTGCATCCCAGTAGAGCCATGCGAATGAAACTCACGTCCTTATAGCCATTACAAATGATGAGCCCGCCGGCTTGCCGGTGCAAGGCCAGAGCTGCAAACAATTCAGGCTTGCTGCCCACCTCCAGTCCAAGCTGGCATACTTTTCCTGCTTCGAGGATTTCTTCCACGACTTCCCGCAGTTGGTTCACTTTGATGGGGAAAACCCCTTGGTAGCAGTTTTGATAACCGTAAAGTTCGATGCTGTTCTTGAAAGCCTGGTTGATGGTTTCCACCCGGTGCCGCAAGATATCCTGAAACCGGATCAGAAGGGGGAATTTCAAGCCGCGGCCGCGGGCTTCCTCAATGATATCGGTCAGGTCCACAGTGGTCCCTGCGGCGTGCAACGGACGGGCGACGACATGGCCTTCGGCATTGATGTCGAAATAGTCAGCACCCCAGCGGTCAATGTTGTAAAGATTGCGCGCTGCCTGGCTGTCCCAAGGTGTTTGCTCAGTGGCGGGATTACTCATTTCCAAACCTTTTAACTAAGCGCTGTATATAAATGCCTGCCCCGGAGAATTCAATAGAGCGTTCAAATTATTTTTGGAATCCCTCCCCCCGGGACAACCGGTGGCTGAAGGTTTTGTAAGAGCACCAGTTTTAACGCGAACGCTGGTTTGCCCGGCCACCTTTTCGTCCGGCCGTTAACGCGGGCGTTTTCGCCTCCCGGACCTCTGTTCAGCTTGCAAAAGTCCGCCGTTTCCCTATGATTAGGGGAAACGATATTACCATTACCGATCATGATTCAATTTGTGGCCAACTACGATGATCTGTCGACCGATAAAGGTTATCAGTTCAAGTTTTACTGCGATAAATGCGGCAACGGTTTCCTCTCGGAATTCCAAATTTCCAAAACCGGGGCTGCCGCCGGGTTGCTGCAAACCGTGGGCAATTTATTTGGCGGGATTTTTGACAAGGTGGGGGATGGGGCCTACCAAGTGCAGCGCGCCATTGGAGGCAAGGCCCACGATTCGGCTTTGGAGCAAGCCGTGCTCGAGGGGAAGAAGCATTTTCGGCAATGCACCCGCTGTGGCAAGTGGGTGTGTCCGGAGGTTTGCTGGAACGGTAAAGTGGGGCTCTGTGAGAATTGTGCACCCGATGAGGAGGAAGAACTCGCCGCTCAGAAAGCCCAGGCAACGGCCGAGCAAATCCAATTGAAAACCCGCGAGCAGGATTACACCAAGGATTTGGATTTCAAAAGCAAAACTGGGGTTAACGTCTGTCCGGGATGCGGGGAGAAAAACGCACCCACCGCCAAGTTTTGTGGCTCCTGTGGAGGGGCCATGCCCCAAAAACCGGCAAAAAAATTCTGTCCGCAATGCGGGGCAAAATTAACCGGCGATGGTGGGTGCGCACAATGCGGCAGCGAGGCTTGATGATGGAAAGAATCCGGAAGCAGTCCTGGCACCCTGCCTAATTCTGTTGAGTATCAAAGAGGCTGGGTGCCGATTCCCTGGCCAAGGCAGCAGAACGCTCCAGGATTTGCTGGCCACTTTCGCAGTTTAAGGCCCATTCTGCCAAGGCCCTGGCTTCGGAAATCCTTAATCGCCGGATCAGGAATTTAACTTGGGGAATCAGCGAGGGCGCAACACTCAATTCATCCACACCCAAACCAACCAACAAGGGCACCAACTCGATTTCGCTGGCCATTTCTCCACAAACTCCGGTCCATATTCCTTGCCGATGCGCCGAATCGACCGTGGTTTTTATGAGGTTTAACACTGCTGGATGCGTGGGTTCATACAGGTGGGCAATCCGTTCGTTGGAACGGTCCACCGCCAGGGTGTATTGGATCAAATCATTCGTACCCAAGCTGAAAAAACTTACCCGTTTGGCCAGGTTATGGCTGATCAACGCGGCGGAAGGAGTTTCAATCATAATGCCGAATTCGAGATGCTCGTTGAATTCGAGGTTTTGAGCGCGCAGTTGGTTTTTGCACTCCTCGAGCAGGACGTTGGTTTCTTCCAACTCTTCCACACGGCATATCATAGGGTACATCATTTTGATGTTACCCTCGATTGCGGCACGCAAAATAGCCCGCAGTTGCTGGCAGAACAACTCCTTCTCCTGCAAACAAAAGCGAATGGCTCGCCAGCCCAGGAAGGGGTTCATTTCCGTAGGTAGTGGGGTTACCGCCGACACCTTGTCGCCACCCAGGTCCAGTGTGCGGATAATCACCGGGTGCGGTTTCAAGGCGGCCGCAACCTGGCGATAGGCCTGGTATTGTTCCTCCTCATCCGGAGCCTTATCACGATTGAGGAAAAGATATTCCGTGCGGAAAAGGCCAACCCCTTCAGCGCCATTGCTCAGCACTGCAGCCGTATCGGTGGCTTTTTCCACATTGGCGGACAAAGTAACTTGGTGACCGTCCAAAGTGACAGCCGGTTTGTCATGGAGGTCTCTCAGTTTTTCCTGCAGATCCACCTGTTTGCGCATCAGTTGCCCGTATTCAAAAAGTGTTTGGTCCGTGGGATTCAAAATGAGCAACCCGTTGAATCCGTCCAACAGGATATATTGGTTGTTCAGCATCTTCCGGCTCGCGTTTTGCAGGCCCACAACGGCGGGTATTTGCAGCGACCGCGCCAGGATGGCGGTATGAGAAGTGCGGCTGCCTTTATCCGTAGCGAATCCCAGCACCATTTTACGGTCAAAACCTGCTGTGGTGGAGGGGGTTAAGTCTTCGCAGACAATGATGCATGGTTCGGTCAATTTGGGGATGGCATGGCGATCAGGTTGCCCGGCGAGATTGCCCAAAATCCGATCTACTACATCCCGCATGTCTTTGGTGCGTTCTTTAAGGTATTCGTCATCGATGGAATTGAGGGTGTTGATGTATTCCTCCGCCACTTTGTGAACGGCGTATTCCACGTTGATCAAATCCTTTTCCATGAGGCGGGTGATCTGATCCATGAAAACCTGGTCTTCCAAGACTAATAAATGGGCCTCAAAAATGCTGGCCTCCTCTGCTCCCAACGCTTCGCTGAGGCGATGTTGGACATCCAGGATTTGCTTGCGGGTTTGAACCAGCGAGGTTTCCAGCCGGTTCATTTCGGAGGGAAGCTCAGTGGCGGCGATGGTTCGTTTAACCAATTCTTCACGGCGGGGTTCAATCAAAAGCACCTTGCCTCGGGTGACTCCAGCCGACACTGGGATTCCCCGAATGACCTTTTCCCCCAACCGAGACATTTCAGGCATAAGTTACTGATACCTCAAGCCAGGAAAAAAGCAAAATGGAAAAAGCGTGCCAAGGTTGGTGGAACTGCTTGAATAGGATCTGTGTGTTTTTCGCGCAAACAGGATGGTGGATTATTGGATTGGCCGGCAGTTGGCCATGCTCACTGGCAAAGGTGCTGGTTAAGTCCCCGCTTTCCACGGCCTCATTCAACCAATCAAGTGCTGGATCACAACTCGCCCGCTTAACCCTTTTGACCAATGAAGCCGATCAAAGCTTTGATTTTCGACATGGATGGCGTGATCGTCGATAGCGAACCGCTCCATACGCAGGCTTTTCTGGATGTGTTTAAAGAACTGGGCTACCCCGGTGACCACGGCTTGGATTTTGAGGCCTATTACGGGCATTCCGATCCCATTGTTTGGAAGGATTTCTGCCGTTTGCACCATCCGCCCCAGTCTCTGGATGAGCTGACCGGCTTAAAGCAAAAGCGTTTTCTGGAGCTATTAATTAATCGCCAGCCTCTGTTCCCTGAAATTGAGCGCTTGCTGGAGCTCCTGGCCCGGCGTTTTACTTTAGGATTGGCCAGCGGATCCCCTCACCGCGTGATAGGGGAAGTCCTGGGAATGCGGAATCTACGCCGGTTTTTCTCGGCCGTGGTCAGTGCTGAAGATGTCCCCCGGGGTAAGCCAGCTCCGGACGTATTTCTCAAGGCAGCTCTGATATTAAATACCCATCCTTCCGATTGTTGCGTAATCGAGGATGCTGCGGTGGGGGTGGAGGCGGCTTTGGCAGCGGGTATGCAGGTGATTGCCATCACCAATTCGCTGCCCCAGGCCAAACTCTCCCGGGCCACCAAGGTGGTTTCCACCTATGGTGAGCTTGAATCACTATTGGTGGCTTCCTGAGGAACCGGCTGCGCCGGAGCCGGGATCTCAGTCCGTTAGCGCAACCCGCAGGCTTTCCTGGCCTTTTCGAGAACCTCGCCAGCCAGTTGGCGTGCCCGCGCAGCGCCATCCCGCAACACTTTTTGAACATAATCGGGATTAGCGGCCAGTTCCTCGCGTTTGGCGCGGGCGGTGGAAAAATAGCTCCAGTAATGTTCAAAAAGGGCTTTCTTTAGGTCTCCGTAGCCCAATCCGCCCACTCGCAGGCGATTTTCAAAGTCCGTGGATATATCCGCCGGGGCCACCAGTTTGAGCAATTGGATCGCCAGGTTCTTTTCCGCATCCGGCTTTGGCTCGTTGGGGCTGCGGCTATCCATGACGATGCTCATGATCCGCTTGCGAAGGACTTTTTCATCGCCGAAAATATCGATGGCATTGCCGTAGCTCTTGCTCATTTTTTGGCCGTCCAAACCCGGGACCACAGCTACTTCATCCCGGATCTGAGGTTCCGGGATCACAAAGGTTTCCCCATATTGCAGGTTGAACTTGATGGCGATGTCCCGGGTGACTTCGACATGTTGCTTCTGATCTTTGCCCACCGGCACGGTGTTGGAATTGTATATCAGAATATCCGAGGCCATCAAAACCGGGTAGGCGAAAAGCCCGTGGTTGGGGGAGATGCCACGGGCCAATTTATCTTTGTAACTATGGCAGCGTTCCAGCAATCCCATGGGGGTTACGGTGCTCAAAATCCACGCTAGTTCCGTGACTTCGGGAATGTCGGATTGGCGGAAAAAGGTGGTTTTTTCAGGTTTCAAGCCGCAGGCCAGGAAATCCAAAGCCACATTGAGGGTATGCTGGCGCCGGGTCGCGGCGTCAAACACGGAAGTCATGGAATGATAATCCGCTATGAAATAAAAAGCTTCGCCTTGGTCCTGCAATTCGATCGATGGCCGCATCATCCCGAAATAATTGCCGAGATGCAGGGTGCCCGAAGGTTGTATGCCTGATAAAATTCGCATGAATTTAAGCTTAGCGGGAATAATCTATATGGCAAGTGGCTTGACGGTTAGCCACGGGCGTATTAACACAGTGAGGAGAACGAAT
>CAIMWS010000098.1 GCA_903845125.1 uncultured Verrucomicrobiota bacterium
GACATAATTAACCTGGAAAAATCGAACGTTTATCACGGGCTTTATCATGTGTTGGGCGGACGAATCTCTCCGATCAACGGCGTTGGCCCGGACGATTTGCGGATATCCTCGTTGGAAAAACGAGTTTCTGATGGTGTTATTCGCGAGGTCATTGTGGCTTTGGGATCGGACGTTGAAGGAGATGCCACTGGCTATTACCTGGCCAAAGTGCTTGCTGAAAAGAATATCAAAGTCACGCGTTTGGCGCATGGTTTACCTGTGGGCAGCAGTCTTGAATATGCCGATGAGTTGACTTTGGGACGCGCCATCCAAGGACGCCAAGCTATCAACGACTGATTTGCGGTTCCCTGGTAACTGCTTCATTTAACGCAAATACCTTGCTGCCAGCGCCTTACGCATTCCCACGCGGCTGGACATAAGATTGTTTTAAAAACTGCTTGCAGATTCAGACCTCAACTGATAGCTTCCGCCGCCAAATTAGAGCCTGCGCGGCTTGGAGTACCGAGCCGGAATAGATTGGCAGAATCGGGGTTGCCGGCTGCAACCCGGCCAAACCTGACCGGGAGGTAAAACCAAATCGCAGGTTCAAACTGCTCAACTATATGGCAAACGAAACACTCGGAAACTGCTGTTCCACAAACCAGAAACTCATTGCTTGGGTGCAAGAGATGGCCCAACTCTGCCAACCGGCAACTGTTTACTGGTGCGATGGATCGGATGAAGAAAATAAAAGGCTTTGCGACGAAATGGTCACCCACGGGACTTTCACCCGTTTGAACGATCAGTTACGGCCCGGCAGCTTCTTGGCGCGTTCACATCCTAGCGATGTGGCCCGGGTGGAAGACCGGACCTATATTTGCTCCCAAAACAAGGAGGATGCAGGTCCTACTAATAACTGGGCCGATCCGGTGGAAATGAAAAAGACACTTAAGGGGCTGTTCGCCGGATGTATGAAAGGCCGAACCCTTTATGTGATCCCCTTTTCCATGGGGCCACTGGATTCCCCCATTGCCAAAATCGGCATCGAACTGACCGATTCCCCATACGTAGTGGTCAATATGCGCATTATGACCCGCATGGGCAAAAATGTTATTCAAAAATTGGGCGCCAACGGCAGTTTTATCCCTTGTATGCATTCCATCGGGGCCCCACTACAGCCAGGTCAGGCAGATGTGCCCTGGCCCTGCGAGCCGGATCCCAAAAAGAAATACATCGTTCATTTTCCTGAGGATGGCGCCATTTGGTCTTATGGTTCAGGTTATGGAGGCAACGCTCTGCTTGGCAAAAAGTGCCTGGCTCTGCGCATCGCCTCGGTATTGGCCCAGCGTGAGGGGTGGATGGCTGAGCACATGCTCATCCTGGCCTTAACCTCGCCCCAAGGGAAAAAACATTATGTCGCGGCCGCGTTCCCCAGTGCTTGCGGTAAAACCAACCTGGCGATGATGAAACCGTCCCTGCCTGGTTGGTCGGTTCGTTGCCTTGGTGACGATATCGCCTGGATTCGCTTGGGAAGCGATGGCCGTCTATACGCCATGAACCCCGAATACGGGTTTTTTGGAGTCGCGCCTGGCACCTCGGAAAAGTCCAATCCTTACGCCATGGCATCCATTACAAAAAATTCGATTTTCACCAACGTGGTGCACACCCAGGACGGCAATGTTTGGTGGGAGGATATGGGCGTTCCTGCCCCGGCCAAGGGCATTGACTGGGAAGGCAAAGATTGGACCCCTGATTGCGGCCGCAAAGGAGCACATCCCAATGCCCGGTTTACCGCGCCCGCTTCCCAATGCCCAGTGATTGACCCCGATTGGGAAAAGCCGGAAGGCGTGCCGATCTCCGCCTTTTTATTTGGTGGCCGACGCCCTTCGACCATACCGCTGGTTAACGAATCTTTCAGCTGGGAGCATGGCGTTTTCATGGGTTCTGCGACGGGTTCGGAAACCACGGCGGCCGCCCTTGGCCAAGCCGGGGTTTTGCGCCGTGATCCGTTCGCCATGCTTCCTTTCTGCGGATATAATATGGCGGACTATTTCAGCCACTGGCTTTCCATGGCCAGCCGCACGGATCGCAGCAAACTGCCTAAGATCTTCTTCGTCAACTGGTTCCGCAAGAGCGCCGATGGCAAGTGGCTTTGGCCGGGCTACGGCGAAAACAGCCGGGTTCTTAAGTGGATCTGCGAACGCGTGGAAGGTTCGGGCAAAGCGGTCAAAACCCCGATCGGATATGTTCCTACGACGGATGCCTTGGACATGTCGAACCTCAATATCAGCCAGGCCGATCTCACTGAATTATTGGCCATTGATTTAGAAGGCTGGAAAAAAGAAGTGGATAGCGTGGCCGAAAGTTACGCCAAATTTGGAGGCCGAATTCCCGAGGCGCTGAATAAGGAACTCGCGGCATTGCGTGACCGCCTGAAATAGCGCCAGCAGCACGATGCCGAGCCAATCGCATTGACATTCAGTATTTTTAAAAGCCAGCCGGGTGAGAGCCATGGCTGGCTTTTTCATTTCGCGTGAAGGACGCTCCGGGCATGGGCCTTACGATGCGGTGGCCAAAAGCGCCTCCTGCCGTTCCCGCGGCTAACAATTTTGTTTGGAATTTCATAATCGATATTCTAGAGTCACCCTACTATGTTTGAACTGGTGAAGGAAAAAATCACGTTGGTTTCCGGCAAGTTGGCTCATCTACGGAGGTTTCTTTGACGTTCCCGGAACGCAAAAACGACTGACGGAATTAGACGGTCTGATGGCCGCCGAAACCTTTTGGAATAATCGTGAACAAGCCCAAAAACTGATTGATGAAGCCAATCTGCTCCGCAAAAAAATTGATCCCCTCCTGAAAGCCGAGAAACAACTGGATGATTTAAAGGTCATGCTCGAACTTGGCGAAGCCGAACCCGAGGCTTCCCAAGTTTCCATTCAAGAAGAACTACAGCGGGATTTGGATCGTTTCCAAAGTGACGTGGAAGCGATTGAGTTGAGAGTGTTCCTGGCAGGTCCCCATGATGCCAATAATTGTATCATAAGCATCAACGCCGGCGCCGGCGGCACCGAATCTTGCGATTGGGCAAATATGCTACTTCGCATGTATCAGCGCTGGAGCGAAAACCGGGGTTGGGAATTTGAGGTGATTGATGCGCTGCCTGGCGATGTAGCCGGCATTAAAAGCGTTACCGCAATGATCAGCGGAGAAAACGCCTACGGATTCTCCAAAGCCGAGCGGGGCGTCCACCGCCTGGTGCGCATTTCCCCTTTCGACTCGAACAAACGACGCCACACCAGCTTTGCCAGTGTCGATACGGTGGCAGAAATCAATGACGAGAGTGAAATCGTCATCCCCCCTACCGAATTGGAAATCGACACCTTCCGCTCGGGAGGCAAAGGAGGCCAAAATGTGAACAAAGTGGAAACCGCGGTCCGGATCAAGCACATCCCCAGCGGCATTGTGGTCGCCTGCCAAAGCCAGCGTTCCCAGCACCAGAATCGGGCCACCGCCATGAAAATCCTGCTCGCCAAATTATACGCGGTGCGCCAGGACGAACAGCGGCAGGAGATGGAAAAATTTTACGCCGAAAAAGGCAGTATCTCTTGGGGAAACCAGATCCGTAGTTATGTGTTTCAGCCTTACCGGATGGTTAAGGATCTTCGCACCGGGGTGGAAACCAGCAATGTCCAGGGCGTCATGGATGGCGAACTCGATGCCTTCGTAAATGGCTGGCTGCGAGCCGGTTGCCCATCCAAACGCATGTCGGGAATCCGGGACGAGGAGGATTAGCAAGGCGATGAATATCTTGGATCGGATTGTGGCTCAAAAACGCCAGGAAGTGGCCTTGTTGGCCCCGGGGTTTCCGACGGTGAGGGAATTGCTGGATTTGATGGCTGCCAGGGGGCATCCGCGCGACTTTGCAACCGCCCTTCGCCCCCGATCGCGAGGCGCCATCTCCCTCATTGCCGAAGTGAAAAAAGCCTCTCCCTCAGCGGGACTCATCCGGCCGGATTTTGAGCCGGTCAGCATCGCCCGGGAATATGAAAAATCGGGGGCGCGGTGCCTCTCTGTGCTTACTGATGAATCTTTTTTTCAAGGATCCTTGCAGTACCTGTCGGCCATCCGGGAAGCCGTATCACTACCCCTCTTGCGCAAGGATTTTATCATCGATAGCCGCCAGATACGCGAAGCGGTCCAACATGGCGCCGATGCCATCCTGCTGATCGTCGCGATTTTATCTGACCAACAACTGCGTGAATTTGCTACGCTCGCGGAAGGGGCAGGTTTGGCGGTCCTGGTAGAGGTGCACGACGAGTCTGAACTGGAAAGAGCCATGGCGATTGGCGCTCGAATCATAGGCGTCAATAATCGGGATTTAAAAACCTTCAAAGTGGATTTGAGCACCACCGAACGCCTGGCGGAAAAACTATTCAGACTTGAAAAAAATCGTGACGTACTCCTCGTTGCCGAAAGCGGCATTCATACGGACAGTGATGTGAGACGGTTGGTTGACTGCGGTGCTCATGCCATCCTCGTAGGCGAATCTCTGATGCGCGAAAAGGATATCAGCCTTAAGGCCCGCCAATTATTAAGTGGCGCCCGTTCATGCGATTAACCAACTGACTGGCTCATTGATGCCCTTGCTCAGGCCTGGCATCTCGCGCAGGTTTTAACTCAAGTTTCCTGGATGCTTTGGCCGGCGTCGGGGCCTTGCCCGTGGTTTCAAAATTTATAATTTCAATCCTCAAGGAACCTATCAGACTTACCCAGGACCAATCTTTGGGGTCTTCAATCAGCTTGAGATGGGTGGCATCGACGTAAGTTTGGTTCCAAGTCGGATCCATGCTCACCCACTGATGCCCATCGTGGATTTCCGCCCAAGCGTGCCAGCCAAATAAGGGGTGTTCATCGTTCACATAGATGACCCCGCCCACTTCGCGGGCCGGAATCCCCGCCGCCCGAGCCAGGGCCACGAATAACAGCGTGATTTCGGTGCAATCCCCGGCCCGCTTGTGGAGCACATCCAAAGCGGTTGAAGAATTGTCGCCCATGGTTTGTTTGATATGCGCAAACACCCATTGGCGAATCTGGTCGGCACGTTGCTGGGGAACGGTTTCCTCCCCCACAATCGTCATCGCCAAATCCCGGATTTTCTCATGATCCGAATTCAAGGCCGGAGTTGCTTTTGTGAAAGCCTTGGAATCGGAGGAGGTTAGCGGATTTCTCCTGGCCTGCCTGAAATCTGGAACCAACTGCAAAACCGCGTTTCCCTGGCGCTGGCTAAGAACCTTCTGGCGCGGGGTGGAGGCGATTTCAAATTGGTTCAAGCCTTGAATCCTTAAAGTCAGGCTGCGAACCTTCAACGGATCGCCCAAATCCCGATCCACTGGAATGCTGGAGGCCTTGAGCATGTCGATTGGCTCCGCGTCCAACTGGCGGGCAAGTGATTCTTTTTCCGCGCGCAATTCCACCAAGCCACCCACTTTGCCTTTGAGCACCAAGCCGTCTGACCGGATCTCCATATCCGTTGAAAGTCCGTTTTCCTTGACCGTCACCAGGAAAACGTCTGACTTGATGCCCCCCCACAAAATCCGCTTGCGCCCCCGGTAAATATAAATTTCTTCCGCATTCGGATCCTCGGCATCCCAATCGGTGCTGACACTATGAAACCGTGCTCCTTGAAGCGGGCGGGAATTGAGCCACTGGTCCAGTTTGAGGTGACGGCGGAGATTCTCCATGGGCAAAGGTATTTGCCGCTGAGTGCTGCCTCCGGGCGATTGCTTCCGCACCTTCATTTCCCGGCCCTGGCGGGTCACCTGGCACAGCGTTTCACTGCCATCTTCAATCACTTTTTCTTCCGCTCTGAGGATTTCCCCTTTGCCTTCCAGACTGAAAACCACGATGCCGCAAGTATCCACGCAGTTGCTTTGCCCCTCCGCTAAAAACCGGATCTGCATCTCGGTTTTCTGAATGGCAACCTCCTGGCCTTCCTCCTGGCTGATTTTGACTTCACTGACTGACCAACCTACTTTGCGGTCATTGATATAGGCTCCATACGCCTGGCGGCCCGCATTTTTCCCCACATAATCCCGCAGCCCATTTTTAATAGGCGGCTTGGCGGCTGCAGCCAAATCAACCACTGCCAAACCGAGGAAAACAAGGCCGATCAGCCTGCCCAACCGGAAGCAACTGCCGCCGGAAAATAAACGGCGCAAACAAATGGAAACGGCCGTGGGGAAAACACAAAAAGACATAAAGCCGGCCGGGTTTTAGAAACAATCCAGCAGTTTGCGCATGCCAGTCTGGTGGAGGACTTTGCCTATGATTTCCAGTTCGGAAATTCCTCGACTTGCGGCACGATTAGATTTGGGAATATTCCGCCGCTACCAAGGATAAGTTAGTGATGCCGCACAGAATGGCCTTGTCGGCGTATTCGGGCATTGCACGCAATTGTTTCCACAGGGGATGCTGGCCGAAGCGCTGCCAACTGGCTTTCTGCTCTTCCATACTTTTGAAGGCCAGCATGTAGGTGAGATTGGGCATTTTGCTGCCAGCCAAGGTTTCTCCAAAAAATACCGGATTCAAGCCAACTTCACGGAATATCTTGATTTCACCCGCATCGTTGAACATCTCGATTTTCTTTTGCCCCGTCTTCACGCTGGGACTCTCGTAGGTGCGCAGTTGGAAAACGCGTCCAGCTGACTTCACTGGAATCTCCAGTTGCGGCATGCCTTTAAAGGCCAGCAGGCAGGAGCTTTCCATCCTCTTAAAAGCCGCGCTGCCAGCCGGGGCATCCAAAAAGCTGGATCCCTGCCGTATATAGGCTTCATCACCCGCCAAACGCTGCGTCAAAGTGGCGATGGAATCCATGGTTTTATGCCGTAAGAGCACATAGGCGGGGCTGAATCCGGTATCGGGGA
>CAIMWS010000099.1 GCA_903845125.1 uncultured Verrucomicrobiota bacterium
ATCGAAATCTCCGATCAATGGGAAATCGGAAAAATTTACCTCAATATGCAACCCAATCCCCAGCCCTCGGTTTAACCCTCGTGAAAAAAGATTTTACAGAAAAAAGTTTGCGCGGCCTCGCTGCCAATGGAGCTGAGAGAGATATTTCTTTCAGTTTTATTCCCGTTAATCCATCCAACGCGATTAACTTGCCTTTAACAAAGTAGGGCCCCGCCCCAATCTGCATATCGTAACTCATTGCCACATAGATGGTATTATTTGATCCAATCACGGGTGAATATGGAACATAGCCATCAACCACATATTCCCAATGCATTTTCCCAGTATTGTCTAATGCGCACACTTTACCCAGGATTCTCGGGCCATCGATCCCTGATGTTACATAAATCAGCCCATTGGCCCCCAAAGCGGGAGGTGAATGAACCCGATAATCCATAAAATATTGCCATAATAATTCGCCCGGCTTAGTGCCATAGGCGGCCTGCAATTTCCAAGATCGATCCATAGTCAGGATTAGCGGATTCTGTTGGCTATTCGTGTCACCACTCCAGCCCATAAATTTCTTCCCGGGGTCCGGAACCGCAGTTAACTCGACCTGGGTTCCTCGAGAAAAAAGAGTGTCTGAAGGATTTTGATTTACCCGTCCTGGGCCAATGGTCACCACCTGTATTTTATAACCCATTTTCAATGCCATTGCTTCACTTCGTATCTGACCTAAGCGGTTGCTTACTCGCACACTATAAGTTCCGGCGTGTGAGGATGATATATTAGTAAATAAAAACTGCGATCCATATACCCCAGATACCAACTCATCATTCATATACCAATCATAACGCAACGGAGGTTCACCCTGGGCCGCCACAAATAATTGAGCGACTCCCCCCTCGGCACATAAAATATTATGACTCTGGCTTATGATTACCGGCGGTGTATTTAAATTAGCCGGGATTTTCGGTCGCCCCCTGTTTTGAGCGTCAGCGCGGATTTTGGGCCAGGGACTATTAGCTAATCCAGTGCTGGACGTACCATAGGCGTACAAGCACCCGTTGGTTGATGCAACATACAGGTTACCCTCAGGTCCCATGTTCAAATTACCTAATAATGCGCTTCCAGTGGCGAACTTTCCAATTCTGGCGCCTGATTGGCTGTTCAGCAATTGCACTTCGCCATTCTGGGCGACTAAGTAAAGATTCCCATCATCACCGATCAGGGGCGAGGATATCCCCTTGCCTTCCGCCTGAAATTCCCACACTTTCAAACCAGAGACTCCATTCAAAGCGATAATTTTTCCTGTGCTCCCCGAGACATAAATTGTCCCGTCAATGCCTATTATAGGGGGGAAATCCGATACCATTTGGATTTGAGATTCCCACCGCACCGCGCCTGTTGCCCCATCCAGCGCGTAGAATTTAGTGTTGATTGTGCCAAAATATAAAGTCCCATCAGCGCCGACTGCCGGAATCGAAGCCAAGTCGTAATTCAATTGCCATTTTTGGTTGCCTGTGGTGCCATTCACTGCGATCAGGTTCGGAGTGGTGATTTGCCCTGGAACTTCTATAACCGCATATACCGAACTCTCCAATCCAACAACCGGTGGATTCATATTTTCTTTCATAGCCCATAATTGATCTCCAAGGATGTATCCCCATTGGCTTTTCCCCGAATTGGCATCCACCGCAATCAAAGAGAACATCCCCCTTGGATAGCTGTAGTCACAATACGTATAAATTGTTTTCTCGGTTCCCAAGGTAATTTCTGTAAAATCGAAGCCGGTAGGAGAACTCCACTTCAGTTTTCCTGATTCGCCATCCAGCGCGCAGAGCATGGCCTGAGGCCTGGTTGTTAGCGAACTCAATTCAACATATTTCCAACGATAACCGAAATAGACCGTATTATCTTCGCCTATTACCGGCGAACAAACGAAATCGGCGCCCATATATGAAGGAGCCTCGGAAATCCATTGATACTCCCACTTTACATTTCCGTTGGCGCTATCCAAAGCATAAAGACTGCCGCCGTTCGTATTTCTCACCACTCCCACAAAGACCGTTCCATCCGTGCCGATGCCAGTAGATTTTGATATTGCGCCTCCCGGTTGGAATTCCCATTTCTTCTGGCCAAGCGCGGCATGAAGCTGCGGAACATCACCCAATACCAGCCACCACAAACATAAAACTAGTTGGATATGCAATATCCGCAGGGTGCCTATTGAGAGGATATATCGGTTGGATTCAGCGCGCCGCCGCCAGTGAGCGAAAACCATTCCGATCACAAATAAACCGATCGAAAACTTCTTCATAGTCGTTTTCTTTCAAAATCAATAATACCATGTGTGATGCTTTTTTGTCGAGAGTTGTTTTTGTTTTTTAAAAACCCGGATGCTGGCGGGAATGCCGTGCGAACATCGACCGCGGCAACCAAGTATTCGTATGCGTTCCCCCCTGGGTAACCAAGGATGGATTGGCATTGCGGGAGCTAATGACCGTTCTGCGCAAAACTGACCCGTGACTCCTCGGCGTTCAGGCCAGGCTCGTGACGAAAAACAGGTGGCAATGGGCAGGATTTCTCCGGTCCTTAAAAGCTACCCCGGCCTTGGCTGACACTCCGTGACTTCGTTCTCAATAGCGTTGGCCATACAACAGGCCAAGGCCGTCAAAGTTGGCTTCGGTGTGCGATGCCACATGGCCATACCAGTCTGAGTAATCGTGCGTGTCGTCCCCCCAATAGGATCCGTCAGGCAAACCAGCCGTTTGCCATATGTTGATCCACCGCCCCAAAGTTTTAGCCGGAGCCAAAACTTTTATTTTCAGCAGGCCGTGTCCGTCCTGGTCTGTGATGAAGGTGCCGAGCACTTTGCCATTGGACTTTACCACGTACTCATACCGGGGCGCCGCATGAAAAAGCTGAACCGTAACCACGGTATTTTGCACCGTTACATACCCTTGAGCCGAGGCGTGAATCCCACCTTGAACGGTGGCGGTCCAAGGTTCCGGTTGGAACACAGTGGTTTCAGTGGCTGCGAAGAGAGGCGTTGAGCAGGCGAGAACCATTCCGATCACAAATAAACCGGTCGAAAACTTCTTCATAGTCGTTTCCTTTCAGGACCTATAATACCATGAGTGACGCTCGATTGTCGAGAGTTGTTTGGGTTTTCTAAAAAACCAACGGCGTGGCGATGCATGATCGAGTATCGAATCGTGATGGACGGTCTTTGAACACTTCGAGACGCGGGCGTCCAGCCAAAATAAATCTACGATTGCCCGTTATATAACGGACACATATGCAATAGGTTGCAAAAGACGATAACCGGCCGAGGCAACCGGTTGCGGCGAGTCCTTAGAAACCATCCTGCTGGCCCACATTTGGGAACCGGAATGGGGGATGTTTTGAGCCTGCCACCCTCAAAAGGGGGCGCCTGGTTGCCCCCCGACGTTCCATTTCAGCCCGGCCCTCCCCTGCAGAGGGAATACTCCTCGAGCGGGGGAGTTTAGCGCAGCCGATGGCGGATCCTCCCCCCAACGGCCCGCCCTGAATCCCCTCCGTTGGCATTTCCAAAACATGAACCCGATTCCCTTCAAAATCAGGGCGATTTTCCAGGGACTGATCCGAACCCAATCCAATTTGAAGGCGGCCTGTTTCCAGGCCGCCCGGATAAACAGGGCGTTTTATCAATAACCGAGGCAGGACCGGTCCACCAGGGCTGGTTTCGCGCCGGCCATGTCCATGCGGGGACGCTCCGCCAACTGCCGAATTTCCGGCTCGAACAGGCTGAGGATTTTCCGGTAATCGGGATCGTCCTGGCTGGCGAACACGGCTTTGCCGCAGCGCCCGTTGCCGCCGGCCCCGGCGGCCAGCGGGGCCAGCAGGAAACCGTTGAGCTGCGGGTTGGTGATGCGGGTCCAGACCGGGCGGGGCAGTTTGCCGCCCTGGTGGCACTCGGCACAGCGGCGCTTGGCCACCTCCGCCAGGGTGGCATCCAGGTCTTTGGGGTAGATCCGGCGGCAGCCCACTTTATCCGGGTAGGCGGTTTCGGAGGTGCCGTAGTAAGGGACGTTCAAGTCGATCCAGGCCAGGATGCGGCGGCGGCTGGTCTCGTCCATCTGCACGCGCGGCTTGCCTTCGGCATCGGGGTGGCCGCCCACGACAATTTCGGCCAGCTTGCTGCGGGGGGAACCCCACGCCTTGGGGGTGACTTCCAGGATGTTGGCCTCCAGGCCGTTGTAGGTGGGGATCCAGCTCACGTAGGGGCTTTCCCACTGGGCCTCGCCGCTTTGCCGCCGGCCGCGGGCCAGCACCTCGTAGGAGACATTGAAGAAGTCGGTTTTATCGCCGACCAAATCGACCTTTTGGGGTGGGTTGGGGCCGCTGTGGCAGCGCACACAATGCTGGTCCAGCACCGGCTGGACAAGCCGGGCGTAATCGAAGCCGACGATGCCATCGGTCAATTTTTCCTGCCACTCCGGAGGGCGCAGCGCCTGGGGTTTCCGGGAGGTGGCGGCAGTGCGCAGGGCGTGGGTGGATTCCTGGCGCGGTTCGTGGCAGCCCACGCAGCCCTGGACCTGGCCGGGCATGAGGTGGGTGAAAGTGCGCATGCGCTGAACCGCCCGGCCTTCGGCGTCGAGCGCGATGAAATAGATGGGGACCCCGGTGGGCGCCAGGAAACAGGCCGAGCCATCCGCCTCCACATCGGCATAGCCCCAGACTTTCTTGCAGGCGTAGGTGGCGCCGCAGGAAATCACCGGGAACTGGAAGCCGAAGGCGCGGTTGGCCACATCGGTGCGGACGGCCTTCTTCATTTCCTCGACGACACAGATCTGCCGGACCTCGCCCCGTTTCACCTGGGGCTCCAGGCCGCGGTAAACATCCTGCAGGAACACAGTGGCCCAAGGCTGGGTTTCGTCACTGCGGAAGGAGGCCACGTTGGGCGGGGCGGGGGGGGAGCGGATCGGCTGGGGGCTGTAAAAGCCCAGGCGGTCCTGGCGGCCGATCACCTTGGCCAGGCGCTGGCCCGCATAATCGCGCACCAGCACCATGCCCCGCTTGGAAACCAGGAAATGGCGGGCGTCCAGGGGAAACGGGCTTTCGTAGGGGCCGCGGATCTGGTTGCCGTCGCCGGCATCGACTTTGCCGATGCCAACCTCGGGGGTCAGGTTTTCGATGGCGGCCTGGCTGTTGTTGCCCAGGATGGGGTTGATCATGCCGATGGCGCCGCGGGCGGGGCCGTTGTGGCTGGTGAGCACGCAGAGCACCTTGGAGGAGCCGGGCACGGACCGGGCTTCCATGAAGGTGGCGGGGCTGAGCACACGGTTGCCGTAGAAGCCAGCCAGGCCGGTGCCATCCGGGTGGATGGTCCAGAGGCTCTGGATCGGGATGGCGGGTTTGTCGACATATTCCCAGCGGGAGTAAATGAGGCGGCCATCCTGCATCACGCTCGGGGTGAAATCGTTCACAATGTTGGCGGAGAGCTGGACCACCCGGCCGCCGTCGCGGTCCATGCGGTGGAGGATGCCCACGGGGGACACCCAGCAATAGGCGAACCGGGAGGAGCGGGTGGACAGGAAGGCGATGCCGCCATCGGGCAGCCAGCAGGCGTTGTAATTATGATGGGGCCCGTCAGTGAGCTGGCGCAGATCCGTGCCGTCCGCGTTGATCAAAAACACCTGGTAGCCCGCTTTCTGGGTTTTGCGCCAGCTGAACAGGAGCTCGCGGCCGTCGTAGGAGACATCGCAATCCAGGATCTGCCCCTCGGGGGAGGGCACGAGCTTGCGGAGATCCTGGGTGCGGGGGTGATACACACACAAGGCGCCGCCGGCCTCGAAACCTTCCACGTGATAGGTGTAAACATGGGTGGGGTTCAATTCGCGGCGCTGCACCAGCACCAACCGGTCAAAACCCAAGGTGCCATCCGCCAGCCCGGCCGCCAATTCCGGATCCTCCGCCACGGTTTCATCGAGGATGTCGTCCGGGCGCCCCGGGCTCAGCTTGTGGAATTTGGCCAGCGTTCCCTCGGCCGGGTGGGTGGCGAACACCTGGATTTCCGCGGCGCCCGGGTTCAAACCGCCGTAGGAGCTGAGGAACTGGATCCGGAGCTTGCGGACCTGGCAGGGGTTGTCCAGCTTGATCCGCTGGGGGCCGTGGCCCATTTCCAGCCGGCCTTTGGCGGCCGGCGCCGGGGAATCATCCACCAGCACCTCGTAATCCTTCCAGCCTTCCTCGGCGAACCAGGCGGTACGGCTCCAATAGACCACCTCCGCGACGGTCACGGAGTTGCTCCACTCCAGGGTGAACACGGCGTTCTCCCGGTTGGTGTCCCCTTTGACGCACCAGGATTTATCCAGATCCTCCTGGCTGCCGGGCACGGCGATTTTGCCGTCGATGGCCCGGGCAGCGGTGTAGCGGTCGCTGAATTCCGAATCTGCCCAGGCTTTGGCCTTCAAGGCCAGGTTTTCCGGGAGCGTGGGTGGTTTGTTGGTGGTGGTGATGGCGAGGCCGGACCCGGGGCAGCTGAACATGCCCATGAGCAGGACCACCCGCAGCGTGTTTTCAAGTTGATGCTTCATTGGCTTCCAATGTTCCCCATTGTGGCGCAGCCCGTGGAAAAAATCAAAGCGATAAAATATATGCCGCGAGCGCCTCGATCTCCTCCGGCTGGAGCTGGGAGGTGTGCCCGTGGCGGTCGCGCCGGTTGGCGGTGGTCAGAACATCCCGGATGGCGGGGGCTGATCCGTTGTGCAAATAGGGCGCCGTGCGCCAGGCTTCCACGAGCGAAGGGGTGTCGAATAGGTCATCCGGGCTGTCCGCCGCGCCGCGGGTGCCGACCTCGTGGGGGCGCAGGTCGGTGAATATCCCCGGCGGATGGCAGCGGGCGCAGCCCAGGGCCGGATCCCGGAACAATTCCCGGCCCCGCACGGCCTGTTTTGAGAGGCGCCCGCCCTCCAGCCACGGGCTGGGGAGGGGCGCCAGGGATTGCAGGAAAGCGTCGATGGCGGCCGCCTCCGCCTCCGGGCGGCTGGCGAACAAAATGTGCTCGAGGCCCGCGCGCACAGCGGTGGCGGCGGTCTCGCGCACGCCCAGGCTCATGGCCGGCGGCGTGCGGAAGGCGAACAGGAGGCTCCGGGTGTTCTTGGGGTTGCCGAAGCCGTCGTTCAGCAGATCCCAATTCAGGCCGTCCACCCGCCCATCCGCGGAATGGCAACTGGCGCAGCTCTGCCATGACTGCCGGCATAAAGCGGCGTCGTTGAAGAGCATTTCCCCCAGCCGCGCTTTGCTCGGGGGCGCCGTGGCGCCGAGGGGCACGCTGGCCGCCACCCTGGGCTGCGGCTCCAGTTCCACCCGGGTGAGGGAATCCGAAAAGTAATTGGCCACCCAAACCTGGCTGCCCGCCACCGCCAGCGCGCGCTGGCCCTGGCCCGGCAGCGGCAGACGTTGCTGGAACTCCCCCAGGAAGGAGAGATTATAGGGGACCGCGGCCGCCAGGTCGTAGATGGGATTGATCTCCGGGGGTGGCCCGGATCCGGGCGGCGTGCGCAAACTGGCCAGCCGGGCCAGCAGGCCGGGGGCATCGATCACGCTCAATTCGTGCGAGCCGGCGTGGGTCACCAGCAGCCGCCGGCCAGCGGAGCTCCAGGCGATGGCCCAGGGATTGCCGGCCCCTTGATTCACGCTGTCCAGCAAAACGGTGTTGATCACCCGGAAGCTGTCCAGGTCGATCAAGGTCAGCGCGTTGCTGTTCATCCAGCCGCGATCCACCTGCGTGGTCGGCAACTGGAAGTGGGCCACCAGGTGCGTGACGCACGCCAGCCGTCCGTCCGGCGAGACCCGGAGGTCGCGCACCTGGGAGGCGCCATTGAGGAGTTTCAAACGTTGGACCACGAGCCGCGCCCCGAGGTCCACGAGGCTCACCGCGGCGGCCACCTGGGGCAGGTCGGCCCGCCCGGAGGGCAGGTGATGCGCCACCAGCAGGCATTTCCCGTCCGGCGTCAAGGCGGCGGCCACCGGTTCGCGGTCCACCGGGATGCGCGCCACTTCCCGGCCTTGGGCCAGGTCGAAAACGGAAACGGAAGCGTCGAACCGGTTGCCGGCGCAGAGCGTGGCGCCATCCGGTGCCAGGACCAGGCTGCCCGCCGTGTGGCCCGCGGACAGGCTGGCGGCGATTTGGCCCGTGGCCGGATCGATGGCCAGGAGGCGGCTATGGGGTGCGGGGCAGGCCACGTAGAGCAGCCCGTCGTGGACGTTGCACACGAGGTCTCCCGGATGATCCGGCAGCGCCAGCCAGCCCGTCAGGGATCCGGAGGCAGCGTCCAGCACGGCAATCCCCCGCGCGGTGGCGCAGGCCACGAACAGCCGCCCCCCATCCGGGGAAACCGCCAGGGCCGCAGGGGAAAGCGCCCCGCACCCGGCCGGCGGGCCGGGGGGTGGCGCGGCCCGGGCAATCCCGGGCGCCAGCCATAGCCACAGGATGATAACGGTTCGCAGCGGGACCATCGGCTGCGACTGTAGCATCCTGCGGGGCTGGAGGCAGCAAAATTGGCAGGGCGAATTCCTGGTTTGTCATCCACCCGCTTTAGTGTTTATCCTTCCGCCCATGAATGAACAACTGTCCCGGCGAGAATTTGCCATCCGGCTTGGTCTGCAGACCGGACTGGTTTTGAGTTCCACCCTGCCTGCGCTGGCGGCCGAACCGGCCGCTACCTCCCCCTGGCAGATCGGCTGCTATACCCGGCCGTGGGATGAGCACGACTGGCGCACGGCGCTGGATGGCATCGCCGAGGCCGGCTACCGCGGCGTGGGCCTGATGACCGCCCGCACGGCCAACAACCTGGTGATTTCCACCCAGACCACCCCGGAGCAGGCCCGCCAGGTGGGCGAGGAGTGCCGCCGTCGCAAACTGACCGTCCTCTCCGTGTATGGCGGTGGATTTCCCATCGAGGGAACGCTGGACGCCGCCCTGGAAGGCTTGCGCAAGCTGATCGACCATTGCGCCGCCTGCGGCGGGAAAAACCTGATGATGGGCGGGGTGGATAACGAGCAGCGGGCCCGGCTCTATTACCAGGCCATAAAAGAAAGCTGCGATTACGCCGCCGGCCTGGGCATTGGCCTCAGCGTCAAGCCCCACGGCGGCACCAACGCCACCAGCCCGCAGTGCCGGAAAATCATCGAAGGAGTGGGAAAGCCGAACTTCCGCCTCTGGTATGATCCGGGCAATATCTTCTATTACTCGGATGGCCGCCTCGACCCGGTGGACGATGCCCGCGAAGCCGGCGGCCTGGTGGTGGGCATGAGCGTGAAAGACTACCTGCCGCCGAAAAATGTGCAGGTCGCCCCCGGGGCCGGCCTCGTGAATTTCCGGAAAGTCATGGCTCATTTGAAACAGGGCGGCTTCACCGCCGGCCCCTTGATCGTGGAAACCCTGCCGCGCGGTGGGGTCGCGCAAATCACCGCGGAGGCCCGCAAGGCGCGCCTTTTTCTGGAGGATTTGCTGGCCTGACGGGCAGCTGCCAGGGATGAACTGCCTGCCGGTAGTCGAGCGGGAGCTGCGGGTCAAAGGTCGGGCCCGGGCCACCTACTGGCTGCGCCTGGGCATCGCGGGCGGGGCCTTGCTGCTCTGGTTCATGAACCTGCCGGGCGCCAACCCTGGCCTCGGGGCGGTCAACGGCTTCCTGGTTCTGTTCCGCTCCCTATCGTCCATTGCGTTCCTTCTCAGCCTGGCGGCAGGCTTGTTCATCACGGCCGACAGCCTGGGCCACGAACGGCGGGAAAACACCCTGGGGCTGTTGTTCCTGACCAATTTGAGCTGCCTGGATATCCTCTTCGGCAAGCTGGCCTCCCAGGCGCTGCACGCCTTTTACGGGTTGCTCGGGATTGCCCCGGTGCTGGCGCTGACCTTCCTGCTGGGGGGAATCACCTCCGGGGAGATGGGTCGGGTATGGCTGGCCTGTGTGGCCACTTTTCTCTATTCCTTGAACGTGGGCCTGTGTGTTTCCGCTTTCGCCAAAACCTCACGCCTGGCGTTTTTCGCCACCTTCGCCCTGCTGGCGGGCCAGGCTGGCGGACCGTACTTCCTCAGCACCCTGGGCCTCTCGGCCGTGAATCCTGCGGCGCCGCCCACCGGCTGCTGGCTCTGGATCAGCCCCGCCTGCGCCTTCAACGCGGCCTTCGACGAGACCTATCATTCCGGGGGCAACGCGCTGAATTATTGGGCTTCAGTGGCCGCGGTGGCCGTTTCGATCCTGCTCTTTTTCCTCTGGGCATGGCGGGCCTTGGAACGTCAGCGGCGCCGGTTTGCGGATGACGAATCCGGCGCCGGCCAGCCGGCACCCGGGCGGGCCACGCGGGAAGACGCCCGGGCCGGATGGGCCACCCGGGATCTCAACCCGGCGCTCTGGCTCATCACCCGCCACCACTGGTCCAGCCGCTGGATTTATGGGCTGCTCGGGGTGGGAACCGCCTACTTGGTTTACCAACTCCTCCAGCTGGACCGCCTGGACCCAAAACAGGTGTTTTTCTTCTTTTCCAGGTGGTTGACCGCGCTTTATGCCGTCAATGCCGGTTTCAAACTGCTCCTGGTGCTGGATGTCTGCCGTTCGGTCACGGATTCCCGGATGTCCGGTTTCATGGAGTTGTTTATGGTGTCGCCGCTGGATAACCGATCCGTGGCGGATGGGCATTGGCAAGGATTCCGCGCGGTTTTTTACCGGCCGCTTTGGCTCCTGGCCTTGTTGAACATCGCGGCGGTTCTGCCCTTTTTTGCCCGGGGCACGATGAACTGGCAGTTTGCCCTGCCGCTGGTATTCATGGCCCTGCTGCTGCTGGTCGATTTCTGGTCCCTGGTCTGGATTGGCCTGGCCATTTCCATGCGGATCCGGAAAGTCCACCGGGCGGTCATCACCACCCTGATGATTGCTCTGAGCCCGATCCTGCTCTCCCTCCTGTTTATCGGCTTTGGATCCAATCCCGGCAGTTTCCTCTCCTCGGTGGGAGGCATCTGGCTGATCATGGGTTTCGCCGGCGCCAGCACCCTGGGCCTGGTGGCCCGCAACCTCTTGCATTCCCGCTTGCGGGACGTGATCCGGGCCTCCTTTGTGTGATCCCTGCCCGCAGGTCGGCCGGCTACCGTGGCTTCCGGCCCGGGCCAGGCCGTCCGGAGCGTTGCATTTTTACCGCTAAAGATTTGGCGCCGGGCGCCGATAAATAAAGCAGGAAAAGGCGGTTGGCAGCCTGCAAGGGCCAACGGGGCCGAGCGGACGCCCCCGGAATGAAAAGCCCGCTACGCGGCAAGGATGCTGCAAGAAAAAACCCCCGTACGGGGTGACTCATGGAAGGAGTCGGTTATGGTTATCAATACGAATATTGCGGCCGCCAGCGCGGCGCGTTTGCTCAATGATTCATCGGTGCGGCTGAACAAGTCCCTGACGCGCTTGTCGTCGGGTTCGCGCATCATTTCCCCGGAAGATGACGCCGGGGGCATGGCGGTCTCCGCACGGTTTGATGCGCAGATCAGCCGGCTGCGGGCGGCCAGCAGCAACTTGAGCAACGCCATCGCCTACAGCCAGACGCAGGACGGTTTTTTGCAGCGGGTGCAGACGGCGCTGGACCGGATGAGCGAGCTGTCCATGCTGTCGCAGGACATCACCAAGACGGACACGGACCGGGACAAGTACCAGACGGAGTTCGCCACGCTGCAGGAATACATCACCAACATCGGGAACAAGAATTTCAACAGCGTGTCGCTGTTCGACGGGACGGCGCGGGAGGTGACGATCGACAGCGATAACGGGCTGGCCACGGCGGTGGGCCAGGGGTGGGCGATGGCGGGGGTGAGCCTGGCCTCCGTGGCGTATGCGACGGCGACGGGGACGGGGATCGGGGTGAGTTCGGCGAGCGGGGCGAAGGCGGCGCTGGACGCGGTGCAGGCGGCCATCGACCAACTGGCGACGGACCGGGCGCAGGTGGGGGCGAACATCGCACGGCTGACGCAAACGACCGGGCAGATGGCGATTTTGAAGGACAACCTGATGTCGGCCAACAGCCGGATCAAGGATGTGAATGTGGCGGAGGAGAGCACGGAGCTGGCGCGGTTCAACATCCTGGTGCAGGCGGGGACGTCGATGCTGGCGCAGGCCAACAGCACCCCGCAGATGGCCCTGAAACTGCTTCAATAAATAGA
>CAIMWS010000100.1 GCA_903845125.1 uncultured Verrucomicrobiota bacterium
CGCGCCGGCGCCGGCCGCGCTGGTTTTGAGGAAGTTCCTGCGTGTAATGTCGCTGGCTTTCATTTTCAATCCGATCAATAACGGGCCCTGGCCCATGGTTCAGCCCGAAGCAGCCCCAGGCACCCTGCGCTCGGGCGGTTCCGGTTTTCCGGCAGCCTCGCGGTTTTGCCGGCCCAAATCAATTTGAAAGCAGATCGAAAGCAGATCCCGCCATGGCGGCTGGCGCCCGGGGCGATCGCGATTTCCTGGCGAAACAGTGCGGGTGTCGGGCGTGGCGCGAACTGCCGGACCACCAGCCGGACGTTGAGGCCCATGCCGGGCGTGAAAACCATCTTCGTGAGCAGTTCGCCGGTGAGCATGTCCAGCCTCTGCCGCTGGATGAAACCGCTGACGAAGGCTTTGGCCGGCAGCAGCGGCTTCGCCTCAAACCGCCGGACCCGCTTCCAGCCTGGCTTTTGAAAACTGGACCTGTTTGCCGCGAGTTGGGAAGCTCAAGGACTCGGGCGCGGCGGGGGCAGTGGACCCGGCGCGGCGGAGTTGGTTTTTTGGGCTGCACCATCCGGGCCGGTCCCACTTTTCCCCGTCAGGTTGCCCTCCAGGGTGGATAAGGAGTTGGAAACGCTGAGGTCCACCGTGTGGCCATCGGCGGACAATACGGGCAGCAACGTCGCCGTCAGGCCCGGACCATTGGCATTCCCGATGGAAATGCAGGCTTCGCGGCCGCTCAGAGTGGACACTCGCGGAGCGGAGAGGATCTCCACGCCATCCCGTTTTTCCAGGGCTTCCATGAATGCCTTGGTTTGTTCCGCGGCCAGCACCCCGGAGGGCGAAGCCTCCGGGGAGAGGGAGCGGAATGATTCCCAGCCTGTTTCCGACAGCATGGCCTCCGGCACCTGCACGTAAAGGCTGCCCACCAAGACCGTGTTTTGGCTGCCGGTGGCGCCGGCCTCCGGGGTGAGCAACATCAGCGTGCGTTTGCCCGGTGCCGTCGGCCAGCCCCCCATGACCAGCGTCTGCCCGCGCGCCAGGGATGCCCGGGCGGTTCCGGAGAAGGTGGTGAGGCGGGGCTGGCCCGGATCGTCGTCGGCCGGTTCCTTCGCGCGCCCCCGGGCTCCCTTCGGGGCCTGGTTCGTGGCCGCCTCGAGGGCCAGGCGCAGGCGGGTGACATCGCCGCGCAATCGCACGAGTTCGTCCAAATCCATCTGCGCCCGCTCCCGGCTGCCGCGCAGTTGCTCGTTGGCGGCGTCCAGGGCCTCCCGCTCGCCGCGGGATTTTTCCATTTCCTGGCGGAGGGCCTGGTTTTCGGCGGTGAGTTGACCGATCTGGCGGTAGTGCCTCACCACGGGGGTGGCCAGGCCGGCGGCCAGGCCGGTGAGCAGGGCGATTTTGGTTTTATTCATAAGCAGGGCGGGAATGGCTGTTTTGCCGGTGGCAGCAGTGGCAACCAGCGTGGCGGTGCCAGTGCAGGCGGTGCAGGGCCGCCGCGTGCACCAGACCGGCGTGCCGGCGCGCCCCTTCGGCGAAGACCGCCTTACAGCGCTCCGTGGCGTAGCGGCGCAGCCGTTGAAAATCATCGTCCACTAATTCATTAAAGCCGCAGCGGGCAAAAATCCGACAACAAAATTGGGGATACCGAGCGAATACCACTTCGGACTCGGTTGCTGGTTGGCCATCCCCTCCGGCGTGGCCGGCGGCAAAGCGGCCACGCCAGCCCGTTGCGTGGTCAGCGGCAGCGCGTTCGATGACCAGTGACGGTTGGAATCAAAAGGGGTGTTGGGGGTCGTGGCGGGTTCGAGTGAAAACGAGACGATCCAGCTTCATGTGCCACATCCGCAGCCAGACGGGTGGGCTGTCGTGTGCTACTTTGTTTGCCGAGCCAGCCGCATGCGGCTGACAGCGGCCGGGCCGGTCAGTGGGGATCCGAGCGCCTGGCTCATAATGCTCGCGAATCTCGTTCCACTGACAGGACGGTCCACGATCAGCGTTCCATTGTAAATGATGCTGAACATGCCATGGGGCGTAGGGAGCTTCCTGGACGCCTTGGCGCTCCTGACAGGAACCACCTTCGGCTCTAACCCAAAAGTTCTGGCCACCGCCGCCATGTCATTCACGCATTTGGGGACCATCGGGCACTGATCGGCAGCCAAAATCGTGAGGCCCTGCTGGTATGTTCTCAATAGCTGCTCCCTTTCGACGATAAATCGAGGATCAGGGGCGTCTTCCTTCAGTTTCTTGACGAGCAGTTCGTAGGGAGGGAAGCTGTCCACCGGGACAAAACCCGCTTTGATGAAGAGATCCCTTCCTGCCATGAAACTATCGGCACTGGCCACCACTGCGACCCCTCGGCTGTGGCTCCTCTTCGCGTCCCTCAGGCAACTATTCAACAGGAGCGTGCCAAGTCCTTTCCCCGTGTGTTTACTTTCGATCATCAAGCAATGGATAACCAGGTAATCCTCAGCCTCCACCGGCCTCCACGCCTGATGGCCAGGGACGTACTCAATCATCCCAATATCACCAAATTTCCGTGAACGGAGCACTTTGTGCCTTAGGCCCTCCGGGTAGCGCTCCTTGAGCCAGGCCAATTTGCGACGCCGTCCTTCGTTTTTGGCGCTCTTGTACCGGCAGATGCCACAACCGCCGATGTTGTCGGCATTGGTGTCGACGATTTCGTAATCGCCCACCATGGGTTTTTCGATTGCCTGCATAACGTTGAGCATTTCGACCGCTGGGTGCGATTGTCGCACCAGAGACGCGGGTCTGGCAAGCCGCCGGTCGCGGGCGTCCGGAGTTGCCAGGTGCCTTGGGACGGGTTGTTTCTCTTCTGGCGCTCCCTTATCGGCGTCTCATTGATGGATTATGACTCGGATGAAGCCCTGCGTATTGCCCAGTTTTTGAGGCGAAATAGTCAAGGTGACTCGGCGCAATCCGATGCCGGTGTCGGACACTTCGCAAAGCGGCCCAACGGGCGTCCTGATTTCGGGGGAGACTGGAAGTCCGCCGACACTCTTGGCAAGGTCCGTCCAGGAACCGGTCACCAGCATCGTGGCGAACTGCACCGAGTAGGTGATGTCCGTGCAGCGCGCATCGCATAAGAACGTATAGATGAACTTGCCCTCGGCGAAGGTCCCGGTTGGGCGAAGGGCAGCCGCATCGGGAGCCTTCGGATTGCCACCACTGGCGTATTCCAAAAGATTGACATAACCATCGCGGTCGAAATCGTTCGCATCAGCACCGTCGCCGGCGTTGTCAGGGCTGCCGAAGTGCGCCTGGCGCCAGGCCTGCAACGGAGTATCGCTGCCACCGGTCCCGGTGAACACGATATCAAAGGGGCTCTCGTCGGCGTCGTTGCTGGAAAGATGGATCACCGCCGTACGCGCGCCTGCCGCACCCGGTGTGAAGGTGGCGTTGAAACTCACCTGGGCGCCCGGCGCCAGGCTGGTGGTGGGGAGCGCCTCCACGGCGAAGTCTCCGGCATTCACGCCGTCTTTGGTGATCGCCAAGCCGGTCAAGCTGGCCGTGCCGATACTCCGCACTGTGAACGTGCGGACGGCCGGCGTGCCACCCAGAGCCACCGCCCCGAAGGCAACGCGGGTGCCGCCGTCCGTGAGCTGGGTGCCCGCCGGTTGTTCCACCGCAATTTCAGGTTCGAGTGATCCGAGGTAACGAACCACGGCGAAGTCATAATTGGTGCCGTTGTAGGACTCGCCCGCCACGACGATCTTGCCGTCCGGTTGTATGAACACGCTCCGTGCCCGATCCTGCCCACCACCGATGTCAGTCAGGAGCTTGCCATCGCCGCTAAAGGAGACATCCAGCGTTCCGTCGGGGTTGAAACGGGCCAGCGCGAAGTCATTGTCCTTACCGTTTGAGGTGTAGCCGGCTACCACGATCTTACCATCGCTCTGCACTGCCATTCCCCTGGGGAAAGCCTCGTACCGGTCAATCGCGGTGATCACCTTGCCCCCGTTGCCGAAGCTCGCGTCCAGCGAGCCATTGGCAAGGTAGCGCGCCAACCCAAAGTCTCGGCCGACTTCGCCTGTCACGAGTATCTTGCCGTCGGTCTGCATCACCACGGTCCGGGCAAGGTCCTGCGAGTTGCCGAACGAAGTTTTGACGATACCCCCGTTGCCGAAGGACGTATCCAGGATCCCCTCGCCCAGATACCGTATCAAACCAAAGTCGCTGAGATTCGTGCCGTAGACATAACCCGTCACCAGAATCTTGCCGTCGGCTTGCAGGGCTGCCCCCTGGGCGTAGTCGAAATTAGGGGTGCAACCAAGGTCGGTGGTCATCACGCCACCAGAGCCGAACACCGGATCCAGGAAACCACTTGGAAGACAGCGCACCACGCCAAAATCAATCCCTCCCGCGTTCACCTCCCCCGCCAGCACGATTCTGCCATCCGGTTGCACCATGACGGTCTTGCAGTAGCTGCCCGTGCCAATCGAGTTTGTCAGCCTTCCGTCCTGGCCAAACGCGCTGTCCAGCGTGCCGTCCGGTTGGTACCGCTCCAGCGCAAACTTGTAGCTGCCGCCCTTCCAGGCTTCGCCGGCCAGCAAGATCTTGCCATCCCCCTGCAGCGCTACGCTTCTGCCAAAGTCGCGGTCAAGGGGTAAGCCCGAGGTCACCCTGCCCCCGTTCCCGAAAGAGGTGTCAAGGGAGCCATCGGAAAGGTAGCGCACCAAAGCGAAGTCTTCGTATTTGCCCACGACCGAATAACCCGCCACCAGAATCTTGCCGTCGGGCTGTAGAACCGCGCTGCAGCCGAAATCATCCGCGCTGCCAATGGGTGTGACCACTTGGCCTCCAATGCCGAAGCTGGGATCCAAGTCGCCCGGATGGAACGCCGGAAGGATCGTGAGGGCGAATGTCACCTTCAACGATGCCAGGCCATCGCTGCCGAAAACCCGCACGTTGAAGTTGGTGGTTAGCGCGGTGGTGGGCACGCCGCTGAGCACTCCGTTTGTGCTAAAACTAAGCCCCGCAGGTAGTGCGCTGTAGAGGGACCAGGTGTAGGGCGTTGCTCCACCTCGGGCTTGCAGCGTGAAGTCGTAGGCCACTCCAACCATGCCGGATGGCAACGGACTGGTGGTGGTTATCTGCGGGACCATAACGCCGGTTGCGGTGAGCGTAATGTCAAACGGATTTTCATCGGCATCATTGCTGGCGATGTGAATCGCCGCCATGCGCAATCCGGGCGCGTTGGGCAGACACTGGACGGCGAAGGTAGTGCTGCCGCCCGGACCAAGCGTGGTGGCCTCGAGGGGACCCAGGCTGAATTCACTGGCGTTCACTCCATCCAGGCTCACCGCCAACCCGGTTAGCGTGGCCGTGCTGGCATTCCTCACCCTAAACCAACAGGTGGCCCGTCCGCCATCGAGCGCCAGTCTGCCGAAATCGACAGTGGAGCTGCCATCCGTCAGGTTGTTGCCCGCCGGTTGCTCCACGACGATCTCGGGCGTCGTCGTTCCCGAATAACGCACCAGGGCGAAATGCGAGTTGGTGCCTCGGTAAGAATCGCCTGCCACGACCATCTTGCCGTCCGGTTGAACCACGATGGCCCGGCCGTAGTCGTTGGTATCGCCGAGGGGCGTGACGATCTTGCCGCCGTTGCCAAAGCTGGCATCCAGTCTTCCGTCGGCAAGGTAGCGTGCCACGGCGAAATCCATGTTGTCACCGTTGTCGCAGCTCCCGGCTACGACGATTTTGCCGTCGCTTTGTAGGGTCAGACTGTTGCCGGAATCGGACAAACCGCTGGCAAAGTCGGTGGTCACCTTGCCTCCGCTCCCGAAGCTGGCATCCAAGTTCCCGTCCGGGAGATAGCGGACCAGGGCAAAGTCGGAGTGCCCATTGCCAGTGGTGTCAGCCGATCCTGCCACCAGAATCTTGCGATCGCCTTGCACGGCCACGCTCCAACCAAAATCGTTGGCGATGCCTACGGGGGTCACCACCTTGCCATCCGTACCGAATGTGGAGTCCGGTGTTCCATCCGAGAGATAACGCGCCAGCGCGAAATCGGTCGAGCCATTCTGGTTCTCGCAGAAGCCGGCCAGCAGAATCTTCCCGTCTTCTTGCACGACGACACCCTGACTAAAGTTGCGGCGACTTATGCCCAGGGTTACCGCCCCTTCGCTCCCGAAAGCAGTGTCGAGGCTGCCGTTGGCGTTGTAGCGAACGAGCGCGAATCGTTCCGGGTAGCCGACATAGCCTGCCACCAGGATCTTGCCGTCACTCTGGGTGGTCACGCTGTTGCCCCAGCCGGAGCCCGTACTGACCGGGGTAGTCACTTTGCCGCCACTGCCAAACGCGGTATCCAAAGCTCCATCCGCATGGTAACGAACCACGGCGAAATCCACCTTGGTATTGGTGTGTGCATAACCTCCCAGCAGGATCCGGCCATCGGGCTGCAGCACCACACTTAGTCCGCGAGCGTCACCCGGGCCGATGGGCGTGACCACCTTGCCGCCCGTGCCGAAGGAAGTGTCCAACGTGCCGCTGGGATTGTAGCGGACCACGGCGAAGTCGTAGTTGCTGCCATTAAACGAACTCCCGGCGACGACGAGTTTGCCATCGCCCTGCAGAGCCAGGCCACCCACGTGGTCATCCGATCCGATCAGGGGCGTAGCCACGGTGCCGCCACTGCCAAACGTCGGGTCCAACGCGCCGGGATCAGAAGGCCCCAAGATTTTCAGATCGAACGTTTTCGTGGTGGATGACGCGCCGCCGCAGGTGGCGCGCACGGTGAAGCTGGTGTTCGTAGCCGTGGTCGGCGTGCCGCTGAACAACCCCGTGCCGCTCAGGCTCAGGCCTGGAGGCAGGCTGCCGTCGATGATGGACCAAGCCCTGTAGGTCGTCGTGCCTCCGCTTGCATATAAGGCCACGTCGTAGGGTCCCCCAACCGTTCCCGGGGGCAAGGGGCTGGCGGTCACGATTGTCAATGGAGGCACACCTGTTCCCTCGAGGGCGATGTGGAAGGGGTTCTCGTCCGGGTCGTTACTGGCAATGTGGATCGCTGCCGTGCGAGCCCCGAGCGCGCTGGGCGAGAAGACCACCGTGAAGGTCGTGTTAGAGCCCATGTACAGATTCGTGGCGCCCAGAGGGCCCACCGTGAAGTCGCCGGCGTTCGCGCCATCCTTGGTGATCGCCAGCCCTTTCAGGCTGCTCGTGCCCGCGTTGCGTACGGTAAAGGTGCGGATGGTCGGGGTGCGATCCACTTCGGCATTGGCGAAGTCAACCCTCGCGCTGCCATTGGTGAGATCGTCGCCGGCGGGTTGCTCCACCGCGATCTCAGGCTCACCCGTCGCGAGATAACGTGCCACCGTGAAGTCGTTGCCTGCCGCGAGCAGGATCCGGCCGTCGCTCTGCAACGTGATGCTTGCCTTCTTGACCAGCCAGGCGTTTCCCTTCACCTTGCCTCCGTTTCCGAAGCGGGGATCCAGGCTTCCGTTTGAATTGTAGCGGGCGAGGCCAGAGTAGTAGGAGTTTTGGTAGCCGCCGGCCAGAATCTTGCCGTCGGCCTGAACGGCCAGACTGGTGCATCCATCTTGATAACCATCGAAGTCAGTGACCACGACGCTATTCGTTCCGAACGTCACGTCAATGAGCCCCCATTGCAACAGCCGCACCAGCGCGAAGTCCTTGCCGTTGCCGTTGTCTGCGTAGCCTCCGACCAGGATTTTGCCGTCGCCTTGCACCACCACGCTGTTGGCGCCGTTGTCGCCCTGACCGACCTTCACGGTCATCAATCCCCCGGCCCCAAATGTCACATCCAATTGCCCGTCGGGAAGAAACCGGGCGAGCGCGAATTTCTTTTGCCCACTGACCTGAAGCCAGCCCGCCAGCACGATCCGGCCATCGCTTTGCACCATCATGGCTTCAGAATAGGAGCGGTGCCCGTCCGAAAAATCGTCACCAAAACGTGCCGCTGTGTAGCCTTGACTGCCAAAGCTCCCGTCGAGGCTGCCATCTGCGTTCAAACGACACAGCCCGAATGCGTAGCCCGTCCCTCCAGCCACCAGGATTTTTCCGTCAATTTGCAGCGCCATGCTGCTGACCTGAGCCAGCCCAAACAGCCGCTGTTCGCCGTCGCCCCCGCCAAATGTGGGGTCCGAGGAACCATTGGATTGAAGGCGCACCACGAAGCCGGCGTTCTCGGGCGCGTCATAAAAACCCGCTATTACAATCTTGCCGTCCTTCTGAATCGCCACGGCTGACCCGTAGGAATTCGCGCTGCCAATAAACTGCAGCACTAATCCCCCAGAGCCGAAGTTTTCGTCCGGCGTCCCGTCGGGATTATACCGCACGGTCGTGAATAGGTAAGACGGGATCAGATTAGCAAATCCAGTCACGACCATCTTTCCGTCGCTTTGCAGGGCGATGCCGTTCACGCCACCCGAGTGCTCGCCATACACTTTGTGTGTCATTCCGCCGGTGCCAAACGTCGGATCCAGGTCGCCGGGATCTGCGAAAGCTCGGATGGCACCCAAGGTAATGCCTGCCGCGAAGAGGGCGATGACCTTGGGCAGAATGTGGATGTTCATTTTGGTCATTACCGGCTCGATGCGTTGCCGCCGTCGACTCGAAAAAAGACGTGGTCGTTTAACTGACATGGCGTCATTTTTCACCGAAAAACAGCCAAATCCAAGATTAATTAGTGATGGATGGCACGAATGCTGGCGGATGGGCAACGGAATGGCTACATCCACCAGCATCATGAACTCGATTAAAAACGAACAAAGGAATTCCTCCGACGGTTGCGGAGAGTAAGTCCCATGGTTGGCCAGGCGGCAGTCCAAGTCATCGGTTTGGCCCATGTAATAAGTTCCCTGCGGGTTTTGCAGGATGTAAACCCAGAATGCCG
>CAIMWS010000101.1 GCA_903845125.1 uncultured Verrucomicrobiota bacterium
AGCGCTCCTGTCCTCGCGCCTTGCGCCAGCCGGTCAGTAGTTGGCCGCGCCTGCTTGAAAACTCATATCAAACAGGGGCTCCCGAATATGAAATATCCCGGATTCTTTCATGATTTTCTAAACGGCATTGCGCTTAGGGCTTCAGTTTTACCCCAAATAGCCTACGCCACGCAGGATTTCGCGGGCCAGGTCCGGCTTGTTCATAGGCTCCAAGTGGATGCCATCCACTCCGTGGCGAATCAGATCTCCAATCTGGCGGATGGCATATTCCACGCCCGCTTTGCGCATATCCTCTGGCTGGTCGCCATATTTGTCGGTCATCAGCAGGAGGTCGGCGGGCATGGAAGCGCCGCACAAGCTGAGGATGCGCTTGATCTGCCGGGCATTGAACACGGGCATAATGCCGGGAACGATCGGGCATTGGATGCCCATGGCGCGGGCGTGGTCCAGGAAATGATAGAAGATCCGGTTGTCGAAAAAGAGCTGGGTGATGAGCAGGTCCACCCCCCCATCGACCTTGGCTTTGAGGTGACGCCAATCCTGGTCGATGCTGGGACAGGCGCGGTGCCCCTCAGGGTAAGCCGCGGCAGCAATGGAGAAATCTTTGCGCTCCCGGATGAACTGGACCAATTCGCTGGCATATTGGAATTCGCCTTTGCTGAAGTCGAAATCCTGCTGTCCCTGGGGCGGGTCGCCCCGGAGAGCCAGCACCTTTTGCACACCGGCGGCCTCGAGTTCATCCAGAATCTGGCACATGTCCTCCCGGGAATGCCCCACACAGGTCAGGTGGGCCATGGCCTCGCAGTGGAATTCATTGTGGATGCGCGAAGCGATCTCGACCGTGCGCCCCTTTTGCGAACCACCGGCGCCATAGGTGACGCTGATGAAACAAGGATTCAATTCCTTGAGCAGCCGAATAGTGTCGAAAATGCTTTCCAGCGGCGTATCCAGTTTGGGTGGAAACACCTCAAAAGACACCGCCAGGGAGCCCCGCCGATAATAATCTGCCAATTTCATCAAAACCGTTGTTTTTCCAAGCTCGAATCGCCCCTACAGTGCGCAAAAATCGGGCTTTGTCAACCGCCCTGATTTTTGCTGGAAATGCTTGGCGATGCGCCTGCGTTCAGGCAAATTTTAACAAAACGACTGAACAAAAACTCATTCCCGGTGGAAATTATATGAAAATGATCGATCAAATCCCAGCCACCCCTTCCCGCCGCGCTTTTCTGAAAACAATGCTTTGCGCCGGTATTGCGCCTTGGATCGTGCCGGCGCATGTGCTGGGCGCCGGGGGCAAAACTCCACCTTCCAACCGGATCAACCTGGGAGTGCTCGGCGTGGGTTCGCAGGGCATGGCGGACATGAATATCTTCCTGCGGTACGAAGATGTGCGGGTCACCGCCCTTTGCGATGTCAACCAGCGCCACCTGGCCGAGGCCCGGCAGGCGATTCAAAAGGCGTATGGCGCCGCCGAAGTGAGGGAATTTGCGGATTTCCGGGAATTGAACGCCGACCCTTCGATCGATGCCGTGTTGATGGCCTTGCCGGTCCACTGGCACAGCATCCCCGCCATCGACGCCATCCTCCATGGCAAACATATTTACCACGAAAAGCCGATGGCCATTTCTTTGGAGGAAGCCCAGCGAGTGCGCAAGGCAGTGCAAAAAAAAGGGGTGGTTTTCCAATTCGGCACCCAGCAGCGCTCGGATCCTGGTTTCCGCCGGGCTTGCGCCTTGGCGCGCAGCGGCAGTTTGGGAGGCTTGAAGGAAATCCATGTCTCGGTGCCGGCCGGGTATGAAGGCCCGGATTATCCCGTGCAGCCGGTGCCCGATTACGTGGATTGGAACCGCTGGGTGGGTCCCGCCCCATGGGCCTCGTTCCACCAGGATAAACTGCTGCGCGAGCGGCACGAGTGCATCTCCAACTTTTCCCTCGGCATGATCTCCTGCTGGGGCATCCACCATCTGGACATCGCCCAATGGGGCAACAATGCTGACGATTCCGGCCCCACCTCGGTGGAAGGCGAATGCGTTTTCCCCCAAAAGGGCGGTCACGATACCATGCTGCACTGGAAAGTGCGTTTTGAATTCGCCAAGGCCGCCCCGATCATTTTTGTAAGTGACGGCACCCCTGGATTCAATCACGGTGTTAAATTCGTTGGTGAATCGGCGTGGGTCCATGTGCTGAGAGGCGGCTTTTCCACCGGCCCCAAGGATTTCCGGGATGATCCCCAGTTCCAGGAACCCGCGCTGCCCGTGCAACTGCCGGTCAGCAATTCGCATCCGCGCAATTTCATTGATGCCATCAAGAACCGCACCCGGGCGATCAGTGACATCGGAGCGGCGGTCCGGGGTGATACTTTATGCCAATTAGCCCACATTTCGGCCAGGCTGGGCAAAAAACTGGCGTGGGATTCAGCCGCAGAAAGCTTTATCGATAATTCCGCAAACAAACATTTGCGGCTTCGCCCGTTCCGAGGCGATTGGAAACTGCCCGAATGCTGATTAAAAATGCAGGAGAATCACCCCGGCCGGGGAAAAATCCCAGGCAGCGCGAAATTAATATAAATTCAGGCTTGCCTTTTGGTCGCTCACTTTGATGATAAACCCCCATTATATTATGAGTGCGGATATTACAGAATCTGTTGGCTTTTACGAGTTCTTGGCCTGGCTGGAAGTCAACAGGAAGCGGTTGATCACCGCCGCAGTGGCCATTGCATTGACCGGTTTCGCCATTTCCCTCTTCGTTCATATGAAAAGGGAAAAGGAAAAAGAAGCCAGTGCAGCGCTGCTTAAAGTTGGCAGCGCTTTGGCGTCGGGGGAGAAAACCTCGCCGCCGGCCCCTTCCGATTTCCTGGCCATAGCGGATAAATATTCAGGCACCCGGGCGGCGGAGCGCGCCACCATCCTGGCGGCCGATGCCATGTTCAACGAGAACCGCTACAACGAAGCGATGGCGCAATTCCAAAAGTTCCAATCCCAGTTCTCGGGGAGTAAACTGATTCCCACCGCCGCCATCGGCATTGCTGCTTGCCTGGAGTCGCTGGACCGCTTGGACGAAGCCACCAAGGCCTACCAGGACGTGGCGGCACGTTATCCGAACGAACCCGTCGCCGCCCAGGCAAACTACTCGTTGGGAAGGATTTTTGAGCTTAAGAAACAACCCGCACAAGCCCTTAAATCCTACAATGATGCCAGCGGCCGCACGGCTCGATCCATGTGGGCGGCCATGGCCGGGGAAATGAAAGAGTCTTTGTTGCTCAAACATCCTCAACTGGCCACCAACGAAGTCAAAGCTCCGGCTATGGCGCCGGTCTTGGAAGCAACGAACGCGGCCAATAAGAGCGCGGCGACCAACGTGGCCGCCAAGCCTGCCAGCGCTTCAGCCCCATCGAATGCGGCTCCAGCAGTCACCCCAATCTCCACCAATAAGCTGGCTACCATCAGGAACATAACCACCAACCCACCGGTGGTTGCAACAAACCCAGCCACCAAGAAGTAAAAAGTTTAGCCTCCTGACTTGGGATCCGGGCCACTGATCTCTCTATGAAAATCGCCCTGATAGGCACCGGGTATGTTGGGCTGGTCACGGGCACCTGTTTTGCGGAAGCCGGCCACCAGGTGATCTGTGCGGATTGCGATGCCCAGAAAGTAAAGTTACTCCAATCCGGGGGTATGCCGATTTACGAGCCTAGTTTGGAGGAATTGGTCCGCAAAAACCAAGCTTCCGGACAATTGCGGTTTACTAACGATACCAAGGAAGCCGTCCAGGAGTCGCTGGTCATCTTTATCGCCGTTCCCACCCCGCCCCTGCCGGATGGGGGTGTAGACCTGAGCGCCATGGAAGCCGTGGCGCGCGAAATCGCCGGGTTCATGACCAGCTATAAGATTGTGGTCGATAAAAGCACCGTGCCGGTGAAAACCGGAGAAAAGGTGGCCGAGACCATCAAGCGTTACTGCAAGTCACGCGTTGATTTCGATGTGGTGTCCAATCCCGAGTTCCTGCGCGAAGGTTTCGCCGTGGAAGACTTTATGAATCCGGACCGGGTGGTGGTGGGAGTAGCCTCGCAGCGTCCGGTCCAGACGCTCAGAGACTTGTATGCCCCGTTTCACGCGCCAATCATCGTAACCGACATCAATTCTGCGGAATTGATCAAGCACGCGGCCAATTCTTTCCTGGCCCTGAAAATTTCCTACGTCAATGCCTTGTCTGTCATTTGCGAAGCCTCTGGAGCCAATATCCAGGAAGTGGCCAATGGAATCGGCATGGACTCCCGCATTGGGCGACAGTTCCTCAACGCCTCGCTAGGCTTTGGCGGCAGCTGCTTCCCCAAGGATTTGAGCGCCTTTATCAAGATCGCCGAGCAAATTGGCTACGATTTTGGGTTGTTGAAGGAAGTGCAGCTCATCAATTCACGCCAGATGGATCGGTTTTTCAAAAAGATCCAGGAAACCTTGTGGATTTTGAAGGGGAAGACCATCGGGGTCTTGGGCCTCGCCTTCAAGGAGAATACCGACGATACCCGCATGTCCCCGGCCATGGACCTCTGCCGACGGCTGCTTAAAGAGGGGGCCAAACTGCGGGTTTACGATCCCAAGGCCATGGTTAAGGCCAAGGCCGAACTGCCTCAAGCCGAGTATATTGAAGACATGGATGCCGTGGCCGAAGGATGCGATGCCTTGGTGGTGGCCACCGAATGGCCGCAATTCAAAAACCTGGACTTGGAACGCGCCCGCAAGGCGATGTCCCATCCGATCATGTTCGATGGCCGCAATCTGTTCGATCCCTCCGAAATGGAGGAACAAGGTTTTGTTTACAAAAGTATCGGCCGATGATCGAAGTAGCCGCTGGTTTGGTATTCAGGAATGGCAAATTGCTCATAACCCGGCGCCGGATGCAGGACCATTGCGGGGGATTATGGGAATTCCCCGGTGGCAAACGAGAAAACTGGGAATCGTTCGAGGAATGCCTGCAGCGCGAATTGCGCGAGGAACTGGGAATCGAAACCCAAGTGGGTGCTTTGTTCGCCACCATCCGTCACGATTACCCGGGGCGATCGGTGCATCTGCAATTCTACCGGTGCGTTTTGCTTTGCGGAGAACCGCAACCGATTCATTGCGAGGCGGTTGCTTGGATTTTGCCAGGCGAAATCACCGCCTACGCCTTTCCCGCTGCCGACGCGCGCCTGCTGGATACGCTTTCCAATTCACCCCACTTGTGGCAGGATTAGTGGCGCAAGATCTCCCCGGCTATGGGAGCAAACCGAATGTTTGGTCGGGGGAAAGCTGTTATTACGGGATGTAAAAAGTGCTTTGGGGGCCAGGCAATCCGGATTAATACCTTCAAAAATGATGGCATGAGTGAACCAAATTCCGGCAAGAATACCTCGCATCGGCCCCGGAAACTCGGTTTGATGATTTCGGCTCATCCGCTGCGGGCCAATTTCACGCACGGTCTTAAGCTGGCCGAAGCCGCCTTGCACGCGGGCATCGAAGTCTATCTCTATTGCCTGGATGAGGCAGTTGAGGGGGTTTCAGACCCCCGCTTACAGGCTCTGCGAGAACAGGGAATGCGGCTTTTCGCATGTGCTTACGGAGCCCGGGCACGAGGCATTTCCGCAGGCGAGCAGGCCATTTTCTCCGGGCTTGGCACGTTAAGCGATATCATAGCCCTTACCGACCGTTTTGTGGGCTTCAACTAATGGATCTCAAATCCTTGCTGATCATCATTAAAAGCGATCCCCGCATCGACCGGCGGCCGGCGGAAGCCATCCGACTCGCGACGGGTGTGGGAAGTTGGCAGAGGGTGAAAACGGCCGTATACCTTTGCGGTCCGGCAGTTCTCATCTTGGGTAATGAATTGGAGGCTTTAATCGATACAGACTGTTTCCATCAATATTTCCCCGCTTTGGCCAGCCGTCCCGATGCCATCTTCCTTCAACAGGATTCTCCTTACTTAAACCAAATTCACGCGTTAGATAAACCAGTCCCGATAGTTCCCCGCCATGCTTTTCCAGATTTTCTAGCCAGCTATGACTTTGTTTTGACCTTCTAGAATCCGCATCGGGGCTATGAAAACCATCCTGTTGATTAAATCAGACACCGCAACCACCCAGGCGACCGAGGAAGAGGGGCTCCGGCAGTTGGACCACGCGATCACCCGAGTCGTCGTGTTCGACCTGCGTGAACCCGAGCCTGATTACGTGGCACTATTAGACCAAATCTTCCGCGCTGACTCCATTCAAGTGTGGTGACCGTCAGGCGATCTGGCCCATTTCTTGCGTATAAACGCATGGCAGTTAAATGAACAGACTTTAGGTGGGGTTATTCACCCACTTGGGTGTTTTATTGGGTATGGGCAACCATCAGCAGGTTCGCAGCCAAAAGACACGAAAGGCCTTTTTTAGGCATGATTAATGCTTACAAAGTGCATTAGCTTTCAATGATCTGGGGCGGCGGCGGGAACTTGATTTAAGGATTGGAATTATGATTGACGGGTCCGGTTTTCTCCCAAGAAAGCATCAACCAGGAGATTCAATTCAGGTGATGAAATGTAACTTTGACGTTGTTTTTTCCGTCTATGATGGTGGGGTGCCCGGATTAAGTCCGCTGTCGATGCAGGGTCATTTTTTAAGTTTTGCGGGCTGCTACTTCAGTTGGATTGACGGTTCACAGGCGCATTAAATGGGCGGGGAGAAATTTATGGCTGCTTACTGGGTTCATGAAGCGGATTAGTTGCGACGATTGTTTTCGACCAATGGTTTCGTGTTTTTTAAATGCAACTTTTTGCTTTCCAATTAGTTGAGGAAACCGCACCCATCCGGGGATTTCGCTGTGGGATGGGTTCGTTGAGGGCAAAGGGACACCCTTTGAGAATACCTGATTGTTTTCGTTCCTTTAGCAGGCATTTTTGGATATACTTTTTAATTATCTTGGTGGCAGTTACTACGGCTTCCGGCCAGATTGTAATCAATGAAATTTGCCACGATTGGGATCCCAAGACGGAACCAGGCGAGTTCGTTGAGTTAATAAACGCCGGAACCAACTCTGTTGAAATATCGAATTGGAGCCTATCCGGTGGCATCCAATACCTTCTTCCGGCAGGCACAGAGATCCCTCCAGGCGGTTTTTTAGTGATTGCGGAAAACCCTGCTTTTTTAAGCGCCAAATATGGTTTGGACCCCAAAAAAGTCTTGGGGCCTTACACTAATCGTTTGGGCGCGGAAAGTGACCAACTGGTTTTAAGGAATGCTCTGGGCAAAAAGGCCAGCGAAGTCAGCTACGATTCGGGCTTTCCCTGGCCCACCGCCGCCCGGGGCGAAGGCAGTTCCATGGAATTGATCCATCCATCGCTGGACCCAAACCTGCCTTCATCGTGGCGCTCTTCAGGAATGGATGGCGCATTTTTTGAACGCCGGATTTTCATTCCCCAAGCTGACCGGGATTGGCGCCTGCGCAAAGGCGTGAACGCCGTATCCGATCCACCGGACCTATGGCGCACTCAGGAATTCTCGGAAGATGCGACCTGGTTAACCGGCCGCACTCCAGTGGGATACGGATTCTGGGGAGACAACACCCCCCTAAGCGACATGGCCGGATCCTACAATACTGTATTCTTGCGCCATCCTTTTCAAATCGCCGTGGGGGAAATACCCGAAAAATTATTGTTGCGCGTGCGGACTGATGGTGGATTTGTGGTATGGATCAACGGCCGGGAATGCGCTCGCCAACGGGTACCCGATGGTGAACTTGCTTACGATAGCGTGGGAATCACGCACGAAGTGGGTTGGGAGGAATTGACCATCACCAACGCCCCGCGACTGTTGGTTGAAGGAATGAATCTCCTGGCCATTCAAGCCCTCAACAATGAACTGCTTGATTGGGATTTCACTTTTGACGCTGAACTGCAAAATGCGCCGCTTCCCTGCAGCAAACCCACCCCAGGCACCACCAATTCTGTTTACTCAGCGGCCACCCCTCCCCAAGTCGTCCAGGTTTTCCATGATCCCCTTCAACCGCGTGCTGGGGAAAAAGTGACCGTGAAGGTTGTATTGCACGATCCAGTTAATATTATCCGCGCTGAATTGAGCTACCAAGTCGTACCGCCGGGTGGTTACATTCGAAAAACCGACCCTGCCTACCAAACCAACTGGACCACAGTGGACATGGCTGAAGACTGGACGGAATACGCGCAAACCAACGAAGCCTCATACTCGGCGATCATTCCCGCCGAGGTCCAAACCCATCGCGCACTGATCCGTTACTGGATATCGGTCCAGAACGCCTCCGGCCAACGGGTGATGCTGCCCTACGCCGATGACGAGCAACCCAATTTCGCCTACTTCTGTTATAACGGCGTCCCCGCCTGGAAAGGGGCGGTGATTCCTGAGGAAACACCCGTGCTGGAATTTCCTGCCAGCCTCATGGCTAATGCCCTGCCGGTTTATCACCTGATCGCGGCGGATGAAGATGTTCAGCATTCCCAATTTTACCCGGATTGGAATGGCCGGCCATTCCTGGGAACGTTGGTTTACGACGGGGCCGTTTATGATCACATTGAGTTCGCCAACCGCGGCGAAGGTTCCACCTATATAACAGGCAAAAACAAGTGGAAATTCCGCTTCAACCGGGCCCGCAGCCTGGGCCCCCGGGATAATTACGGACACCGGCTTCCCCAAGATTGGCATGTGCTCAGCTTGAATGCCTGCGCTTCCCCCTGGCTGCCCATGAACCGCGGAATGGCCGGTTTGGAGGAAGCGGTTGCTTTCCGCCTGAACCAACTGGCCGGCGTACCGGCATCGGACACTTTTTGGCTGCATTTCCGCGTAATCTCCCAACCTGAAGAGGCTTCCCCGGTTAACCAATATGACGGTGACCTGCGCGGCCTTTACCAAGCCGTGGAAGACACGGATGGCCAATTTCTCAAAGCCCACGGATATGCGGATGGCAACCTCTACCAACTGACAGGGAATTGTTCGGATAAAAAGTCCCAAGGACCAGAGCAAGTGTTGGATCATCGCGATTGGTATACCTTTGTGAGCCAATGCGCCCAGGAACAAACTGAGGCTTGGTGGCGCAGCCACCTGGATTTGCGGAGTTTTTTCAGTTTCCAAGCCATCAACCGCGTCATTTCCAACATCGACTTACGGGATGGCTGGAATCACGGATTTTATCACGCTCCGAATGATTTATGGATGCCGGTGCCGTGGGACTTGGACGCCTTGTTCCTGCCTATCCAGCACGAAGTTTGGTCCAGCATGGTGGTTCAGTCTAATTGTTTGAAGCAAACGGCCATCCTGCAGGAATTTAAAAACCATTGCCGTAATTTGCTCGATTTACTCTTCAGTGATGCGGGCGATTATGGCGGGCAGGCTTGCCAGTTGGTTGAAGAATTGGCCTGCCTGATCAACCCGCCCCAATTCCCTCTTTCATTTGTGGATGTGGACGAAGCCATGTGGGATTATCATCCCTCCAATGCGGGGCTCCACCGGGGCTGTTTTTACCAGAATCCGGTACCGCTTATCTATCAAGGGCAGGTCATCGGCCAACGCGTTCTGGCCACTCCGGATCACGAAGGATTTGAAAAATACATCAAGGATTTCATGACCGACACCGGCACCGACGGGTGGAAGGTGGGCAATGGCGACCCCAATGGCTATGGTTATTATTACCTGGCCGCGGAGGCTGCTGAACCGGGGATTCCTGGTCAACCGTCACTAACCTATATCGGCCCCTCCGGATTTCCCATCAATCAATTGCAATTCCAATGTAGTGATTTTAAAGCCGGCACTAATGCTGGCGGTGCCCACTTTTTGGCGATGTGTTGGCGCCTGGCGGAAATTTCCAATCCCAAAACCCCCAATTTTCGATCGGGTGAGCCTTGGAAGTATGAGATCAATCCCGTTTGGGAAAGTGGGGAGTTGACCTCTTTTTCGCCCCAGGCACAGATCCCCTCCGAAAAGCTCAATCCTGGCGGCACCTACCGGGTGCGCGTCAAAATGAAGGATTCCCTGGGGAATTGGAGCCATTGGTCCGCGCCGGTTGAATTTGTGGCGGGGGCCAGGCAGGATTTCCATGAGGTTTCCGTATTCATCAACGAATGGATGGCCAGCAATACCAGTACCCTGGCTGATCCCGCGAACGGTCATTTTGAGGATTGGTTGGAACTGTTCAACGCCAGTGCGGACTTGGTTGATTTGAGCGGGTTTTACCTCTCCGACGATCCATCCGATCCTTTTGGCTGGGCCTTTCCTGGGGGCACCACTATTGAACCATGGGGCTATCTACTGGTCTGGGCGGATGGCCTTGCCGGATCCAATTGTGACAGCGGCCTGCATGCCAGCTTCAAACTGTCCGCGAAGGGCGATTTTATAGGCCTTTTTTCCCCCGATGGCGTGGAGGTGGATTCCGTCCAGTTCAACGCGCAGGATTCCGATGTAAGTTCTGGCCGATGGCCGGATGGGCAGGAAAACATAATCGCACTGGGCGGGCCCACCCCGGGTGCCGTCAATCGCCGGGTGCCAAGCCAAGGGGCGCAACTGGTAAAAGTGGAACCGTTGGCTGATGGCGGGCAAATACTGACTTGGCAAGTCGTTCCGGGCTTCTCCTACCGGCTCGAAGCCATCACCAACTCCAGCGCAGCCGAACCGCAATGGCAAACTCTGCAAACCGCGATCTCTTTCGAGGGTTATGCCGGCCAAACCATCATCACCAATGCCGGATATCAATCCTGGCGCCTGCTCGATGTGACCGACAGCCCCAGCCTGACGGCCAGTGAGCGGTGTGCGGATGGCCTATTGAAGCTGCATTGGAAAGCCCAGATGGGTTGTTACTACCGCCTGGAGTTCAAAACGGATCTGCGTGATGTGGTCTGGAAAACCCACGCCACCCCCATCTTTGCCTACCAAGCCGATGCCAGCTTCTCCATCCCGATCGATAGCGCCCGCAACAAGTATTTTCGCGTGATCCGCATCGATTAAAATGCTGCATGGCCATCTCAAGAATATTATCCGGAATAGGGATCACCGCGGTTTTAGTTTTTAAGTGCCCGGGTGCAGATCCTGGCGCAGGCATCCAGGTGGACGGTCTGGTCAACCAGGGAGTATATGCCGACCAGATCACCTTTCGTATTCCGTCCCAGACTGGATATGAAACCAGTGCCAGCCTGGATTCCATAACGGTGCCGGTGGATGCCTGGCTGGGAGTGACCGACGCGAACTACCACGAACTGCGTGTCAGGAGAAGCGCGCTGGCCTCCTCCCAAACCGTGGAAACCAATCTGGCGTTCATCGTCTATGCCAGCGACCGGGGAAATACCGAATGGGGCTTGCCGCGGTTCACCCCGCCGCCGCCCATAAATTCCTCAGCCGGGGAAACCGCTGGCCTGCGGTTGGTCATGGTAGCGCCGGCCGCCTTCCCCACCGGCCAGCGTCTGCCCGTAGTCCTCCGTTTGGAAAGACCGGATGGCTATCCCGCCTGGTTGAATGGCCGGGGAGTGCTGACTGGGACTTCCGCAACCATCCAACTGCGCCGGGGTTTTGGCTCCGGCCGGCTGCCCGCGGTCTCGGTGCAGTCCACCCAAACCCTCACGGCAGCAGTTCATTCCTTGAGTGCCCAGCGGTCGATCACCTTCCAAGCCTCGCCCCCTTGGACCGCCTGGTCAGGCAAAGTTTCTGAAACTAAATCCTGGCCATCCCGGTCTTTTCTGCACCTCACCAACGAAGTGGAAATCGCGGCCGGCGCAGCCCTGGAAATCGGTGCCGGCAGCATTGTTCTGCTGGATGCCGGGGTGAACCTCGTCGTTCAAGGGCGTTTCAGCGCCCGGGGCACCCTGGACGAACCGGTCGTTTTCATGCCTTGGGATGAAGCCCGCCCCTGGGGCGGTTTCATAGCCCAAACCAACACCGCCAGCATTGAGCTGACCGGCGCCATATTAACTGGCGGCGGCGGAGATCCGCTTTATTTCCAGAACCATTTTGCATACACCCATCGCCTGGAGCAAGCCGTCCTCCTGCTCCATCATGGCGCCCACGCGGCCCTCACCAACACCTTCCTTATTTTTAATTCCGGCCAGGCGGGCAACGGCTGGGACAGCTTTCTCACCCTGGACCAGTGCGTCATCCAACACTGCCTGACCGGGGGTGAATTCGAGGGAGGCTCAGTGGAGATTATCCGCTCGGGCTTGATTGAGTTCCCGGCGGAAACCGACCAGTTCGCCGACGCCGATGAAGACGGCCTTTACCTGGGCGGCGGGCCGCACACGATCCGCGATTCACTCATTGGTTGGACCCGGGATGACGGGATTGACGCCGGTGCCGGAGCAGCGGGATTGGTCACCATTTCCAATTGCTGGTTTGAAGCCTGCTACCACGAAGCCCTGGCTTGGTCGGGGCCTTACCGGCTGGCGCAGATGGACCAAACGGTGATCGTGAATTGCGGCCAGGGCATTGAGGCCGGATATGGCATGAGCCCGGACAGCCCCATCATCCACGCCCAGCGGATCCTGGCCACTGGATGCGCCGTGGGTTTGCGTTTTGGCGACAACTATAATTGGGGCTATCCCGGTTTCCTGCAGGTCACCAACAGCCTCATTTTATACAATCAGCGCGATGTTTGGGGCATGACCTGGCAGGATTGGACTTGGCGCACCAATCAGATGGATATCCGTGGGAATTTCCTCAGCGCGCCCAATCTCATGCATCCCACCAACCAGGTTTGGAATCCTTCCGCTGACGCCAACCGCCTGGCGCCGTTCACGCCCGGCCCGCCCGGCGTATTGGTGGGCCTCGGGCTGGCCCTGCGCTCCGGCACCGCCGATGCCACCCAGTTCCATGACAGTGTCCCGGTGGCCCTGAGTTCCTTTTCCACCCGCGTCGTCCAGGTGGATTACGCCATGGACCAGGTGTCCGGCGCCACCCGGCGCGGCACTCTGCAATTCCTGCCCGGGGAAATGCTGAAACCAATACCGTTCGATCCCTCGGTGGACCGGAAAAACTGGATCCGCCTCCGCCTGGACAATCCTTCTGGTGCGGAATTCACCGGCCTGCAGCAAGTTTTTTTCAAGCCCGAGGCCGACTTGAAACCGAACACGCTCGGCCTGCTGCGCGCCCCCAGTGGCATGGTGGTTTACTGGGTTGAAGCCGGCTGGAGCCTGGATTGGGCTTTAGGCCCCGCCGGCCCCTGGCAGGCCATCCCCGGCGCCATCAGCCCCTACGCCGTGGCCCCGGCGGCGGCTCCTCAATATTTTCGTTTGCATCGCTAGCTGTGCTTCCCGATATCCCATTCCATTCTGTGCCTCGGCGCAAGCGCTGCCACTGGTTGATAACCAAACTGCGTGAGCCACTAAGGGCCTGCCTGCCTTCTTTCCTGATGCTTTGGTTTGCCTGCGCCGCCCCGGGTGCGGCACAGGTCCAAATTAACGAAATCATGTTCCACCCACTATCCAATCGAGCGGCGGATGCCTATGTGGAACTTCATAACACCGGCGACACCGTCGCTGCTCTGGGCGGATGGCGATTCACCTCCGGCATCACATTCACTTTCCCTGAGCTGACGCTGGCGCCGGATGCCTATTGCGTGGTGGTGGCCGATCCGGACTGCTTCCGGACCAACCACCCCGGCGTCACCAACTTGGCCGGCCCCTGGCAGGGAAATCTCAGCCGCCGGGGCGAACCGCTGGTCCTCGTGGACAGCCATGGCAAGGAAGTGGACCGCGTGGCTTACGCCGATAACGGGGAATGGGCCTCGCGGGTGCGGGCGGCGATCGATTACGGCCACCGGGGATGGAAATGGCTGTCGGCGGCCGATGAATACGGCGCCTCTCTGGAATTGGTGAATCCCAACCTCCCCAATGATTTCGGGGCTAATTGGGCTTGCGGCCATACCAACGGATCCCCGGGCCGGGTCAATTCCGTCCTCGCCACCCATACCGCCCCGTTGATTACCGGCACCCGGCAGGAACCGGCCCTCCCCAAATCCACTGAATCAGTTCTGGTCACCACCCGGATTTGGAGCGCCCCGGGCCAGGCGATAACAGCCGGGCTCCACTACCGGCTGGATGGCGCCACCAATTTCCTGATCCTGCCCATGATGGATGACGGACTCCACCAGGACGGCGCGGCCGGGGATGGCTGGTTTAGCGCACGTTTGCCAGCCCAAACCAACCTGGCCGTGGTGGAATTTTATATCCAAGCCGTGGACCAGGACGGCCTCGCCCGCACCTGGCCAGCCCCGGCATCCAATGACGGAGAACAGGTTCAGCGATTGAATGCCTTATACCAGGTTTATGATACGGTGGAAACCACCCCGGACCCGGTTTACTGGCTGATCCTCACGGCGGCGGACCGCGCAGAGTTGGAACAGATTAACCGGGGGACTCCCCCACCCCCTTACCCAACGGATTTTCCAACCGACAGCCGTGCGGCGTTCAACGGAACCTTTGTGAGCCACGATGGCGGGGGCTGGCAGTTGCGCTACAACGTGGAGATCCGCAACCGCGGCTCCAGCAGCCGCTTCAAGCAGCCCCAAAGCTTTCGCGTCAATTTCCAGAAGGACAGCCTTTGGGAAGGGGTGGCAGGCCTCAACCTGAACGCCCAGTATCCCTTTCTGCAGGTATTGGGCAGCGCGCTTTACCAACGCTCAGGCCTGCCGGCGGCCGGCTCCCGCCCCGCCCAATTGCGGGTCAATGGCCGGAACCTTGCCTTCGACGGGCCACCTTCCTACGGGTTTTATGCGGCCAATGAAGTGGCCGATCCAGCTTACACCGGAAAATTTTTCCCAGAGGATCCCAATGGCAACCTTTACAAGTGCAAGCGGTTTTCGGGCACGGGAGCGGACTTGGCCTATCTCGGCTCCAATCCCGCCCCTTACCAGGTTAACTATTTCAAGCGCACCAACCGCATGGAGGATGATTGGAGCGATCTGGTGGAACTGGCATGGGTGCTGGATAACGCCTCTGCCGCCACGTATGTCGAGGAAGTCGGGAGGGTGCTCAACGTGCGTTTGTGGCTGCGGTATTTCGCGATGGAAACGCTGGTGGTGAACATGGAAACCTGCCTCGGCAACGGCCACCTGGGCCTGGGCTATGGGGACGATTATAAGATGTATTTCGGCCGCAACGATCCGCGCTGCATCATTGTCCCCCACGACCTCGATACCATCCTCGCCCAAGGGGATACCTGGGGCAATCCCCAAGAGGTATTGTGGCGTGCCACCGCCAATCCCCGCATCGCCCGTTTCCTGCAAACCCCGGAGTTCGCCGCCCTTTATTACGAGGAATTGCTCGGTAATGCGGAGCGTTTGCTGAATCCGGACACGTTTGGTTCCTTGGTGGAGCAAGTGGTCGGTGCTCGGGCCCCTGAACTCAACCTCCAATGGCTGGAGTGGTTCAGGTCCACCCGCTTGGAATTCCTCCGTTCCCAAATCCCCCAAGCCTTGACCGTCCAAACCACCTTGCCGCTGGTCAATGGATATTACCGTACCGCCAGTAATACGCTGAGCCTGGAGGGCAAGGCGCCCGTCATCACGTGCTCCACGGTCAAGGTGAACGGGGTGGCGGCCGATTGGCTGGTCTGGCGCGGCCAATGGCACACTACCAACTGCCCGTTGCAGCCTGGGTTGAACCAGGTATCGGTCACTTGTTTCGACCGCGCAGGCAATCTGCTTGAAGAACGCCGGATGGAGGTCTGGCAGGATGCGGGATGGTTGAATCCGGTGCCACCACTGGTCACCAACCAAGTCTTGACCTGGTCTGCGAGTCGCTCCCCCTGGCTGGTGACCAATGAACTTCTCGTGGCCGAAAATACCACCTTGGTGATCGAACCCGGCGCCATGGTCTTTTTTTCGCCAAACGCCCGATTGGTGGTCCGGGGCCGCATCCAGGCGCTGGGCACCGCCCAAGCCCCCATCCACTTGGGCTTGCAGCCGGATGCCTCCGGCCACTGGAGGGGCCTGTTGATTGGCCCCTCGGCGGCTTGCCAACGCCTTTCACATGTAATCCTGGACCGCACCTCCCCGGGCACGGCCGCCATCTCCGCGTTGGAATCGCAATTAGAACTGGATCATGTGTCCTTCGCCAATGTCCCCGGAACGTGCATTGCCACCGCGACCTCAAGCCTCAACCTCCACGATTCATCCTTTCCCGCAGTGGAGGGCGCCCCGCGCGTCGTCCTCTGGAGCCTGCCTTCGGCCGGTTCCTGCCTCATCGCGAGCAACCAGTTTGCCGGATCCCCCCTGGCCGGCACCGCCATTCAAGCGGCTCCTGGTGGCACCCCAGAGTTCCTTCTGCAGATCCTGGATAACGATTTTGGCGCAGCCGGCAGCCCGCACCTGGATCTTCGCGGCGTCTCCGCCTTCATCGCGGGGAATTTATTCCGCCAGGCCCGCGCCCCCACCAACCAGGCTGGGATTGCCTGCGCCGTATCCGCCAGTGCCACCAACGGCCAACCGGCCAAGTTGACGCTCGTGCGCAATGTTTTCCATGATTGCGATTACGCCGTCCAAGCTGTGGGCGGCAGCCGGATCGACCTGGATCACAACACCCTCTTCCGAATGGCGAAGGCGGCCTTGCTGCTGGAAGATCCCCACGCCACCAACCCAGCGCCCGCTTCGGCCATCAGCCTGGCCCACAACATCATCTGGGAAACCAGCCGCAATTTCGCGCGGGATATCACCACGGATTCCCAATATGCGGACCTGAAAATCACCATGGCCCAAAACATCCTCTCCGCCCGGGATGGCCTGGCCGCCGGGTCCACCAATTATTTCCTCGATCCGGTTTTCCGCCAGGCACCCGCGGCGGAATACCAGGGGCTCGTGCGCCGGGATGATTTCACCCCCCAACCCAATTCCCCCGCCTTGGCGGCCGGTGCTTTTCATCTGGACCTCGGGGCGGTGATGGCAAATCGCCTGGGTTTATCGGGGCTGCCGGAGTTGCCCACGCAGCGCCGGGATTTCACGCTCTACGCAGGCGGGCCAGGCATCACCACCATCCGGTGGGGCCTGGACCAAACCACCTGGGGCAAGGAGCAGGCCACCACCCAGCCCATTCTGCTGGCAGGCCTGCCGCCGGGCAGGCACACCATTAACCTGGAGGGCAAGGATCTGGCCGGATCCTGGCAACCCCAGGCTGCGCTATCGCGCACCTGGCAGATCGCCACCGCCAATCCCGCCCCACCCATCCGCATCAATGAGATCCTGGCGTATAATTCCGGAGGTGTCCTTTGGGACGGCGTTTATCCCGGTCTGGTAGAACTGGTGAATGCGGGCGATGCCCCCCTCGACCTGGCTGGCCTGAGTTTGTCCGAAGCATCCTCCGATGCCCCCCGCTTGCTGATCCCTCCCGGCCACCTGCTTCCGCCCGGCGGATTCCTCGTATTGCCTGAAGGCGGCCCCGGGGCAGCGTTTCCCAGCCTGCCTTTCAAGCTGAACCGCCAGGGCGGCCGGGTGGATTTATATGCCATCGCCAGCCAGGGGGAAACACTCGTGGACTCCGTGGTGTTTGGCCGCCAACTTCCCAACCGCTCCATTGGCCGGCTGCCCGGCGGCGGCTGGGGCCTGACCATGCCCACCCCGGGTTCCGCCAACATGGCCTGCCCGGCCGGCGGCCCCGCATCCCTGAAGCTCAACGAGTGGCTGGTTCGCCCCGGTGGCGCGGCCTCTCCCGGCTGGGTCGAAATATTCAACCCTTCGCCGCTGGCCGCCAGCCTGGCCGGCGTCTGCCTGGCGGGGCACTCCCAGCCGGTGCCGGGCTGGGGCGTCCTACCGCCGCTGAGTTTCATCGATGGTGGCGGTTTTGCCTTGTTCACGGCCACCCCGGTTCCCACCTGGGACTCCACCCCCCTCGATTTTCAGCTCGATCCCAACTATGGTGCCATCGGCTTGTTCGATCCTGCGGGCCGGGTGCTCGACATGGTGTTTTACGAATCCCAGCCTGCAGACCAACCGCAAGGGCGCACCCCCGATGGCGGCCGGGCCATCACTGCCCTGAGCCAGTTGACTCCCGGGAGCGCCAATCCCTCCGCCACGGGCACCAACCAACCGCCAGCCACCGGCACCATCCGCTTGCAGGAAATCATGGCGGCTGGCTGGCCGGGCCGCCAGGGGGGGCTCTACCCGGGAGCGTGGATCGAGCTTCACAATCCCGCCGCAGCGGCGATCGATCTCGCCGGCCTGAGCCTCACGGATGATCCCCAAATCCCCCGGCGCTGGTCCTTTGCCACCAATTCCCTGCTCGCGGCGGGCGGATACCTGGTAATCGCTTGTGATGGCGATTCCCCGGCTTCCGCCACGAACACCGGCTTCAACCTTTCCGCCACCGGCGGCACGCTCTTCCTTTTCGATTCGCCGGCCCGCAACAGCCAATTGCTGGACAGCCTGGTTTACGGCCTGCAAGTTCCGGATGCCAGCCTGGGGCGCCTGGCTGGGCCGGACGGTGGATGGACCCTCACCCAGCCCACTCCCGAAGGCCCCAACCTGGCGGTGTCTCTCGGCAACCCTTCCCTGCTGCGCATCAACGAATGGCTGGCCAAACCCGCTTCAGGAAATGACTGGTTCGAGTTGTTCAATCCGGAACCCCTCCCTGTAACTCTGGCGGGCTTGAGCTTGACCGACGATTTCCAGGATCCCCGGCGGCATCCCCTGCCGCCCCTGTCTTTCATCGGCACTGGCTCTTATGCCTGGCGCTTGTTCCACGCGGATGGCGACACTTCCCTGGGCGGCGATCATGTGCCTTTCAAGCTGAGTGCTTCCGGGGATTCCCTGGGCCTCTTCGACGCCAGCCAGCAAGCCATCGATTCCGTGCTTTTCGGCACCCAAGCGGATGGAATCTCCCAAGGGCGCAGCCCGGACGGAGCGGATGCCATAGTGTCGTTTACCATGACCCCCACCCCGGGTCTGGCCAACCGCCCGGACAATACCACGCTGGATTCCGACCAGGATACCATGCCGGATGCCTGGGAACTGGCCCACGGGCTGAATCCATACGATGCCGCCGACCGCTCGGAGGATCCTGACCACGATGGCTTGACGAACGAACAGGAATACCGCTGCGGCACCGATCCCCACGCTGCCCGCAGCCGCCTGGATTTCACGTCCATCCGCCTGGCCTCCGGTGGCGTCCTGCTCACTTTTCAGGCGGCCGCCAATACCTCCTACTCCATCCAATCCTGCGGCGACCTGCGGACCTCGACCTGGCTCAACCTGGTCGGTTTCGCGGCCCAACCGCTGGCCGGCCCCCGCGAATGGCTGGATCCTTCCCGGGATTCTGGCCCCCGCTATTATCGGCTCGTCACCCCTCAACGGCGATGATTAAAGCGCCGGGGGGACATTTTCCAGCGAGAAGTAAAACAAACCACCACCGCAGCTCTCACAACTCAGATTCAGGCTAAAAACGGCACTCACAGCTCAAAATCCGGCCTGAAATCACCCGGGGCTGCTCCTGAAGGATGAACCTGGGAACTTGAGTGGAGGCACTCTCCGTGACGCAAGCTGTCGGGCATGGCGTTTCAACTGTCTGGCAATAATCCACATTCAGCGTTCAGCGATGGGCTGGTTCGCTCAACGCCCAGGCGCCGATTCCCCGGGCCGCCAATCCGCCATGCCATACCGGGCCAACAACCGGGCCAATTGGCCGTTCTGCCGCAGATCCCGCACCCCCTGATCATAGATCCGGGAGCGGACCTGCGAGGTTGTTTCAGCGGGGGAAAACCCAATGAATAAATCCAGGCTTCCCACCATGCCCGCCGCCTGAAAAAGCTCCTGGCCACCCCGGCTGCGGGCGGCCCAAGCGAAGGCTAAAGCGTCCTCGATGACCACCTCCACTTCACCCTGCGCAAGCCTGCGCTGGAGCGTAGCCAGAGGAGTGCGACCCGAGGCCATCCTGAGACCACCGGGATTGGCCTTGAACCAGCCATCCAGAGGGCCGCCCTGGTCATATTGATAGCCCCGCACGAGGCCCACTCTCCGCCCCCGCAGCGATTCGGGTCCGGCATACCGCCAGGCACTGCCTTTCCGCACGAAGGCCGTGAAGTGAATCCGGGCACACGGTTCCGCAGGCACCAGACACCCGGCCAGATCCCGCACCCCACCATTCAAGAAAACGTCATACCGTCCGCGTTCCACTCCCCGCAAGGCGGCTTCGAAGGGAACCACCAGGTATTTTACTTTGATCCCCTGCGGCTCGTAAATGGCCCGCAGCAATTCAACGGTGAAACCGGGCTGATCCGCGCCTTCAGCCAGGCTGTAGGGCGGCCACTGGTCGGACACCACGGTCATTTCCGGGGGCGCCGCCGGTGCCAGGAGGCTGCTTCGGCATCCGCCGCCCAAGGCCAGCAGCAACACCAGGGCCAGGCCGGAGGCGGTGGCCCGCCCCAACCGGTTCCCAGGAACCTTCCCCCGGGAGGTAAAAAACACGAATGGCTTCATTGATTTAAACTCCACACGGTCACTGCGCGCGAGGATTGCCCGGCTGCGGACGGGCCGCCTTGGGCTTGACCGTGATCATCGTGCGCCAGGTTTCCCGGTCAAAGTAATGGACGTCGAACCACATCCAATAAAAGCGGTTGGCATTCACAAAAGTATAGCCATCCTGGATATCGTCATACCGGTCGTACGGATCGGCCAGGATCAGAACATCGTCCCAGGGATCGGCGTTCTGCCGGTCATCATAGCCCACTGCCACCGCCCAGTGGCCGCCCAAATCGATCCACTCCACGAGGGTCGGCCAGCCTTGCCGGATGTTTTCCCGGAGGCGGCGCAGGCCCGAGCCATCGCCTTTTTCCTCGAACTCGAGCTGCGCCTCCAGGCCGTGCTTTTCCAGCCAGGCAGCCATCTCCTGCGGCTTGGTCCCCAGTTTGCTGCCCGGGGGAAGGTTTTCGGGAAAGCGTGTGCCGGCTTCCCGGGCGATGCGCAGTTCCGTCGTAGCATTGCTGGCAATGCCCGTCACCTGGTAGTAGAGCGCCACCGAAAGCAGCGCCGCCGGACCGCACGTATATTCGGTAGTTTGCTGGTAGCCCCGCAAAGCCGGAATAAAGTCCACTCCAGAGCGGACCGCCATTTCCGTCACCGGGCGGCGCGGGAACCAATCCTGGCCGATAGCGGCCGGCGGGCCCGCCGGAGGGGACGTCTTGGGTTGCGCATTCATGGGCAGGCTGCCGGTTGGATTCCCCTCCGGCGGAGATCCCTTGCCCGCGCTGATCCCGAGGCATAAAATCAGCAACCAGGCCGCCGTCCGTCGCCGTCCCCAAAGGCGGGGGCGTCCCGTTGTCCTGGAAATATTGTGGCCAGGCATCCAGTGTGGAGTTCCCGAACACAGTTTGCATTTCATCCGTTTAGCCCTTTCGTTCCTGCGTATAGCCGGCCTGGCAACACGTTGTTACTGCCCGCAGGGCCGGCCGCGCCCGGCAGGTGTGCATCGGGTCGATCCCCTTCCACCGTCCCTGCCCCAAAGGCTCCCGGCAAGTTGCAGGCAGCGGCGTTGCGGAACCATCCTCCAGCAGCGCCAGTGGCGGAAGCAAGGATTTCCTGGAACCTTCGGCTGGCAAAACCAACCTTTCCCTGTCCCTGGCCGACGCCGTCATTTCCTGTCAGCCGGAGCTGGGTCCGCCTCCGGGATTTCCGTGGCCAACTGCTGCTGCAGATTCAGGAATGGCTTCGGCGAAACGGTGATTCCCGTGCCGGAAAATGGCAGGTCGATGGCGGAGACCAGGTAGATATTGAACACGACCGCGCTCACTATGATGGCGTCCAGCAGGTATTGCAGCTGCGTTCTTCTGACGGAGAGGAAGGTGAAGCAGATGATCGTTGAAATCCCGCTCAGGATCAAAGTGTAATAGATCAGCGGATGCACGGACTTCTCCAGCAACGCCATGCGCTCCCTCCGGTCATGGTCGAACTGGACGAGAGCTTTGAGTATGGCCTCTGTGAACGACTTTTGTTGGGGGTACTTTTTGGCCAGTGCCAGCGACTCCACCCACAATCGGTTCCTGGCTTGGTCCGCTTTCGGGCTGGTCTGCCCCTTGGTCATGGCCGGCCACTCCTCCTCGATCACCGCCTGGGTATAAGCCAGCACCCGGTCCCGCAAGGTTTGCGACTGTTCCACGGCCCGGCTGAGGCTACAGATGATGCGCAGTTCCGTGGCTTCATTCACCACCCGCTTGTCTGCCTCCCGATAATCCTTCCAAAGAATGGCCACTGTGAAACCGAGGATAAAGGCGAAAAGGGTAGCCACAAACCGGGTGGCAATGCCTAGAATGGATTGCTGGCCATCCTCCAATGGGCGGCAGACTTTGTGCTTGACCCAGCAGGCGCTGGCGAATATTACCAGGATCGCCCCCAAGTGCCACAGGAATAATTGATCCAACACCATTTTTTGCCGTTATTCTTTGGTTGTTCGGTTCCGCTCAATGGCCTTCAGGCCGTGACCGCCAGGCCGGCCGGCTTCCCTTGTCCGGCACCGGCCATTCCGGCATCATCCTCCGCCACCTTCTCCGCTCAAGGCAAGGATTTTCGGGCAAAACCGGAAAGCCCGAGTTGACTCAAATTAAAAGACACCGGGGACCTGAATCTGAGAGGAGGCAAAACGGGTCGTTGACTCATGGGAAAAAGACACCGGAAATCGGTGGTAATGCACATGAGCAAACAGTGGAAAAAGGAAGCGTTACCGAA
>CAIMWS010000102.1 GCA_903845125.1 uncultured Verrucomicrobiota bacterium
CGGCCATGCCTTCCGGCACCGGCTTGAAAACGCTGGAAAAAGCCATGCCCGACCGGTATTACGATGTGGGCATAGCCGAGGAACATGCCGCTCTTTTCGCCGCCGGCCTGGCGGCCAAGGGATTTCATCCGGTTTGCGCCATTTACTCCACTTTTTTGCAGCGGGCTTTTGACTGTATCGTCCATGACATCGCGCTCCAGAAGTTGCCGGTGATCTTCTGCATGGACCGATCGGGATTATCCGCCAATGATGGACCAACCCATCACGGGCTTTTTGACATCTCCTTCCTGCGGAGTGTGCCGGACATCATTGCCATGTCGCCGACCAATGAAGATGAGTTGGTCGATATGATGTTTACCGCGACGCAGCAGCAATTGCCGGTTTTCATCCGGTATCCACGCGGCAACGCGGAAGGTGTGGCCATTAAAAACCAGCCCAAGCTGCTGGAAATTGGCAAGGCGGAACTGGTGCGGCATTTCCAAAACAACGGACGGCCCAAAGTGGCGCTGTTCGGCCTGGGAAACCTGTTGCGCATGGCCCGGCAAGCGGCCGTCTGCCTGGAAGCGGACGGTTTTGATGTGGCCGTCATCAATCCCCGCTTCACCAAGCCGTTGGATGTGCCCATCACCGAGTTTTTTGGCCATTCAGCCAGCGTCGTGGTGACGCTTGAAGATCACGTCCTGGCTGGCGGATATGGCAGCAGCGTGCTCGAGTTGTATAGCGATAGAGGCATTGCGACATCGGTCGTGCGCATCGGGTGGCCGGACCAATTCATCGAGCATGCCTCCACCGTGGACTATTTGCGCGAGAAATACGGTTTGACGGTTGAAAACACAGTTCAATTGGTCAAGGCGGCTTTCGACCGCTCCAACACCAAATCCCAGGCACCGGTTCTGGTTGCCGCGAACTCATAAATACCCAGTTCAGAATTATTATGGCCAATAACGTAATCCCTCCCCAAGGCGGTAAGATTTCCATCCAAAGCGGAAAACTCCAGGTGCCGGAAAACCCAATAGTGCCATTCATCCGGGGCGATGGCACCGGGCCGGATATTTGGGCCGCCAGTCAGCGGGTTTTCGATGCTGCCGTGCAAAAGGCCTATGCCGGCCAACGCCAGGTGGCTTGGTTTGAAGTTTTTGCCGGCCAGGCAGCCAAGGATCAATTTGACAATTGGCTGCCGGATGAAACCGTCACCGCTTTCAAGGATTTCCTGGTGGGGATCAAAGGCCCTCTGACCACTCCGGTGGGAGGGGGCATTCGCTCCTTGAATGTAGCGCTTCGCCAGATGCTGGATTTGTATGTCTGTCTGCGGCCTGTGCAATATTTCTCCGGGGTGCCCTCGCCCGTCAAACGTCCCGAGAAAGTGGATATGGTAATTTTCCGGGAAAACACCGAGGACATCTATGCCGGCATTGAATATGCGGGCGGCAGTCCGGAGGCTCAAAAGATACTCGACTTCATCGCGCGCGAGTTCCCCAAGGATTTTGCCAAAATCCGGTTTGGCACCCGTGCCGCCGTGGACAGCTACCTGAAACTGGCGGACGCCACCTTGGGTGCCGCGGGAGGGGAAATCCAAGTGGGCGTGGGCATCAAGCCCATCTCCCGCCTGGGAACCGCCCGCCTAGTCAAAGCAGCCATTGATTACGCTTTGCGGCACCAGCGCCGCAGCGTCACCTTGGTGCATAAGGGGAACATCATGAAGTTCACCGAAGGTGCCTTCCGCGATTGGGGTTACTCGGAGGCGGAGCGCATTTACGGTGCCCGCGTCTATACCTGGGCGCAGTGGGAGCGGACCAAGAAGGCCAAAGGCGAAGAGGCCGCCAACTTGGAGCAGAAACAGGCGCTGAAAGGTGGCGCGCTGCTGATCAAGGATGCCATAGCCGACATCACGCTCCAGCAGGTTTTAACCCGGCCAGAGGATTTCGATGTCATCGCCACGTTGAATCTCAACGGGGATTATCTCTCCGACGCCCTGGCGGCGCAGGTGGGTGGCATCGGCATCGCCCCCGGCGGAAATATCAACTACGACAGCGGCCACGCCATCTTCGAGGCCACTCACGGCACGGCCCCCAAATACGCCGATCTGGACAAGGTGAATCCGGGCAGCGTGGTGCTCAGCGGAGAAATGATGTTCCGCTACCTCGGTTGGACTGAAGCGGCCGATTTGATCGTCAAGGGTCTGAATGGCGCCATCGGTTCCAAGCGCGTCACCTATGATTTCGCCCGGTTGATGGACGGCGCCACTGAAATCAAGTGCTCCGAATTCGGAGACAACGTGATTGCCCACATGTCTTAGGCCTATCGCCGCATGAGCCGCGAATTTGTAGCGCAAGAATTCATCGCCAGCCATGTGCGAGGCATCCCTCGTTCGGGCATACGGGACTTTTTTGATCTCGTCCAAGGGCGACCGGAAGTGATCTCGCTGGGGGTGGGGGAACCCGATTTCGTCACCCCCTGGCATATCCGGGAGGCCGCCATTTATGCGCTGGAACGCGGCAAAACCAGTTACACCTCCAACTTGGGCCTGCTGAAACTTCGCGAAGCCATCAGCGAACATCTCCGGGCATTTTACCGGGTCCA
>CAIMWS010000103.1 GCA_903845125.1 uncultured Verrucomicrobiota bacterium
CCAGGCCCGCGATGCCCTGCCCCAGCCGGTCGAGGATGGTCTCCTTCCAGGCGCGCATTTTGGCCAAGTCGATCTGGGGCTCGCCGAAGGTGATGCCGCGGAAGGTGCAATCGCGGGCCTCCTTGATCAGGTTGGTGGCGTGCAAATAGGCCTTGGAGGGGATGCAGCCCCGGTTGAGGCAGACGCCCCCGAGCCGTTTTTCCTGTTCGATGAGGATGACTTTCCGGCCTTTGTCGGCGGCATAAAAAGCCGCGGCGTAGCCGCCCGGGCCGGCGCCGATCACCACCATTTCCGCATGGATCTTCTGCATAATTCAATTTCCTTGAGGTCCGATCAACTGAGCACCATTAAATCTTGAGTTCCGATTCCGGAAAATCCTGCAGCCCCGCCACCAGCCGCACCACAAAGCGGGCCGCCGCCCCACCATCGATCAGGCGGTGGTCGTAGGAGACGCACAGGGGCATCATCAGGCGCGGCTCGATCTGGCCGGCGCGCACCACGGGCTTGAGCACGCTGCGCCCCAGGCCCAGGATGGCCACCTCCGGCTTGTTGATGATGGGCGTGAAATGCCCGCCGCCGATGCCGCCCTGGTTGGAGATGGTGAAGGTACCGCCGCGCATTTCCTCCGCGCCGACCTTGCGCGAACGGGTGCGCTCGGCGAGATCCTGGACATCGCGGGCCAGCTGCAGGACGCTTTTCTGATCCACATCCCGGATCACCGGCACGATCAGGCCGGCCTCGGTGTCCACCGCCAGGCCGAGGTGCACGTATTGTTTGAGGACGATTTCCGAGGTGGCATCGTCCACGCTGGCGTTGAATACCGGGTGGGCTTTCAGAGCCGCCGCCACCGCCTTGAGGATCAAGGGCGTCAGGGTCAGGCGAACCCCTTTTGCCTCATAGGGTCCCTGGTATTTGGCGCGCAGTTCGTTGAGCAGGGAGACATCCGCCTCGTCGAACTGGTTCACCTGCGGCAGGGTGGTCCAGGATTCCAGCATCCGGCGGCTGATGGTCTTGCGCAGGGAGGATAGGGGCTGCCGGGTGACCGGCCCCCACTGGGCGAAATCGATGGCTTCCACCGGGGCGGGCGCCGCCGCCGCGCCAGCGGCCGGACTCGGGGCCGGTTTGACCGGGGCGAAGGCGATCTGCTGCAGCCGCTGGATATAGGCCCGCACATCATCCATCACAATGCGTCCGCCGGCCTCGCTGCCGCGCACGCGGCCCAGGTCGATGCCCAGTTCCCGCGCCATTTTGCGGAGGGAGGGGGCGGCGGCAATTTTGCCGCCCGGCTCGGCGAAACCGTCCGCGGCGGCGGCTGGTTCAGCCACGGCGGGCGCAGGTTCCGCGGATTCCGCGGCCGGCGCCGCGGCTTTTGGTTTGGCGCCGGTTTTGGGCGCGGGAGCCACCGCCGGGGAGGCCGCCGACGCCGCCGGGGCGACGGCTTCGCCCGGCCCAGCCAGCGCCAGGATGCGCTGGCCCACCGACAAGCTTTGTCCTTCCTTCACAAAAATCTGCGCCACCTTGCCGGCGGCGGGCGCCGGGATGGGGGCCACCGCTTTTTCGTTTTCCAATTCGATGATGGTCTGGCCGGCTTGAATTTCATCCCCGGCTTTCACCAGGATGCCGACCACGGTTCCGGATTCGGCGCCTTCTCCCAGTTTAGGCAGTTTAACGTCCATATTTCAGATCAGGTTATTAAAAAAACAGCGGGTAAGCTTTGTCGGGCCGGACATCCAGATCCTGGATGGCCGTGGCCACCAGGGATTTCTCCACCATCCCCTTTTCGGCGAGCGCATGGAGGGTGGCAATGACGGTGGATTCGGCATCCACCTCGAAGAACCGGCGCAGGGCTTCGCGGGTGTCGCTGCGGCCGTGGCCGTCCGTGCCCAGGCTGAACAGGCCGCCCGGCACCCAGGGGGCGATCTGGTCGGAGACCAGCCGGATGTTGTCGGAGACCGCCACAAACACCCCGGTTTCATTTTCCAGGACGGTTTCCAGGTGGGATTTCTGCGGCGGCTCGGCCGGGTGAAGCATGTTCCAGCGGCGCGCATTGATGGCCTCGTGGCGCAGGCGCTTGTAGCTGGTGGCGCTCCAGACATCGGCCGATACTCCGTAGCGCTCCGCCAGGATTGCCTGCGCCCGCAGGGCCTCGCGCAGGATCGCCCCGCTGCCGAAGATGTGGGCTTTCACTTTCAGGCCGGGCTGGCCCGGCTGGAAACGGTAGAGCCCCTTCAAAATGCCCTCCTCGCAGCCGGCGGGCATTGGGGGCATCGAAGAATTCTCGTTGTAGAGGCTCAGGTAATAGAAGATCTCCTCGCCCTGCTCATACATGCGGCGCAGGCCGTCGCAGACGATCACCGCGACCTCAAAGGCGAAAGCGGGGTCGTAGGCCATCAACGTGGGCACGGTGCTGGCCATCAGCTGGCTGTGGCCATCCTGGTGCTGGAGGCCCTCGCCGTTGAGCGTGGTGCGGCCGGCCGTAGCGCCCAGGAGGAAACCCTTGGCCTTGATGTCGCTGGCCAGCCAGATCAGGTCGCCGATCCGCTGGAAGCCGAACATGGAGTAGTAAATATAGAAGGGCAGCATGTTCACGCCCACGCTGGCATAAGCTGTGCCCGCCGCGATGAACGAGGACATGGCGCCCGCCTCCGTGATGCCTTCCTCGAGGAACTGGCCATCCTTGGTCTCGTTGTAGAACAGCAGGGATTTGCGGTCCACCGGCTCGTAAAGCTGGCCGTGCGGGGCGTAGATGCCCACCTCCCGGAACAAGGCATCGAGGCCGAAGGTGCGGGCCTCGTCGGGGATGATCGGCACGATCCGGCGGCCGATCTCGCTGTGGCGCAAGAGGTTGCTCAAAAGCCGCACAAAGGCCATGGTGGTGGAAACCTCGCCGCGGCCCGAGCCTTTCAGAAACTCGGCGTAATAATCGAGCCGGGGCATGGGCAGCGGCTCCGCTTTCACCTCCCGGCGGGGCACCGGCCCGCCGAGGGCCTCCCGGCGCGCCTTGAGGTATTGGGCCTCGGGGCTGTCCGGCGGGGGGCGGTAGAAGGGGGTATCCACCACCGCCTCGTCGTCGATGGGCACCTGGAAGCGGGCGCGGAACTCGCGGAGTTCCTTTTCGTTCAATTTCTTCTGCTGGTGGGTGATGTTGCGGCCCTCGCCCGCCTCGCCCAAGCCGTAGCCTTTGACGGTTTTGGCCAGGATCACGGTGGGGGATCCTTGGTGTTGGGTGGCCGCCAGGTAGGCGGCGTAAATTTTTTGCGGATCGTGTCCCCCCCGGCTCAGCTTTTGCAGCGCGGCGTCCGCCAGGTGGTTCACCATTTCCTGCAGCTCCGGGTATTTGCCGAAGAAATGTTTGCGGATGTAGCTGCCCACCTCGGCTGAATATTTCTGGTATTCGCCGTCCACGGCCTCCTCCATGCGCTGGAGCAGCAAGCCCTTCTCATCGGCCGCCAGCAGGGGATCCCAATCTGAACCCCAAATCACTTTGATCACGTTCCAGCCGGCGCCCCGGAAAGCCGATTCCAGCTCCTGGATGATCTTGCCGTTGCCGCGCACGGGGCCGTCCAGGCGCTGCAGGTTGCAGTTCACCACCCAGATCAGGTTGTCCAGCTTCTCCCGCGCCGCCAGCGTCAGCGCGCCCAGCGACTCCGGCTCGTCGGATTCGCCGTCCCCCACGAAGCACCAGACCTTGGGCTCCTCGCCGGGGAGGAAACCGCGGGCTTTGAGGTAGCGGTTGAACCGGGCCTGGTAAATGGAGTTGATGGGCCCCAGCCCCATCGAGACGGTGGGGAATTGCCAGAAATCGGGCATCAGGAACGGGTGCGGATAGGAGGAGAGCCCGCCGCCCTCGGCCAGTTCCCGCCGGAAATTGTGCAGGTGCCGCTCATCCAGCCGCCCCTCCAGGAAGGCCCGGGCGTAGATGCCGGGGGAGGCGTGCCCCTGGAAATAGATCATGTCCGCCGGCCGGCCCGCGTTTCCGCCCCGGAAAAAATGGTTGTAGCCCACCTCGTAAAGCGTGGCGCTCGAGGCGAACGACGAGATGTGCCCGCCCAACCCATGGTTCAGCCGGTTGGCGTTCACCACCATGGACATCGCGTTCCACCGGATATGGCTCTTGATCCGCCGCTCCAGTTCCCGGTCCCCCGGGTAAGCGGGCTGCTGGGCCACCGGGATGGTGTTCACGTAGGGCGTACTCACCGTCCGGGGCACGCTGATGCCCAAGTGGCGCAAATGATCGATCAGCCCGTTCAGGAAACCGAACGTGCGCCCCGGTTTTTGGTTTTTCAGGACGTGCTCCAGCACAAACTCCAGCGAATCGAACCAGCGGTCCAATTCCGACCGGTTGCGCGGATCGGCGGTGTCGGGCTTGCCAGCCGTCACACCGGCCGGCGAATCGTTATTTTCTTTGTTCTCCACGGTTGCGGGCTCCCTTTCCTCGGCGCCGCTCATCCCGGGCGGCGCGTTTTTGTCAACTCCCGCAGGTTACCTTTGCCCGGTGGATTCTCAATGAAATAATTCACCCGAACCCGCCGCTGGGCGGGTGGCGTCCAGGCAATCCAAAACGGAGCCGGCCTGGTTAAAAGGCTTTGGCGTTGGGCGGTTGTATCCTGATTTTCCCGAAGCTTCCGGCTTGGCGGGGAGCTTCCCCCTCCCGCGCTCGTGTTCACGGACTCGCGGGCAGTGGCTCGTGAAAGCTGCCAGTGAGGCCTGGGCGGTGCCGCTGGAAGCGGGGCTGGGGAAAGCCGTGAACCCCTTCCGGCTCAGCGATGCCGGAGGCTTGACAGCCAGCATATCGTAACTTATATTGTTTCAGTTGTTATGGTGAACTGTCGTTTCACGGTAGCCATTCATGTGTTGTGCCTGCTGGCAGCCCAGCAGCCGCAGCCGTTGACATCCGAGTTGATTGCGGGGAGCGTGAACACGAATCCCGTGGTGATTCGGCGGCTTCTCGGCTGGTTGAGAAAGGCCGGTTTAGTGAAGTCCCAACCGGGCGTAAGCGGCGGTTGGGAGTTGGTGGCCAAACCCGAAAGCATCACCTTGGGAGGACTTTACCAGATCGTTAGGCCCGGCACGGTGTTTGCCATGCATAGCCAACAGCCCAATGTGCTCTGCCCAGTGGGAAGGAACATCCAGCGGGGTCTCGGAATCCATTATCAAAAAGCCCAGGCGGCGCTGGAAGCGGAATTGGACCACACCACCATCGCCGACGTGCTGAAGGACGTGCTGGGAACCTCGAGTTAACCCTTTTTTTGGGTCAAACCGTAACAATATAAACTACAAACAAACCCACAAGAACGAAGTAATATGAACCAGAACTACCAGGCAACGTCAGTCGGAGACATCGAGGCGCGGGGACGAGTCACGCTGCACAACGAACTGGCCCTTACCGGCTCGGAAATCTCCATCAATGAACTGCCCCCCGGTGCCAGCGTGCCGTTTGTTCATTGCCACAAAAGGAATGAAGAAGTTTACCTCGTGGTGAAGGGAAAGGGCCGATTCCATGTGGATGGGGATGAGTTTGAGGTCGGGGAAGGGAGCGTGGTCCGGGTTGATCCCGCTGGGGGGCGTTGCATCACCGCCGACCAGCAAAGTTCCCTTCGGTATATCTGCATTCAAACCGAAGCCAAAAGCCTGGTGCAGTTCACCGAGAGCGATGGGGTCATACTGGAAACCAAGCCTTCCTGGCTGCAATAAACACCCCACGCAACCAACCCCGAAATCCTGCCGAAACTGGACCGTGTCACTGCCTTTGGGAGGAGAAGTAATTGGTCCGCAGATTTTTACGCAAAAAAACCAGGGGCTTGGTGGAGCCCGGAAGCGCTTCCACCCATGGGCCAGATCGGAGGCGGCCAAAACCGGTGCCCGCGGGTTGCTGAAGCCGGTTCAGTGAACTGCGGCAGTATGGACTTTATGGTAAAAGATGACATTCTGAGCAAGCTCCTTCGCGGGTTGCTGGCGGAGGGGTGGGCGGATTCACGCCTGGCGATCCCCGAGGATGCCGCCAGCAAGCGCCATCTCCTGCGGACGCTCATGAATATCCGTCCCCCGTGGCCCGCCCGCCCCGGGCTGATTGAGTTGCAGGACCGCTGGCTCGCGGAGGAACGGGAGGGCGTGGCCGTTGCCGAACCCTATCGGCTGCCCTCGATCCGGGAGGCGTTCGGGGCAGGCGTCACTCCATTCCGGGACCACCTCGTCCTCTGGAAAGGCGATATCACCACCCTGGCGGCGGATGCGGTGGTCAATGCAGCGAACTCAAAACTGCTCGGTTGCTTTGTTCCCCACCACCGCTGCATCGACAACGCGATCCATTCCGCAGCCGGGATCCAGTTGCGTCTTGAGTGCCACGAGCAGATGCAAAAGCAGGGCCACGACGAGCCGGCGGGCCAGGCGAAAATCACCCCCGGTTACAATCTGCCCGCCCGGCACGTGATACACACGGTTGGGCCGGTCATATATGATGGCGTCACCGAAAGGGACGAGCGGTTACTGGCCGCCTGCTACAAGTCCTGCCTGGAGGTGGCCGCCCAACACCCGGACATCAAGACGGTGGCCTTTTGCTGCATCTCGACCGGGGAATTTCGTTTTCCAAAGGGGCTCGCCGCCAGGACGGCCACACGCGCCGTCGGCGATTGGCTGGCAGGCCCGGCCAGACGGCTGGAACGGATCATCTTCAATGTTTTCACCCAGGAGGATTATGAAACCTACGCCGCCTTATTTCGAACGGGTTGAGGCCGTGGCGCAATTATTTGCGGGAGCTGACTTTGTGCTGATCGGGGCGGGGGCCGGGTTGTCGGCCGCCGCCGGGCTGGACTACCAGGATCCGACGCTCTTCACGCGTTGGTATCCGCAGTTCAGCCGGTTGGGCATCCGCACGATTTGGGAAGGGATAGTGGGGCATTGGGCGCCGGAGGATGCCAACCGCCGGCGGTTCTGGGCATTTTGGGCACACCACATTCTGCGGATTCGTTATGACCCACCGGCCACGGCAGTGTATTTGGCTTTGCGCCGATTGGTTGCCGCGAAGGAGCATTTCGTGATCACGACCAACGTGGACGGGCAGTTCGGCAAAGCCGGATTCGGTTCCGACGTATTGTTCACACCCCAAGGGGATTACGGAAAGTTTCAATGTGACAGACCCTGTTGCGACTCCCTTTATGACAATCACACCCTGGTCCAACAGATGGTTGCGGCCACAGACCCGGAGTTGCTGCTGGTCCGTGATGTGGATGTCCCCCGGTGCCCGGCGTGTGGCTCATACCTGGAGAGGAATCTGCGGCGAGACGATCATTTCGTCGAAGGACCCCACCTGGAGCGGCAACCCGCTTACGCCCGGTTTGTGGAACGCTCGTTCTCCGGGAGACTCCTCCTCCTGGAATTAGGGGTGGGATTCAACACGCCCTCGATCATTCGCTGGCCCTTCGAGCGGATCGCCATAGGCCACCCTTGCGCCACGCTCGTTCGGGTGAACCGGGAGGCGGCAGAGGTGCCAGAAACCATCGGGGGAAAGTCCATCATTTTCCACGAGGATGCGGCGCTGGTCCTAAATGACCTGCTGCGCACAATTCAAGGTTAGGAGCCGGGAGATGCCGCCTTGGAAATCCGCCTTCATACTGCGGTTGGGCAGGTGCCATCCAAGTGGCCCAAAACGGAGCAGGGTTGACGAATAGGCTATGGTGTTTGGCTGCCAGATCCGTATTGGCCGGGGACGAGGCTTCAGGCTTGGGAGCGAGATTTTCTCCCGCGGGCGTGCGCCTGGACTCGCGGGCGGTGGCTTTGAAAGGCTGCCCAGGGGCAGCGGGGGATGGTTCCCGTGGGTGATAGGCCTGGCCTGGGCGGCCAGGTCCGTAGCGAGCCCACCGGGACGGCTTTGGATTCAATCCATGCTGGCGCCAGCCTCACTGCCGACCCCAACGAAGTACGACTAAAGTCCAATGGCAGAGCCAGGGCCAATGGTTTAATTTTTACGGAGTTGGTAAGCAACAAGAGATGAAAAAACAATTACGGGCGGACTGGATCCGGCTGGGTATAGCGGCCGGAACAAGCCGGTGAGACCCTGGCGCAGTAAAGTAGACTGCCAGGCAGAGTTGCAGAGTATTAGCACTGTGAATAAAATCTTCCAAACAACTGGATATGCGGCGAGCCTGCTGGCCTTGCTGGCCCTGCTGGGCGGCCACTGGCTGGTGCTGCAAACGGTGGCTTGGAGCGTTATGTTAGTGCAATATTCGCGCCAGGCTCCGCTGGTGGAGGCCGTAATCCGGACCTTTGACGGACGGCATCCGTGCCAGATGTGCCTCGCCATTAAGAATGGGCGGCAAAAGGAACACGCCCAAAGCCAGGGGATCCCGTGGCCCAAGCCGGACAAGGAAACCGAATGGTTGTGCGAGGCCCGGCCCTGCCTGCTGAAATTGCCTGCTTTAGCCCGGGCGTCGCTGGTGCCCTTTTTGCCCCAGCCCCCGGCCCATCACATTGATTCCCCTCCCACGCCGCCGCCCCGGGCGGCCTGATTCCAAAAACCACCCTTCCTTGCCTGCTGCGAGGCGGTGAACCAGCCAGGATGCTGGTTCCGCCAGACCGGTGGCAGCGGGCCTGAACGGCGGCGCAAGCCGGAGAGGGGTGGATCATGTCCAGTTCAGCCGGCTCACTGCGGAAGCTCTGCGGGGGCCACTACCGGGAAAGAAAAATCAAAATATTTGGAATCTGGAATAGAATTGTGAAAAATACAGTTGTTTGTTCGATCGTGTTCAGTTTGCTGGGGTGGGCCGGGGCCGCACCCATTCAAGGGGCGGTGTTGACCAGCGTGCCCATGCAGGGCAGCATGGTGATGCCCATGGTATCGTATAGCGCCACGAGTGGAAAAGTGCAGGTGATGGTGGATCCCACCATCCCCCAGTTGATTCCGCTGCTGGCCAGCAACCCGGGGGATAGCTTCGATCCCGCCGATCCCTGGTTTGACGCCCTGAACCCAAGCCGCCAGGGCCTGGCCTTCAGCCGTCGTTACGGGTTCGTGATGAATACCGCCAGCGACCCGCTGCCGGAAGGCACCGGCATCTGGATCCGCAAGCTGTCCGGTTCAGCGGAAGTCGGGCTTTACCGCTACCGCAGCACGGATCCCAAAGCTTGGGAGCCGATCTTCGGCACCGCCGGCTCCGCCAACGCCCTCTACTGGAATGGAATGATGTTCCACCCAGCGGCCACCGCCCCGGCCGGAACCAACACCTACGCCGCCACTTTCGATGCATGCCTGGCGAACCTGGCCACCGGCGAGGTGGTGGCCGGCTCCGCCAGCCAGCCGTTCACCCTGGGCTGGACCGCGGTGCCGGATGGCCGGCCGGCGCTAAGCATCAGCCACCGGATCCTGGTGGCCTGGCCGGCGGGCACCGCCAATGGCAGCCTGGAATGCGCGGACAGCCCGTCCGCCGCCAACTGGACCCCGCTGACCAATGCCCCGGTGGTTCTGGATGGCCAGCCGACCGTGGTTCTGGATGGGGCCGCCACGCAAAAATTCTTCCGCCTGAAGATCACCCCATGAACCGCTTGATTCGTGACCAGGCTTCCGCGTCTACCGGCCCTCAGGGGCCGGGAGCCCTTTCCGGCTTCAGCTTGATCGAGCTACTCGTCGCCATCGCCATCCTGGCCATCCTCGCGGGCGGTGGCTTTGAAAGGCTGCCCAGGGGCAGCGGGGGATGGTTCCCGTGGGTGATAGGCCTGGCCTGGGCGGCCAGGTCCGTAGCGAGCCCA
>CAIMWS010000104.1 GCA_903845125.1 uncultured Verrucomicrobiota bacterium
AAATCAGCATCGGCAACAAAATCACCAGCAAGGCCATCAGGAAATTGCCGCGCGTGGCGGCCGCCTGGGTGGAGGGGGGGAGTGGGGTTTGGCTCATGGGTTGAGGGGGTTCAAGTTACGCAAGGCGGTTCATTTCAACAACGGATTGGCGGCACGTTTCAGCAAGCGATAGGAAACCAGATCCCGGATGAATACCGCCAGCCCGCCCATGAACCAGGGCAGAGCGCCCACGGTTTCCCGCGTGGCGCGCGCAATCCGGGAGGAAAATTCAGGCGACTGGGCGCGGGTCATCCGCACCTTGACGTGGGACCGGGCGGCAAACAAAAGCCGCAGCTGTTGCCGGCGCACCCACCGGCTCACATCATTTTCCGGGATCCAGCTGGCGATCAACTGCATGGCCTTCCATTCATCCAGGACCCAGGACTGCAGGCGGGTGGTATTGACCTTGGTTGCCCCCGGGTGCATCCGGTATTGCAGCAAGCGCTCGGGAACCTCGACGATGTGCCGGAAATGGGTGGCGAGTTCCGAGTGGAAGACGCAATCGGCCACCTGCGCCAAATCCAGCTGGAATCGGCACGGCAAAGGTTTGCGGTTGGTTTTGAGGACGGCCGCATCGATCAAGATGGCCTTAAGCTGGGCTTGAGCCGCCAGGAACCCCGCCGTTGAAACCACGCTGCCGGCACCCGCCAATGGCTGGCTCAAGGCGCCGATATATTGGTCCCGCTCATCGATGATTTCGTAATGGGAGTAGGCGAAGGCTTCACCCGGGACTGGATCCAAAGCGGCGGTCAGCCGTTCAAAAAAGGTGGGCTTGATCAGGTCATTGGCGTGCAAGATATGGAGGTAATCGGTTTCGGCAGCAAATTCCAAAGCCCGGTTATGATTGGGAAACAAGCCCAGGTTTTGGGGATTGCGCACATGGTCGCAAGGGCAAGCCTTGAAAGCCCGGGCGACTTCCGGGGTGCCGTCGGTGGAAGCATCGTCGAGGATGACCACGCGGTCGGGAAGGCGGGTTTGCCGGGCGATGGATTGCAGGGTAACGGGCAGGTAGTGCCCGCCGTTATAGACCGGAATGACGGTAGTCAGCAGGCCCATAGCTCAGGGGGTGCGGGCCGGCCAGCGGGCCGGGACTCCGCGCACATCCTTGATGGCCACCAGGTTAAAGGCGTGGCGGCTATGGCGCCGGATGCGCAAAAGCCAGGCCAGCAGGGCGTCCACCAGCAAGGCGCCGGGAAAACGGCACTTCAATTCCCCGCCATACCCGTGGAATAACCGGGTGCCGGTGCTGCCGTACACCTGGTAGCCCAGGCCTTCAAAATCATGGGCAAACCAACCCGAGAGATGGCGCTGGTACTCGTTGCCAAAATCGGGGCCTTGGGGCAGGAACCCATTGGGAGTTTGGATGAGAATGTATTTGCCGGCCAGCAGCTCCAGCCGTTCCAGCAATTCAAAGCCCTGCCGCCGGGGAAGGTGCTCGATGACATCGAAGAGCGTGACCAAGTCGTAGCGGCGGCCCTGGCACGGCGCCAGGATTTGCGCCGGTTCCAGGGTCATGATATCGGCGACCAGGTAATGGTCGTGGAGGCCACGCTTTTGGGCGGCTTGAATGGCTTCCGGGCAGGCGTCGATGCCGGTGGTGATCAACCGGGGGCGGAAAGCGCTCAGCGGGCTGTCGCTGCCGCAGCCGATGTCCAGCGCGTGGCGGCATTCACCCGTGGCAACCAATTCCCGGGTGAACTCCAGGGGCATTGGCAGGTTGAGCAGGCGTTTGGCAAATTGGCGGACAGACATAAAACCATCAATGGGCGGAAACCGGCTGATACCATTCCTTGAACTGGCGCAGCTGGATCTCGAGGCTTGGGCGCAGCAAAGAAGGCACCAGGGACCGGTCCACCGCCTCGGGCGCCTGGACCGGCCGGATCGGGATCTCGTGCCCCCAGGTTTTGGCGAGCAACTGCAGCAGATCGCATTTGGTGACGGCGGGCCAGACCCCCGGCTGGATGATGGGCAGATTTAACAAATGCTGGCCCAGGATCAACTCATGGGCAATCCGGGCCCATTCCAGCGTGGTGATGCCATTCCACAGGTGGTTGAGGAAGCCTTTGACCTCGCCGGTCTGTGCCAGGAACCAGCCCATCAACCCGTAGCCGGGCGTCAATTCCGGACCGATGATTGAGGTCCGCAAAACGAGGCACCGAAATGGCTCAGCCACGGATTCACCCAGCAGCTTGGACAGGCCATAAACATCATCGGCATCGCGCCGGGCATTCAAAGGATAGGGTCCCAGGCGCCCGGAAAAGACGCAATCGGTGCTGGCGTGGATCAGCCGCTGCCCGGCCGCCAGCCGACTTTTTAAATGAAGGGGGAACAGGGTGTTCACCTGGTAAAGGGCTTCCGGTTGGATGGATTTCTGCTTGATCCGGCCCACCGCATTGATAACCCACTCACAGCCGGAATTGACGATGGTTTCCACCAACGGATCCTGCGCGGAGCCTTCATACCGGGCATCCGAGGTCATCACCTCGCAACCCGCACCCCGGAAATAGCGCTCAACGACATGCCCGAGCATGCCCCGGTGGCCAGCCACAAAAATCTTCATGACATATCAAGTGTAGAACTCGGTTTCCCCCATGGCATCCAGCAGCGCGCCAATGGATGCCGGATCCCGCAACTGCCGCGTGTTGGCTGAGGTGTATTCCTCGCCCAGCGGCCGGGAGGTCAAATGCGCCGGCAGGCGGTATTCCGGGTGAATCGCGAAATACTCCTCCTTTTCGATGATCCGCTGCATTTCATATTCATTGACCAGGATTTCGTGGATCTTTTCGCCGGGCCGGATGCCATCCACCCGGATGGGATGCGCCGCCCCGCGCGGGCTGTATTTGCGGCGCATGGCGTCAGCCAGATCCGCCACGGTGCAGGCGGGCGCTTTCCGCACGAAGATTTCGCCGCCTTGGGCATGGGTCATGGCATGCAGGACCAAATCCACCGATTGGTCCAGCTTCATCAAAAACCGGGTCATTTCAGGCACCGTGAGCGTCAACGGCGAATCCTCCTGGATTTGCTTCTTAAAAAGGGGGATCACGGAGCCGCGGCTGCCCATGACGTTGCCGTACCGAACCGCGCAAAATACGGTGCCGCCGCCGTTGCGATTCTGGCTGCAAACCAGTTTTTCCATCATCGCCTTGCTAATGCCCATGGCGTTGACCGGTTTGACCGCCTTGTCCGTGCTCAGGGCCACGAAGGTTTTGACCCCATGGGCCCGGGCGGCCTCACAGGCGTGGTGCGAGCCCAACACATTGGTTTTATACGCCTCGTAGGGATACACCTCGCACGCCGGAACCTGTTTCAGTGCCGCAGCGTGGAAAACAAAATCCACTCCGCGCATGGCCTGGCTCAAACGTTCAGCGTCCCGGACATCGCCCAGAATGTAGTGGAACTGGGGGTAAACCCGTTGCATCTCCCATTGCTTTTTTTCGTCGCGGCTGAAGATGCGAATCTGGGCTGGTTGGGATTTCAAAAGGTGGGTGGCCACGCGGTTCCCGAAAGAACCCGTGCCACCCGTGATCAGGATTACCGAGCCGGTTAAATTCATAAAACGGTCCTTCCCCGCGAATGACCGCGAAGATGCTGTCCCCATGACCTCGGCTAGCTATGCCAAAATCCCGGCCCAATTGCACCCAAAAAATTTCGCCGTTCCCGGCTCGCTGCTGCCGGCGGGCACAAACACCATTGACCCGGCGGGGATTGGGCTTACTGTGGAGGCAGGATTGAATGGCGCCAGGGAATTCAGCAAACACAACCTGCCAGCGCACCACCAACAACATGAACTTTGCCGTCACCAGCGGGCCACCGACTCCGGAAGAACTCCAACGGGAGCTGCAAGCCTTTATGAAGCAGCACTTCGCGGGCGGCGCGCCGCCGTTTTTCAACCGGGCCGCTCCGGCCACCCCTCCCAGCCAGCCGGCCACAACGGACGAAAAGGAATTCCAGTTCAGCCACAAACCCAAGGATGTGAAGGCCCACCTGGACCGGTTCGTGATCAAGCAGGAGGAAGCCAAGAAAGTGCTGAGCGTGGCCCTCTGCGATCATTACCATCACGTGCGCCTGGCGAGCATGGGCCAGGACCAGCCCAATTATGCCAAGCAAAACATCATCCTGGTGGGCCCCACCGGCGTGGGCAAGACCTACCTGGTACGCAGCATGGCGGAACTGATCGGCGTGCCATTCGTGAAAGCGGATGCCACGAAATTTTCCGAGACCGGCTACGTGGGGGGCGATGTGGAGGACTTGGTGCGCGATCTGGTGCGCCAGGCCGGCGGAGACGTTCGGCGAGCCCAATATGGCATCATTTACCTGGATGAAATCGACAAGATTTCCACTGCCAGCCATATCACCGGCCGGGATGTGAGCGGGCGCGGGGTGCAGACTAATCTCCTGAAATTGATGGAAGAGACGGAGGTGCCGGCGCGCGCCCCCAACGATATTGCCGGCCAGATCCAAGCCATGATGGAGATGTCCCAGCAGGGCAGGAAGCAGCCTTCCACCATCAACACCCGGCACATCCTGTTCATCGTCAGCGGCGCCTTTGACGGCTTGGAAAAGCTCGTCAGCAAGCGCCTGCGCGAAAGCATGATTGGCTTCGCCGCGCGGGGTCCGGCCCAGGACCGCGACGAGGAAGTCATCCGCCAGGCCCAAACCCGGGATTTCATCGATTACGGTTTCGAGCCGGAATTCATCGGCCGGTTGCCGGTACGGGTTTTCTGCCACTCGCTGAATACCGATGATCTCTACCAGATCCTGGCCCATTCGGAGGGCAGCATTGTTCGGCAGTATGAGCAGTCCTTCGGCGCCTACGGTTTGAAAGCCGCCTTCAAGGAAGATGGCATGCGGCGGCTGGCAGAAATGGCCGCTGACGAACAAACCGGCGCGCGCGGCCTGATGACGGTTTGCGAGCGGGTCTTCCGGGAGTTCAAATTCGAGCTGCCCTCCACGCTGGTGAGCCAGTTTGAAGTCTCCCGCGAACTGGTGGAGCAACCGGCCGCCGCCTTGAAAAAACTGCTGGAGCAAAACCTGGGTGAGGGTGAGCCGATCGCCCGCCAGGGCATTGCGGCTTTCACGGAACAGTTCCATAAGGAGCACAACTTGAAGGTAGCCTTCAC
>CAIMWS010000105.1 GCA_903845125.1 uncultured Verrucomicrobiota bacterium
ATGCGTAATTGCATGGTATCACGCACCTTCTTGAGGGATTCCAATTCCCGTTTGGCCAGGATGTAGGGGCCGTAAGTCTGGGCGCTTTCCCGATCCTTGGTTTTCGCTTTTTCCAATTCCATGGTGCGCGCTTCCAACTCGTTTTTCAAACCATCCAACCGGGACTTCAAGCCCAGCATGATGCCGTCCATTTTGGCCTCAATCTGGGTGTCCACTTGGGAGAGGATGCTTTTCACCCGCGCCACCGTCGGGTGCTCCTCGGTATAATCCTTTTTCAAACTGGCGAGTTCCTGTTCGGCGGCAGCATATTTTGAAAGGAGTTCGCTCAATTGCACATCAGCGGAGGCAGTGGGCAGGGCTTTGCGCAATGAGGCCCGATCCAAGGATTGCAAGTTGTCCAATTGCCCCTTGATCTGGCTGTAATTGGCCAGGGAATCCACGCGGGCACTTTCCAACCGGCGCACGGTCTCCGGCTCAAGAGCCATGACTTGGGCATTATCGGCCACGGCGTCGGAAATACTATTGGTGGAACGCATCATGGCCACATCCTGCTGCATTTTCTCCACCCGCTTTTCATACTCATCAAACTGGTCTTGCAGGGACTTGATGCCTTTCATGGCGGCGGCCATGCGCTGGGAGAGACGCCAATCCTTGTAGGCTTCCGCGATCTTGTTGGCGATGGCAGCCGCCTCTTCCTTGTCCTCGCTCATCACGCGGATTTCAATCAAGGAAGTATTGCGGTACTGGCGCACATCGATCCGCTTTTTCAATATATTGTAGGTCTCAGGCGTTTTGAGTTCAGGCACGTGAAAACGCGTGGCCCACTTGCGGTTCAAATTCAGATCCCGGTTGGTGATCACCGAATAGAGAACCGTTTTGGATTGGATTTTTTCAAATTCAGTGGTGATGAAAAACGGGTCAAAAATTGGAGTGGTCTGCCGGTAATCGAACAACGGAGAGATATCCGGCATGTCCTTTTCGATCGCCACCCGAACCGTGCTGGCATAGTACTTCGGCAGCCAGTAGGTCACGATGGAAGTCGTAAGCACCACCAACAGGAAAACGGCAAAAATAACCGTCTTGCGAATGCGGATAATGCGCCAATAATCCAGGAAATGGAGTCTGGAATCGGTAACCTGGGGATTGTTTGTATTCGGGGAATCCATGAGTCAAAAAAAAGGAGGCCAGATAGTTTTCCAGCCTCCCCGATATTTCTTTGGTTAAATAATAGGACTAGTAAGAGGCGCGCACACCCCAGTAAACGCGGTTACGGGTATAAGCACGGTCAGCCCAATCGGTGTCCAATCGGTCCAGATTGTACCCGACTTCAGCCGAGAAATTCTGGGTGAACAGATAAGCGAGATTCAAACCACAGGTGTAGAAATTCTCTTTATCAAACGTCGTGGTGAAGCTGCCATAAACGTCGGAAAACTGGACGCTCCCCATGGCAGTCGCAACGAACTTGGGAGTGATTTTATAGCTGACGGCCAACATGGCGGAAGTCGATTCCAAGTCCAGCGCACCCAAGTCGGTTCCAGCGCTACGCTGATGCGTGACCGCCGCCGTAACATAACCACCCTTGGTGAACTGGTAAGTCAACCGGGCATCCACGTAGGGAATCGTGGAACTGTCGTTGAAATCCTTAAACCCAAGAGCCCTGCCGTAAGCCAGCATCGGTGCCGTCAGGTTGGAAAACTCGGTGTATTGAGCGCCAGCCCGCAATTGGCCGACCAGCAGCGCAGTGAATTTATGTTTCACGCCCGCATAGAAGAAATGCGAGTAGGATTCCATGTAATCGGCCGGCAGCGGAATGGCGGCCCAAGGGCGGAACAACACAGCACTCGGCGTGCGCATCAAATCATCATCGTTATCGCGGGTGTCCGCCTGGAAGCTATAGCCGACCAGCAAATCGGTCTTTTTCTGAATGTTGTAAAGGAACTCAGCGGTAGGCTTGTGTTCGTCACGATCCAAGTAGAACAAGGTCGGATCATCGTAGGCCCAGAGCGTGTTGGCGTAACTCACCATCGCCCCGAATCTCTCTGAAAACTGGGCGTTGAAGGTCACATCGGCCGTATTGCGCAGGACGTTGCGATCGGAACGGAGGATCATCACCTGCGGCCCCACCTCGGGATTAAGCACTTCAGGCTCCTGCGAATAAGCAACGGAGTCTTTCACCACGATCTTGTAATTCTCGGAGAAAGCGTGGTCCAACTTCACGTTGCCCATGTGGGCTTGATCCGCTTCATGGGTCACGCGGTCAAAGTAATAACGCAGATCGTAGCCGTAATCAGCGGTGATCAGCGTGGTGCCTTCAGCCAGATTGAAATACAGGGAGCCTTTGGGCGAGAAATTGATGCCCAAACTATCCTGGGCCGCGATCGCACCCACCGTGGTCGGATGTGATGGACGGGTATTCCAGTTGTCATCGTAGAAACCCCGAAGCGTGGCGGAAATACTCCAGAATTTGGACTTTTCCGCAGAGGAAAGATCCGGCGCATAAGCTGCTGACAGACTCAGAGTTCCCAGAGCGGCTAAACTAGCAGCGGTAATAATCTTTTTCATATTTGTAAAAGTCACGTTCGGCCAAAAAACACCTGTTTCCAATATTATGGACAACATCTACGTGGTCACCCACCCCTTGTCAAACACAAATCACACTTTTTTTCTATTTTTCTTCGTCCCGAACCGAGGGAGATTTCCAGCGCTCCACGTCCGCGATCAGGAATTGGTCCCAAAGGATGTCCGCCCAGACGAAAGAAAGCGGGAAATTCTTGGGAAATCGATTGTTAAAGCGGATCTCCAAAACGACCCGCCCCCAGTCCTGGTCCACCCCTTTAGGCGGAAATAAATTGCTCAACAACCGGGAGTCCAAGGTGATCTCGGAAAGGTAAATCGCGCTGATGGTTTTGTGGTAGTCGTTGAGGTTGAAAAAGTCGGGGGTCACGGTGGGGGTCAACCAGACACTCTGGCGCTCCCCATACCAGGCCACTGCCCAGGGGATGTCGCTCATGATCAACTCGTTGGGTTTAAAGAAATTGCCCATCTTTTTCACCAACCACGGATAATAAGGCGGATAGCTCAAGGGCATGCTCTTGGGCGGCAGGAAGGACAACCACAAAGGGATGCAGGCGAGGAACCAGGCGGAAACGGTCAGCAACCGGCGAAACGGCGGGAAGGGGATTTCAATCTGCTCCGCCAGCAAGAAAAACATGCCGGCGCCAAAAATAAACACCAAGGGGGCGCACAACATGAGCAAGTTTTCCGAATGGATTTCGGGATCCGATAAGGGAAGATAAGTCCGGGACAAGGCTTGGGCGATGGACAACCCTAGAATGCTCAGACAAATAAAAACCCGCAACCTGCTGATAGCCAGGCTTTTAAATGGTATCAATAACGCTGCAAGAAAGAGGGCGGACAACCAATTTCCCCCGAGTTTGGGGAGGTCATTAAGGACGACCTGTTTGCCATTGACGGCTAATTTCCGCAGGCCGCTCTCAAAATCGAAGCGTTTGAGCTTGCCACCTTCAGGATTCAGGGATCGTTCCAGAACCGAACCAGGAAAATCCGGAGTGTCCTGCACGATGGCATAACCCGCGGTGCCGAAAAACGTGCCGCTGATTCTAAAGTTACGGATCAACCAAGGGGAGACCACCAGGATGGCGGCCGCCAACAAGGTGGTGATCACGGCGTTACTTCGCTTGCCCAGGTAAAGGAGGCAATAAATAACGGCCGGAATGACCATGACGGCATACGAGTAGCGGGTCAGGATACCCAGTCCCAAGAGCAAGCCGGCGGCACCAGCCACCCCCAATTGCCAGGGGAAGGACCGTAAATCTTCCCGAACCGCTTGCTCCAAGAGCACCAGGCACCAGACCAGGCCCAGCAGGAGCACCAGCAAAAACATCGAGGAAAGCCCTGATAAACTGAAGCGCCAGTAAAGTTCCGTGCCCAGAAAGACCGCCGTGGCCAACCAGGCCACCGGGGAATCGAACAACTTGCGGGCCAACAGAAAAATCAAGACCGCCGCGAGGAAAAACCAACCTTGGTTAAACAAGCCGATCAGAAAATCCGGTTGATGGCGGAAAAACTGGTTGTTTTCATCGACCGCATAGTTGAAAGGCGCCACTTTCATGAAGGCCGCCAGCAGCAGCGGATAAACCGGGGGATTGGACAAATCCGGATGGCCTTCCTTAAGCAAAGATTTGCCATCCAGGCGGTTGGTTTGCACCAGGTGAAGGCTGAACGGGCGGACACAATCGGTGGTGAAACCCTTGCCATGGGCCAGATTGCGCGCCAATTGAGCCGCATCCATGGCATCCGGGGCGGTGAAATTCCGGAAATTGCGGGAATCGTAGAAGGCCGCCAAAGCGATCACCGCGAGGATGGAGGCGATCGCCTTGATCCAGTGGGTGCCTTCGCCTTCCTCCAACTTGTGAATCCACTCCTGAATGGGTAACATAAATTAACAATCCTCCAAATGATAGGCATGCAATTTCCGGTGCAAAGTGCGGCGGCTGATGCCCAGGCGCTGAGCCGCCAAAGTCCGGTTGCCGTGCGCTTCCCGCAGCGCCTCCTGGATCATCCTTTTTTCACCCTCCAGCATGGTCACGTTATTTTTGGCCGCGGTTGGGCGGCCGCTGACCACCGCCTCAGCGGAAGCGGGCTGGCCGGCGGCTCCCTGCCGCACTGTAGCCGGCAGATCCCGGGCGGTGATCCGCTGCCCGCGGCAGAGGATCACGGCATGCTCCATGGCCGCGCGCAATTCGCGGACATTCCCCGGCCAGCCATGCCGCAGCATCAACTCCAGCACTTCCGCGGTCCAACCCTCCACCTGCTTTTGGTTTTCGCGGGCGAACTCTTTCAGGAACGCATTGGCCAGCAACGGCAGGTCCGCCATCCGGTCGCGCAAAGGCGGCATGGTGATTTCCACCACATTCAGCCGGTAAAAGAGATCTTCACGGAAGTCGCCCGACTGAACCAGGTTTTTCAGGTTTTTGTTGGTGGCAGCCAGCACCCGCACATCGGCGGTCAAAGTTTTGTTGGAACCAACCCGCTCGAAGGTGCGCTCGCTCAGGAACCGGAGCAGTTTGACCTGGGTGGTGGAGTCGATTTCGCCGATTTCATCCAGGAACAGGGTGCCGCCCTGGGCTTGCTCGAAGCGGCCGGAGCGGCGCTCATGCGCCCCGGTGAAGGCGCCTTTTTCGTGGCCGAACAGCTCGCTTTCCAGCAGCGTGGGAGCCAGGGCGGCGCAATGGACAATCACCATCGGCAGCCGGGAGCGCGGGCTGAGTTGGTGGATGGCCCGGGCGATCAATTCCTTGCCGGTGCCACTTTCCCCCAAAATCAGGACCGTGGCGCGGCTCGGGGCCACCTGGCGGACGACTTCAAACACCTCCAGCATGACGGGCGATTCGCCAATCAAGCCTTCCAGCCCAAACTTGGCATCCAATTGCTGGTGCAATTCGAGGTTCTCCTCCTCGAGGGTCTGCTGGCGCAGGATCCGGGCGATCCGGAGTTCCAGCTCCTCAATTTGAAGGCGGCCCTTGGAGATATAATCGTCCGCCCCCTGTTTCATGGCCTCCACGGCCACGTCTTCGGAGCCATAGGCGGTCATCAGGATGCAGACGGGCGGTTTCGGCAGGGATTTGGCGCGCCGGATGAGGTTCATACCATCCTCGCCAGGCAGGCGCAAATCGGTCAGCACCACGGCGAATGATTCCTGCTCCAGCAGGCTGAAAGCGGTTTTGGCGTCGTCCGCCAGGTAAACATCGTAGCGGTCCTCCAAGGCGGCGCGCAGGCCCTCCCGGGTGGGTTTTTCATCGTCCACGATCAACAGGGCGGGCCTAATCATGCGCGTGGGCCTCCAGCAGCCGCGGCCGGGGTTCATGCAACGGGAACCAGATGCGGAACTGCGTCCCCTGGCCGAGGCGGCTTTCCAATTCGATGCGGCCGCCGTGTTCGCGCACAATCCGCTGGACGATCATCAAACCCAGGCCGGTGCCTTTGTGCTTGGTGGTGTAAAAAGGCTCGAAAATGCGGTTGATCAGGTCCTGCGGTATGCCGGTGCCGGTATCCCGCACGCTGAGCCAAACGCCCTCGGATCCCTGGCCGGTCTGGATGGTCAGCAGACCATCCTTGGTCATGGCCTGCATGGCATTCTTGACCAGGTTGACGAGCACTTGCTTGACCTGCGCGGGATCGATGGGCGCGAGCGGCAGGGGCCTGGCCAGTTCCAGATTCACGGAAAGCTCCCGGTTTTCCAGCTCGGGCCGCAGCAAATCGATGGCGGAATGGACAGCGTCATTCAGGGAAACCCACTGGATTTTGGGTGGGGAAGGCCGGATGGCGCTGAGAAACTGGGTGATGATGTAGTCCAACCGGGCGATTTCCCCTTTGGCCACCGCCAGGAACCGCTCCATTTTATGCACTGTATCGCACACTTCATCAGCGGTTTTGCGGCGTGTGCTCCGCGGGGGCTTGAGGGTGGCGGCGGGGGAAGAAACCGCACCCCCGGAGGCCTTCAACTTGCGCAATTCGCGCTCCATCAATTGCAGGTGGATATTCAGCGCGTTGAGCGGATTGCCGATCTCGTGGGCCACACTGGCGGCCAATAGCGTGAGCGCCTGAATGCGCTCGCTTTCGACGGCTTCAAAGGTCTTCTGGCGTTCTTCCGTGATGTCGTGCAGGATCAACGCCACCCCAGCCAGGCCGGCCCCCCCCTCCAAAGGGGCCGCATGCAGGCGCAGCAGGCGGGGCCGGGGATAGCTCACCTCGAACTCATGGCGCACCACCTTCCGCTCCTCCGCTTGGGCGAGCGCCGCCCAATCCAGGCCGGGCAAAAAGCGTTCGGCCGGCTCTCCCGCGGGAGTGTCGGCCGGCAGGCCGATCAGTTGCGTGACGATCTGGTTGAAATAAATAACGCCACCCGACCGATCCAACACCAATACGCCGTCCTCGATGGTGTCAAAAAGCATTTCGAGAAAATTGCGCTCACGCGCCAACCGCTGCACCACCGTCTGCAATCCCTCGGGATTGAGGCGGTCAATGCGGCCAAGGACTCGATTGATGAAACTGGATTTCCCCGCCACCATGCGATCGTATTCAATATCCGCTCACTGATCCAACAAACACTTGGGCGGCGATCCGGCATTGCCCTTGCAGGCCGCTCAGCGCCCAAGCCAACGCCATGCTAGAAGGCTGGCATATTAAGGCAAGCGCATACTGGCCGGCGGGGGTCAGCGCAGGCTGGTAAAATAAAGCAATACCCCGAAGATGGCGGAAAAGATGATGCCCGCCACGATCGACCAGCGGAGCACCCTCAGGCGATGACGGCGATTGCTGCGTCCCATGCCGGGAAGCAGGTAGTAGCGATGCTCTTGTTTAGGTTTGGGCACGTCAGCCATACAACTTTTCAGTTCCCGCGCCGGCCAGGCAAGTGCCGTCCAGACGATCGCCGGGTTCACTGAACCGGGGGCTGAGACTGCCGTGAATCCCGGGTTTTGGCAACCATGTAATGTTCCATTACCGAGGATCGGGCCGGGAACCTGGCCGCCCGGAGCGGGCTGCCAGGAACGGCCATGGCCCGCCTGTGAACCCTGTAAAAACCAGCGCCCGCTGACCGCTGCCGGGGATTATTCGTAGGCATTCTCCAGACGCTTGATCCGCTCGTAAACCGGTGAGGTTTTGGGGGTGCGGTGCTTGACTTCGGCGAAAACCCGCCGGGCTTCGGCCATGTCCTCCCGGGCGACCATCAGCACGTAGTCGAGCTCAATCCAAGCCTTGCGGGGGTCGGAAATTTGGGGGCCGTAAAAATCCAGCCACTTGCGGAACACCACCACCCCTTGTTTTTGGGCCCCCCGCAGGAGCGGCTCCAACTGGTAGGGCAGGCCGGTCAGGTTTTCCCCATCCACGCCCGGGCCTTTGGGGGATGATTCCCCCATATGGGAGGGATGTTCCGTCTGGAATTTCCCCCAATAACCGACGACGGCCTTGAGCGCCCAAATGGCCGCAATCACTGCCAAAACGCCCAGCACAGTCCGGAAGATCTTAATCATTTTACCGGGGCATTATCGGCGATGGCGCCGCTGAACACAAATCAAAACATGACGGATGGCGGCGCCGAAAAACCGGCCGCCACGGGCCGGGCGGAAACGGAGCGTGGAGTAAAAAGTGTGGCCTTTTTTCCGGGAAACAGGCAAGCATAAGGGCCAGTCAACGAGCAACGCATTAGAGAAGCATGGAGATCAAGCATGACTAAGAGAGAATTATTTCTGGGCATTGATAGCGGCACCCAATCCACCAAGGTGCTGGTGATTGACGGACGGACCGGCAAAGCGCTGGCCACCGCCGCCGAAGCTTACGACCTAATCCCCGGGCTCCCCCCCGGCGCCAAGGAGCAGCATCCCCATACCTGGCGCGAAGCCACCAGCAAAGCCATCCGCCTGGCTCTCAAATCCGCCAAAGCCAAGCCGGGGGAAGTCAAAGGCATCGGCGTGAGCGGCCAGCAGCACGGATTCGTACCGCTGGACAAACAGGGGGAAGTCATCCGGCCGGCGAAGCTTTGGTGCGACACCTCCACGGCGGCGGAATGCGACGAAATGATGGCCAAACTGGGCGGCCTCAAAGCCACCATCCGGGCGCTAGGCAACGCGGTTTTGCCCGGCTTCACCGCCTCCAAGATCCTCTGGCTGAAGAAGCACGAGCCGAAAAACTTCGCCCGCCTGGCCACCATCCTGCTGCCGCACGATTACCTGAACTATTGGCTGACCGGCCAGGCCACCATGGAATATGGGGACGCCAGCGGTACCGCCCTGCTCGATGTGCGCAAGCGGAAATGGTCGGAACCGGTCTTGAAGACCATCGATGCCGGTCTGGCCGGCCAACTGCCCCGGTTGATCGGCAGCGACCAACCGGCCGGCCAATTGCAGGAATCCACCGCGCAGGCGCTCGGGCTGCCCCCCGGGGTGCTGGTCAGCGCGGGCGGCGGGGATAATATGATGGGCGCCATCGGCACGGGCAACACGCGCCCGGGGGTCATCACCGCCAGTTTCGGCACCAGCGGCACCATCTACGCCTGCGCGGACAAACCGGTCGTGGACCCGGCGGGTGAAATCGCCGCTTTCTGCGACAGCACCAATCGCTGGCTCCCGCTGCTCTGCACCATGAACGTGACGGTGGCCACCGAGATGATCCGCGATTGCTTCGCCTGGGATGTCAAGAAACTCGACGCCACGATCGCCCAGGCACGGGCCGGGGCCCAGGGGGTCCTGCTGCTGCCCTACCTCGAAGGCGAGCGTACTCCCAACGTGCCGGCCGGCACGGGCGTCCTGCTCGGCCTGAACCAGCGCACCTGCACCCCGGCCAACCTGGCGCGGTCCGCCATGGAAGGGGTGACCCTGGGCATGAATTACGGCTTGCGCCGGCTGGGGGAACTGGGGGTCAAACCCACCCAGATCCGGGCGACGGGCGGGGGCGCCAAATCGAAGGTCTGGCGGCAGATCATGGCGGATATCTTCAACGCCGAGGTGGTCACGCTGAAGGTCAGCGAGGGGGCGGCTTTCGGCGCGGCCCTGCAGGCCCTATGGTGCTGGAAAAACCAGCAGGGGGAGAAGGTTTCCATCACCGAAATCACCGATCAGTTTGTGCAGTTGAACACGGCGGAAACCGCCCAGCCCAAACCGGAGAACGTGGCGGTTTACCAGGAACTGCAGGGTTTGCAGGATGAACTGTCAGCCAGCCTCCGGGAGGTTTTTGCCCGGCACCGGCCCCTGGTCTTGAAAATGGGCCAGGCCTGATCCCGCCCTTTGCGTTTTTCGAGGCCGGTGATATACTGGAACCACGTAGCGGAATAACACAAATAAAAGATCAAAGGAACCTATGAAAATGTTCAAAACTGCCGCCCTGGTGATGGCCCTGAGCAGCCTGGCCTGGTCGGCGGCAACCATTCAGGCCGCGGAAGAACCCCTGCCCTACTCCCTGAACACCTGCGTGGTGTCCGGCGAGAAATTCGGTGGCGACATGAAACCGTATTCCCTGACCTATGAAGGAAGGGAAATCAAGCTGTGCTGCAAAGGGTGCGCCACCACCTTTGAAAAAGACCGCGCCGGTTACCTCAAGAAAATCGAGGCGGCAGAAAAGAAAGCGATCAGCGAACACCCCTACCCCCTGAAGACCTGCCTGGTCACCGGGGAGGAACTGGGCGGGATGGGCAAGCCTTTCTCGCTGGTTTACGAGGAGAAGGAAGTCCAACTCTGCTGCAAAGGCTGCCTTAAAGCCTTCAAAAAAGAGCCGGCCAAATTCATGAAGAAAATGGCGTCCGCCAAAAAGTAATCCCCGGCCATTTTGTGCGCGCCTTCCGGCCATCAGGTTGTGGGAGGCGCGTTTTTTTTCCCGCGGTGGCGGGCGCGCGATTTCGTGCGTGATCCTCCGCGGGGCGGGGTAAGTGAATACCATGGTGGCGATGATGGAGACAACTTTATGAACCGGGGAAGGGTCCAGATGGGCTTGGTTCTCGCCGGCTGGCTGGCGGCGCAGCCCGCCCGGGCGGAGACCAATAACGTGGCGCCGGAACGGGTCACCCCAGCCCTGATCAACCAACTGGCGGAGGAGGCGCGGACCAACAACCAGGCGCTGGCGGGCGCACGCCAGCGCATATCGGCCGCGGCGGCGGGCCGGGCGGGGATCCGTTCGTGGGAGGATCCGATGTTTGGTTTTGGCGGGGTGGTGGCCAGCAGCCGCGGCATGATGCTGGACCAGGAGGGCGATTTGATTTACCGGCTCGAGGAAAAGCTGCCCGTCTTCAACAAGCCCAAATACGCCCGGGCGGTGGCCACCGCGGAATTGACCAATGAAGTCCTCAAGGCGGATTACGAATTCCAAAGCCTCCGGCGGGACATTGCGCTGCAAATCCTCAAAGTGGCCGAGGCCAATGAGACCGAAAGCCTGGCCCGGACGGACCTGGCGTGGCTGGAGACCCAGTTGGCGGCCATGGAAGACAAATACCGCCTCGGGCTGGCGAGCCAGTCGGAAGTGCTGAGAATGCAAAGCGAGCGGATCAAAGCGCGCAACCAGGCCCAAACCTACCAAACCAACATCCTGACGGCGGGAGCCGGGCTGAATCGCCTGCTGAACCGGCCCCTGGAAAACCCCTGGCCGGACTGGCGCCTGCCCGAGGTGGCGCCGCAGGTGCCGCTCACCCCGGCGCTGATCCAGCTGAGCCTCCAATATGAGCCGCGGCTCAAAGTGATGGACCAGGAAATCCGCATCGCCTCCGCCACCGTGCGCAATACCCAGCGCCAGCGCCTGCCGGAAGTGAGCCTGGGCGTGGAGGGCCGCCAGTATTCCGGCGACGCCGGCTTCCGCGAGGGAATGTTCACCATGGGCCTGTCCCTGCCCTGGTTCAACCAGGGGAAATACCGCCAGGATGTGGGCCGCGACCAGGCCCGGCTGCGGGCGGCGGAGTTGGACCGCAACGACTACGAACAGAGCGCGCGGAACGAAGTCCGCCAACTGACCCTGCAGATTGGCAACGCGCGGCGCGAAGCCCTGGCCTACCGGGAGGAAATCATCCCCCGGGCGCGCCAGGCAGTGGCCAGCGCACTGGCGGATTGGCAGTCCGCACGCGGCAGCCTGAGGGAAGTGCTGGACTCCCGGCGGTTCCTGCTGGAGAGCCAGTCCATGCAGGTCCGCGCCGTCGCCGAGCAATACCGGATGCTGGCCGAATTGGTTTTGTGTTGCGGTCTGGGTGACCTGGACGCCATCCAGCGGGTGGCAGCACCCTGACCAGAAGGATCTTTAAGCGATGAAACTGCGCGTGTTTTTGCTCATGGCCGGCCTGGCGCTGGCCGCCGGCCTGGGCTGGCTGGCCGGACAACGGACCGCCCACCCGCCGGAATCGGCGGCTCCGGCCGGACGCAAAATCCTGTATTACCAAAGCTCCATGCACCCGTGGATCAAGTCGGACAAGCCCGGGAAATGCACCATCTGCGGCATGGACCTGGTACCCGTCTTCGAAGGGGAAAAAGGCTTCCAGGTGGCGGACAACCTGGTGGTGCTCAGCACCAGTTCGGTGCCGGTCGTCAACGTGCGGTCCGAGCCGGTGGCCCGCCGGCCGCTGACGCGCACGCTGCGTTTCGCCGGCACGATCCAGGACAACGAAACGCGGCGGCGCTATATTTCGGCTTACGTGGACGGGCGGGTGGATCAGCTGGCCATCAATTACCTGGGGGCGGAAGTGGTCGAGGGCCAGCGGCTGGCCACCTTTTACAGCCCGAACCTGCTGGCGGCGGAACGCGAATATCAAGCGTTGTTGAAACCCGATCCCCAGGCCGGAGGGAACGATTTGCAGGGCCAGCGCAGCCCGCTGATCGCCGCCGCCGCCCAGCGCCTGAAACAGCTCGGGCTGACCGACCGGCAAATCAGCAGCCTGGCGGAAAAAGCCGCCACGGAAACACACACCGAAATCCTCGCCCCCATGAGCGGCACCGTGATGGAGCGCTCGATTTACGAGGGCCAATATGTCAAAGAAGGGGACCGGCTCTTCACCCTGGCGGATTTTTCCACCATGTGGTTCGTCTTTGACGTGTATGAAAGGGACCTGGGCTGGCTGCAACTGGGCCAGGCTTTGGAAATAACCGTGCCGGCCCTGCCCGGGAAGACCTGCTCCGCCACCGTGAGCTTCATTGAGCCGAGCCTGAACGAGCTCACCCGCAGCGCCAAAGTGCGGGTGGAACTCCCGAATCCTTTGCTCCAGCGCAACGGCCGACCCCAGCGCGAATTATTGAATCGTCTCTATGCCGAGGCGGAGGTGAAGGTGGAAAGCCCGGGCGTGCTGGCGGTGCCCAGGACCGCCATCCTATCCCCGGGCGGGCAGCCCCTGGCGTACGTGGACAAAGGCCAGGCCACCTATGAACTGCGCCCCCTTAAAACCGGCCGCGTGGGGGATGAATTCTGCGAAGTGCTGGAGGGGCTCAGCGAAGGGGAAAAAGTGGTGACCCAAGGCAATCTCATGATCGACAGCCAGGCGCAGCTGAACCGGTCCGCCAAAGGCCCCGATCCCCTGCCCCACGAGCACGCGGCCATGGACTCCAAGCCCCAGCCACCGCCGGTTTCGGAAGCCCAAGCCGCCGGTGTGCGGGAACTCCTGGCCGCGGCCCATGCCGCCAGCCAGGCGCTGGCCAACGATGATCTGCCGGGCTACCAGGCGGCCAGCCACCGGCTGATGGCGCTGTCCGGCCAGGCGCGGCAGGCCTTCCCTCCGGATCACCCGTGGCATAATACCCTGCAAGACCTGGAGAAAGTGGCCCCGCGGGGGGAGACGGCGGACCTCAAACTGGCCCGGCAGGAGTTCAACACCTTCAGCCCGCGCCTGGTGGAATGGGCCAAACAACTGCGGAAACAAAAAACGTTCGCCGAGCTCAAAATTTACCACTGCCCCATGGCGCCCAAACCCGGGGTGTGGATGCAGCTGAAAGGCCCTTTGCGGAATCCCTATTACGGATCGGAAATGCTGGATTGCGGAGAGGAAGTGGCGCCGTGATCCCCCAGGCATCCCCGCCCATGGTCCCCTTAAACCGCTTATGATCAACCGGATCATCGAATGGTCGTTAAAAAACCGCTTCCTGGTAATCTGCGGAATTCTATTTCTGATCGGCTGGGGTGTCCGGGCGATTTTCCAGACGCCGGTGGATGCCATCCCGGATCTGAGCGAAAACCAGGTGATTGTTTTCGCCGACTGGCCCGGGCGCAGCCCCCAGGAAGTCGAAGACCAGGTGACTTACCCACTCTCGGTGAACCTCCAGGGGCTGGCCGGCGTGAAAACGGTCCGGGCCACCTCGATGTTCGGCTTCACCCTCATCACGGTCATCTTTGAAGACCGCGTGGATAACTATTTTGCCCGTTCCCGCGTGCTGGAGCGGTTGAATTACCTGGGGGACATCCTGCCGGCTGGCGTAACCCCGAAGCTCGGCCCGGACGCCACCGGCCTGGGTTGGATCTACCAGTATTACCTGGCGGTGGATCCCCAAGCCTCCCCCAGCGGCGGCTATGACCTCGGCCAACTCCGCTCGCTCCAGGATTGGTTCATCCGCTACCAACTGAACGCCGTGCAGGGCGTGGCGGAAGTGGGCAGCCTCGGGGGGTTCGTCCGGCAATACCAGGTGGAGGTCTCCTCCACCAAAATGCGCGCGGTGGAAGTGACCCTGCAGGAGGTGATGGACGCCATCAGCCGGAACAACCTGAACGTGGGGGGCAAAACCATCGAGGAAAACGGCATGGAATTCATCGTCCGCGGCGTCGGCTTGATCCAGCCGCAGACCGCGCTGCGGGACCTGGAGCAGATCGTGCTCAAGGAAAAAGCCGGCATTCCCATCTACCTGCGGGATGTGGCGGCCGTCCAGGTGGGCGGCGACTTCCGCCGGGGCGCCCTGGATGTCGATGGCCGGGAGGTGGTGGGCGGCATCGTGGTGATGCGCAACGGGGAGAACGGCCTGGCGGTGATCCAGCGGGTGAAGGAAAAAATCCGCCAGATCAGCTCGAGCCTGCCGCCGGGCGTGAGCCTCAAGCCTTTTTACGATCGCAGCAGCCTGATTGAGCGGACCATCGAAACCCTCAAAAACGCGCTGGCCGAGGAAATCATCCTCGTGACCCTGGCGCATATCCTATTCCTCTGGCACTTCCGCAGCATCCTGATCGTGACCATCCCGCTGCCCGCTTCGATCCTGGTGTCGTTCATCCTGATGAAGGAATTCGGCATCACCTCCAACATCATGTCGCTGAGCGGCATCGCCATCGCCATCGGCGTGCTCGTGGATGCGGGCATCGTGATGACGGAGAATGTGATCCGGCACTGCGAACAGGCCGAAACCCGCAAGGGGAGCCGGCTGACCGTGGCGGAGACCTGGGAAGTGACGCTGGCCGCTTCGCGCCAGGTGGGCCGGCCGATCTTTTTCGCCATGGCCATCATCATCCTGGCGTTCATCCCGGTGTTCACCCTGGCGGGCCAATCCGGCAAGCTGTTCCATCCGCTGGCGTTCACGAAAACCTTCGCCATGGTGGGGTCCACCTTGCTGGCGGTGACCATCGTGCCGGTATTGTGCTCCCTGCTGGTCCGGGGGCCGTTCCATGCCGAACAGCACAACTGGGTGATGAAACACCTGCTGCGCGCCTATGATCCGATCCTGGACTGGGCCTTGAGCCACCGCAAAACCGTGCTGGCGGCGGCCTCCGGCCTGTTGGTGGCCGCGGGGCTCCTGGCGGCGGGGCTGCCCCAGGCGGTGCAGTTAAAACTGGCCGAATGGAAATGGCATACGGCGGCCCGCCTGGCGCGCGGCATGGGCCGCGAATTCATGCCCACCCTGAACGAAGGCAGCCTGCTTTTCATGCCGGTGCTGATGCCCAGCACCTCCCTGACCGAGGTCAAGCGGGTGATGGCCTGGCAGGACCGCGTCCTGAGCCAGGTTCCGGAAGTGGCCTCCGTGGGCGGCAAGCTGGGCCGGGCGGAAACGGCCACCGACCCGGCGCCCATCGAAATGATCGAGACCACCATCGAGCTCAAGCCGCCTTCCGCCTGGCGGCCCGGGATGACCAAGGACAAATTGATCGCCGAGCTGACCGAAAAACTGCTGAAAGTCCCCGGCTATGTGCCCGGATTCCTGCAGCCCATCGAAAACCGGATTCTGATGCTGAGCACCGGCATCCGGGCCCAGGTGGGGATAAAAATCCTGGGCGACAACCTGGACGCCCTGCAGCAAAAAGCCTTTGAGGTGGAACGGGTGGTCCGCGCCATTCCCGGCGCCGTGGGGGTGGCCCCCTCCCGGGTGCAAGGCAAGCCCTACCTGGAGGTGGAGGTAAACCGCACCGCCATGGCGCGTTATGGTTTGAGCGCCCAGATGGTGCTGGACGCGGTGGAAGCCGGGCTGGGGGGGAAAAACGTGACCACCACCATCGAAAAACGGGAGCGATATCCCATCCAGGTGCGGCTGCAGCGGAACGAGCGGGAGGATTTGGAGCGGCTGGGGGAGGTGCTGGTGGGCACGCCCTCCGGGAAATATATCCCGCTGGGCCAGGTGGCCTCCATCCGGCGGGTGCTGGGCCCCAACGAAATCGCCAGCGAAAACGGCCGCCTGCGCGTGTTCGTCCAGGCCAACGTGCAGGACCGCGACCTGGCGGGCTTTGTGGAGGAGGCCCGGCAGCGCATCTCCCGGGAGATCACCCTGCCGGAGGGCATGACCATCGAATGGAGCGGGGAATATGAGAATCTGCTGCGCGCCCAGCGCACCCTGGCCGTGATTTTCCCCATGGTCCTGGTGATCATTTTCCTGCTGCTCTACATGGTATATAACAACTTCAAGGAAGCGGCCCATGTGATTTTGGCGGTGCCTTTCGCCCTCACCGGCGGGGTGTTCCTGCAATACGCGCTGGACTACAATTTCAGCGTGGCGGTCTGGGTGGGGTATATCGCCCTGTTCGGAACCGCCATTCAAACCGGCGTGGTGATGGTGGTTTACCTCGAAGAGTCGCTGCAGAAAAAACAGCTTGAGCTGGGCGCCGCTTTCCGGCGGGAAGACCTGGTGGCCGCCATCAAGGACGGCGCCCGCCTGCGCTTGCGGCCCAAGGTGATGACCGTGGCCACCATCGTGGCCAGCCTTCTCCCCATCATGTGGAGCACCCGGCCCGGCTCGGAAATCATGCAGCCGCTGGCCACCCCGGTCATCGGCGGCATGGTCAGCAGCCTGCTCCACAT
>CAIMWS010000106.1 GCA_903845125.1 uncultured Verrucomicrobiota bacterium
GAAGGTTGGCAAAAGGGCCGGCAGGAAGGCCAAATCGCCAGCCTGCAGGCGGCGGTTGTGGAAGTGTTGCGGGGCCGGTTTGGGGAGCTTCCGTCCGCATTGCAACAGGTTATTGGGCAAACCCGGGATTCCAGCCGCTTGACCCGGCAGCTGCAACTGGCCATCCGCTGTCCGGATATCGAGGCTTTTCGGCAATTCCTCCAAGCCGGCAATTAGCCTTTTTACCCGCCAGTCGCAGGCGGCTTTCAGGTTGAAAGTGGGGTAGTTCTGGGCACCCAACCGGAAATCCTCTTCAAACTCCTCCAATTCAACGGTTTCCAGCGCTGAGGCCCTACCAGTCCCATCCTTGCCAGAGGGACGCCGGACGGCCTGGAAACCACTGTTTCCCATACCAAACGTGTAAAGTCCTGCCCGTCCCAGCCGGCCGGGATGATGGCTGAGCAACCCAATCCCCAGGCCAGGGAACAGCGCCGTGGTCTGGTTGTTTATTTCCGGTCCCCCACCAAAAAAAACCGGCCAGACAAACGCGTCTGGCCGGTGGTGTCAAACTTTCCAGGCCGTTTGGGTGGGGTTCACCCAAACCGCCCGGCCTGCTTTATTGGCGCAGGCGATAGAACTTGGCGCCGGTCGCCGGCACCGTCTGCGGGTTGGCCTGGCTCGCGGAGGTGGTCCAGCCGCCGTTGACGGTGGCGGATTCCTCGAGGATGCCGTCGCCCGTCCAGCTGATGGTGGCGTTGCCACCGGCCACGGTGATCGCTTTGAACACCGGCGGGGTGCTCGGCGCTTCGCCGCCTTCCTTGCCGGCTTTGAAGTGGGCAGCCACGCGGGCAGCCGGGATGGCTTTATCGAAGATGGCCACTTCGTCGAACTGGCCCGTGAAGAAGTTGCCGGTGGCATCATAGACGCCGCCGCCGCCGATGTGGACGTTGTAAACCGATGAACCGTAGCTGGAGGTGGCCGAGCCGCCGGTGCCGACCAGCACGCCATCGTAGTAGTTCTTGATGCTTGACCCATCGGCGATCGTGGCGATGTGGTGCCACTCGCCATCGGCGAAGTTGTAGGTGGTGTCCAGGCTGCCGCCGCCGGCGGACCAGATCTGGATGGTGGTCTGGTTGATGAACCCGTATTCAACGGCGTCGTTCTGGCCCACGAGGCCGATGCGCGTGCCGAAGGCGGCGGGATCAGAGACCCGGTTGGCCGGCTTCACCCAGTATTCCAGGCTGAACGCCTTGAGGTTGTTCAGGAACTGCTTCTGGGTGTCGATCCACATCATCGAGGTCGGCCCGTCCATGAGCACGGAGCGGTTGTTGGGGTCGAAGCCCAGGAACTGCCCGGGCCGGGGTCCTTCGCCCACCACGGCATCGGTGGGAACGGAGCTATCCGGGCCGCTGCCGGCCATATACAGACCGTCCGCGGCGGAGCCGGCGGAACCGTAGTTCTTGGTTGTCTGACCGGTGGTTTCCTCGAAACGGTAGAAGCCGATCGGGCCATCGGCCAGGATCACATCCGCATAGGTCACCACGTTCGCGGTGAAGGAGAAGGTCGTCCCCGCTGGAATGGCGTTGTTATAGAGGTCTTTCACCCCGCCCACGGTCAGCACATAGGCCTGTTTCACCGTCAATCCGCTCACCGTCAGCAGGACCGACGTATCCGAGGCGGTGGCCTTGGTCACCGAGGCGCCGCCAGAGAGGCTGTAATTGGCGACGGCGCCGGCGGAAGCCTGATCCAGTGCTTCGTTGAAGGAGACCACGATCGTGCCCACGGAGGTGGCTTTCACCTTGGTGATCTGCGCCGGCTTGGTGTCGGCGATCACGGTGAGCGTCGCTTGGGCGCTGGCCACCGTCAGGGTTGGCACCGTGCAGTTCACCTGGTATTTGGTTCCGTTGTCGGCCAGCGCCAGGACCGGCGTGGTGTAGGAGGCGGCGGTGGCTCCGGCGATATCCGCAAAGGTCGAACTGCCGGAGGCGGCTTTCTGCCATTGGTATTTCACGTTGGGTCCATAAGCCGAGGTACCGGTGGCCACCACCGTCAGCGTGGCGGTCTTGCCCACTTCCTGGGTGAGGCTTGCGGGCTGCTGGGTGATGCTCACTGCCGCGCCGTTGGGATCCATGTAGGTGCTGATCAACGAACCAGTCAGTTTCGGAGCGTCGCCATTCACGGGATCGGCTTCGCCTTCCATGATGAAGGTCGCGCTCACGCTGTCGCCGCCGCCACCTTCGGTGTGCAGGGATTCCATGTAATAGGATTTGCCGGCCGTCAGCGTGATCGTGTTGCCATTGGGCCATTCGGTCGTGGCAAACGTATCCGACCGTTTCGCGGTCGCGTCGCCGCTGCCAACTCCAATCCAGGTGCGCGCGTTGCTCCAGCCGGTTTCCTGGGCGATGAGCTTCTTGTTCGCCGGAGTGTCATCGGTGCTCAAATACAGGTTCGAGGGGTCGTCGCTGCAGGTGAAGAAGATGTAATTGCCGGATTTGGCCGGGGTGAACCAGCCCACCAGCTGGTTGCCGTAGCTGCTGCCCGATTCATTGCTGCCATCCGGACCGTATTCCCAGCGGGGCTCGACGGACACCCAGGAGGGGGCATCCGGGAACCGGGCATCTCCGGTGAGCCCGGCGATGCTGTTGTTGTTCATGTTGCTCCAGAACTTATGCAGCACAAAGCCGGCCGCCTGGATGAAGGATTTGAAGGTCACTTTCGTGCCCGCCGCGATGTTGTTCGCGGGCGTCCCGGTATCCTGCACGCCATTGACGGTGAGCGTGTAAACGGTCCCCGCGGCCATCCGGCTGGTGGTGAGCTTGACGGCGGTGGCGCTGACACGGGCCACGCTGGCGACGGTGACCCCGCCGTCGAGCGCGTAATTCGCCTTGTCGATGGCCGTGTCGGACACGGGTTCGGAGTAAGACAACAAGACCGCGGTGAAGGTGCTATCCGGACCCGCTTTGGTGATCGTGGGCGGGGTGACATCGGAAGCCACGGTCAAGGCAACTTCATCGCTGAACTGCTGGAAACCGGGAACCACGACGGCGCATTTATATTTGCCCGCATCGGTGGTTTTGGTGAAGGTCAGCGAGTAGGTACTTGCATTGGCTCCGGGGATCACTGCTCCGTCCTTGTACCATTGATAGAATGGCGCCAAGGGGACATTTCCCGACGAAGGATACGACAGGAAAGGAGTGGCGGCGGTGGCCGCCACGC
>CAIMWS010000107.1 GCA_903845125.1 uncultured Verrucomicrobiota bacterium
AAGCACGGCCGTGGCGCTCCGCACCGTGGCCCACGGATTGCTCACCTCGCAATAATAATTGCCCGCCTGGCTCAGGGTAACGCTCTGCAGCGTCAGAGTATTATTCGTGGCCCCCGGAATTGCCGCTCCATTGAAAAACCATAAGTAGGCCAGGTCCGGGCCGCTCGCCAGCACCTGAAAACTCGGCGTGCTGCCAACCACCACACTTTTATTGGATGGCTGCCGGGTGATCGTTGGCGGCACTTTCAGGAAATTCGCCCGCATCGTTAAATCCTGGTATAACCCAACCGAGAACTCCAGAGTCACCGGCCAGTTTACATCCCCAGTCCAACCCGTGAATTCATAACCCGGCAGCGGGGCCACCCGGATCAGGATTGTTTCGCCGTTCAGATATTCGGCCCGCAGCGGATTCACCGTCACCGTGCCGCCCTCCGTGGCCGTGACGACCACCCGCCAAACCTTGGTAAAAACCGCCTCCACCACCTTATCCCCGTCCATAACCACGGTCTCCTGCGCATTCGTGCCGCTCAACGCCCCGCCCCAGTACCAAAAACGCGCTCCCGCCCCCGGCACCGCCGTCAGCGTCACTTTCGTCCCCACCGGGTACGAGTCCCAATAAGGCGCCGGATCCAGGCTCAAGCTGCCCAAGCCAACCGCCCGGGCCACCAGCCGGTAGTAGCACGGCCCGGGCACCGTGATCGGCCCCGGAATGCGCAGCCCCGGCCCCTCGGGGGGCTGCGGCGGTTCGGCCTGCGGATTCCAGGTGCCCGTCTCCTGCGTCCAGCGCGCCGTGGCGCCTTTGACTTCGGCGGCCTCGTAAGCGGAGCCGGGCGCGCCCGCCCAGGCCCGCACCTGGAAGTCTGCCTGGGCGCCATCGGCCACTCCGGCCACTATCCCCATCCCGCCATCGAAGAATCCCGGCAGCGATGCCGTGGCCCAGCTGCTGAGCGTGCTGTTGGTGGTGCCCAGGGGGAGGATCGGCAGCAGCTCGCCCCCCACCGGCCCGCCCAAAACCTCATACCAAAAATTCGTGGGCGGCTCCTGGCACCAGATGAGCTTGATCGGCACATTGGCGTCGTAGTTGTTTAGCATCACCGTGGCGGCGCCCCACAACCGGCCGGGGAAGCCCAGCAACGCCACCGGGAGGCACCCGAAAACCCATAGCTTGATTCGGTTCATAATCTTCCTGGTGTTAATTTCGGTTCAATGAGAGACCCTCTTTACCCGCCGCGCTGGTGATCCCGCGCCCCAGCCACCAACCCGCCAGGCCGATCACCAGCAAAACCAGCGAGCCCGGCTCCGGAATGTAATAGGGAGTCTCCTTCACATACAGCGTCGTGGGCAAGGCCAGCACCGGGCCGGTGGCGGGCAGCGGCGGAACCGCCTGGGAATTCCAATAGCCGGTGGCCTGCCGCCAGGTCACCGAATCCCCCATCCCCTCCGTATACACGCCATAATTGCCACTCCATACCCGCAGCTGCAGCGTGGCCATCTCCGTGGGCTCCACCCCGGGGATGATCCCCACCCCGGCGTCAAAAAAACCTGGCTCGCTCAGCGTGAACCGGCTCTGCCCGGAGCCCGCCGCCACCACCAGCGACAAGTGCTCCGCATCCGGCCCGCCCAGCAGTTCCACATACACGCCAGCCGCCAGAGCCAGCCCCCCGTAGTTGTTTTGAAGATAAATCGCCTTGTTGGCATCGTAGTTATTCAAGGACACCGTCGCCCGGATGGGGGACTCAGCCACCGCTGGCACCACCACCGGCGAACTGGGAATGGCCAGGCCGGGCCCGGTGGGCGGCAGGGGGGGCGCGCTTTGGCTGTTCCAATTGCCCGTCTCCTGGGTCCACGCCACCCAGGTGCGCTCCATGGCCTCCGAGAAGGTTTCCGCGTTGCGCCAGGCCCGCAGCTCGAAGGTGGCCTGGCTGGTTGGAGCCACCCCGGCGATCATCCCCACCCCGGCGTCGAAGTAGCCTGGCTCGCTGGGGGTGAACCGCGAGCTGGTGGCGCCAATGGGCACCACCGGCGCCAGGTGATAGGCGTCCGGCCCGGCCAGCAATTCCAGGAAACTATCCACCGGCAGCAGGGTGCCCCCGGCCTGGTAAAAAACCGGCTTGCCCGCCTCGTAGTTGTTGAGGGATATCGTCGCCACCTGGCCCCAGGCGCGCGCCGCCACGAACAGCGTCGTGGCCATTATGCATGACAAGGTTTTCATGGTCTAATTTCCATTTTCCAACACCATCCGATAAAACCACCGCCCCGGCTCCGGACGGAGCGGGAGGCGATATTCCATTCGTTCCCGGTCGCTGACGACCGTCCCCACCGCCTGCCAGTTCGCCAGGTCCGGCGAGCCTTCCACCCGGTATTTCCGGCCCGGCTCCGACACGAAAGACAGCACCACCGATCCCTCGCTGATCCGGACATCCGTGAAGCCGGGCCCCTCCTTGACCTCCAGCACGGCCTCCGCACTGGTGACCGCCCCGGCGGCATTGCTCACCTCCACCTGGTAAGTCCCCGCCTCGGCCAGCAGCACCGGGTCCAAAACCAGGGCGGGACTGGCCGCCCCGGCGAGGATCGTCCCGTTGCGGCGCCACTGGTAAGCCAGCGGCGGAGAACCCTCGGCCGCCACCCGGAAGGTGACCGGCGCCCCCACCGCCGCCACCCGGCTTTGCGGTTGCACCGTGATGGCCGGCTCCGGCAGCACCTGCAGCGTGGCTCCGGCGCTGAGGACCACGCCCACACTGTTGGAAACCGCCACGGTGTAGTTCCCGGCCTGGGCCAGTTGCACATCCTCCAGCCAGAGGGTGGCCTCCGTGGCTCCAGGAACCGCCACGCCGTTGAACTGCCATTGGAAATCCAGCGGCGCCTCACCCATGGCGGCCACCGAAAACCCCACCTGGCCGCCCACGTGCGCCGTCCGGGCCCCGGGTGGACGAATGATTTTCGGTGGCTGGGGCACCACCACCACCAGGGTGGCCGGGGCGCTGGTGACCGAACCGCTCCCATTGGCCACCTGGCACCAATAACGCCCCGCCTGGTTCGTGGTCACACCCCGCAGGATCAACGGATTGACTGTCCCCCCGGAAAAGGCGGTGCCGTCCCGCAGCCATCGGAATTGCAGATCGGTGCCGCCCACCCCTACGTAGAAATAGACGTCGGCCCCCGGTTTCACCGTCTGGCTGACCGGCTGGTTGTAAAGAGTGGGCGGGATGGGAACCGTAACCACTAATCGTGCTTTGGTGCTGGTGACTGTCCCAGTGCGGTTGCTCACCTGGCACCAATACCAACCCGCCTGGTTCGTGGTCACGTTGCTCAGGGTCAGCACCGCGTTGGTGCCCCCCGGCACCGGAGTTTCCTCCCAATACCAAACATAACTCAAACTGGTCCCCGAAGAGGACACGGAAAAATTGGCTGTGTCTCCCACCTTGACCGTCAGGCTTTGCGGCTGGCCATAGATCGTGGGTGGCCTGGGCTGCACCGTCAACCGGGCCGTGGCACTGGTGGTCTGCCCATTGGCATTGCTCACCACGCACCAATAGTCGCCCGCCTGGCTGGCCGTCACCGGATAAAAATCCAGCCCGGACCCCACAGCCCCGGGCACCGCCGCCCCATTGTGATACCACTGGAAGCGCAAATCAATCCCGGTGGCCCCCACGTAAAACGATACATAATCCCCTTCCAATACGCTTCGGCTGGCAGGCTGGCTGTAGATCGTGGGCGGCGGCACCGTGGAGACCGAAAGCACGGCCGTGGCGCTCCGCACCGTGGCCCACGGATTGCTCACCTCGCAATAATAATTGCCCGCCTGGCTCAGGGTAACGCTCCGCAGCGTCAGAGTATTATTCGTGGCCCCCGGAATTGCTTTATCGCGATACCACTGATAGCGCAAATCATTCCCGATGGCACCCACGGTTAACGATACATAAGCCCCCTCAAATACGCTTTGGCTGGCTGGCTGGCTGTAGATCGTCGGCGGGGGATCCACCAAGACCGTCAGAAACACACCCTCGCTCGTGACCTGGCCGCCGCCATTACTCACCACGCACCAGTAATTACCTCCATTATTGGCGCTGGCATTGGTGAATATCAAAGTATTCGTCGTACCTCCGGGAAGTAGCACGCCATTTCTATACCACTGGTAATGCAGATCAGCGCCGACGGCCACCAGAGAAATGAGTGCATAATTACCTTGATTTACCGCTTGATTGGCCGGTTGAACCTGGATGAACGGTGGTTTTACTTGGAAATTTGCCTGCATCACCACTTCTTGAGTAACCTGGCAACTAATCGTTGCTTGCGCGGGCCAGTCAAGATTCCCGGTCCACCCGGCAAATTTATAGCCCGCCAGTGGCTGGGCGGTGATTTCGATGGTATCGCCGTCCAGGAACATGGAACGCGCTGGATGGATCGTAACCCGGCCACCTTCAGAGGCCGCAATGGCTACCCGCCAGGCCTTTCCGAAAAGGATCGTCAACTGCTTGTCCCCGTCCATGGTCAAGCTGACCTGGGAATTGGTGCCGCTCACCTCCCCAATCCAGATCCAGTCGCCCGTTCCCGCCTGGGGCGTGGCTGTCAAAGTCACCTTGGTTCCGGCTGGATAGGAGGAATAATAGGGTGCGGGATCCAGGACCACACGGCCAGGGCCAATTTCCTCGATCCCCAGTTGGTAATAGCATGGACCGGGCATTACGATCGGCCCGGGAATCTGCAAGACGGGTCCAACGGGTGGTTTGGGGGGCATACTGTAGGGATCCCAGCTGCCGGTCTCCTGCGTCCAGCGGGCGGTGGCGCCCTTGATCTCGGCGGTTTCGTAGTCACTGTCCGGCGGACCAACCCACGCCCGCACCTGGAAATCGGCCAGGCCGTTATCGGCTATCCCCGCCACCTGCCCCATCCCGCCGTCAAAATAGCCAGGCTCCGAACCCGTTCCTATCCCGGTGAAAACCGAGTTGCTGGTGCCAATCGTTGCCAGCGCCTGGAGCACCCCACCCGGGGGCCCACCCCAAACCTGGAACATCAGATTGGTCGGCGGGGTCTGGCACCAGATGAGCTTGATCGGCACATTGGCGTCGTAGTTGTTTAGCATCACCGTGGCGGCGCCTTGAAGCGAACTGCCCACATTCAGGAATAAGGCCCCGAGGCACGCTTTGCATGAAAACTTGAATAGGTTCATAAGCATCTGGTAATGAATTGTTTATCCAAGATTATTTTCACCGATTGGCGGAGGGGCGGACATAGGGAATCCCCCGCCGGGTTTGGAACCCTTGACCCTGGCCCATACACCTCGCCAAGTCGCTTTGGTGGTCCAGTGATTGCATGGGGACACTGGCGGTGCCGTGGTGGATCAGTGGGCAGGCAAGCAGTTGTTATTCAGGCTTTTGTGCCAGACTGGCACGGTGCCACCAATCCTGGTCAGATCGGGATAATTGGCACAGGGCAAACGTCTTTCACAACAGAGTCCAGCCAGCGAGTCTGATCCGGTTCCATTGTCACGGTCGAGCGCCGCAATTCACAAAATCAACACTATCCAACAGTATAATCTTTTATCCCACGATGTAAAACCTTTTTAATTATTTTAAGGGTTTTCTTAAGTTGTTCCAAATCAACCATTACCGAATCTATCATTACTTTATCTTATCAAACAATGGTAATTCTGAGCCCAACCGGGCCCTGTTTTCTTTATTCCAAGCATGCCCCGGGTCAATCCATTTTTCCATAGTCCGCACCTGAAACGCGCCCACCGTGGCTGATTGGCCATCGGCGGCCAATTACGCCATCTTCACCCTGGCGGATTTGAAACTGCTGCGCGCCAATGACTGGCGCGGGTTGTGTCAGGAAAAACAATCCCATGCCACTGACGCCATCCTTGGTGCTTCTGCGTGCAACTTCCCGCCGGGCGCGCTTTGACTCCCGGCTGGCTTCGGAAAGAACCACCCGCTGGCCCCGGTTTCCACCTATTACCACATCCGGGCATTTGCCCCCCCAAGGCCATCATGGGAACACTCCGGCGCCACGTTTTGGCATGAAAAAGCACGCTTTAGCACCGCTTTTGCATCAGAGGG
>CAIMWS010000108.1 GCA_903845125.1 uncultured Verrucomicrobiota bacterium
GAGATAGAAAATGAGGTCGTAATGCGCAACCTCCTGAGGCTATAAGGTTTAATGCAAAACAAACCCGCTTCAGACTCGCACAAAACGACCCCCATCGAAATTAGCGCCCTGTTCGGCCGAGCAAAGCTTAAAGTGGACGAAACGCCCAAGGTCATAACGCCCTTCGGCGGACTGGCCTCCTTCATCACGTTTTTAGACCAGATCGACTATGCGCAGATGGTGCAGCGGTACTTGCCATTTGCCGCGCCAACGTCGCCTAATGCCATTCCGCTGGCCCACACGTTGACCAGCTTTATTGTATCGGTGGTAGTGGGCGCCAGCCGCTTTGCTCACTGCCAATGGTTGCGTGCCGACCATGTGCTGCGTGCCCTGTTGGGGATGGCGCGATTTCCCGGCGACGACACCATTCGGAATTTTTTCCTGCGCTTCAGCCAGGGCCACATCGAATCGTTCTGGCGACCGCTCTGGCGCTGGCTGCTCAATCTGCTGGCCTGCCCCAAGGCCGGGTTCTCCTTGGATCTGGATTCAACCGTGTTCTGCCGCGAGGGTTCGCAGGAGGGAGCTGCCCGGGGCTACAATCCACGCCGCAAGGGGCGCAAGAGCCATCATCCGCTCCTGGCGGTGCTGGCCGAAGCACCCTTTGTCCTGCATGGCTGGCTGCGCAGCGGCAACACCGGAGCCGCGCGCGGGGTGGTACCGTTCTTACAAGAGGCCCTGGCCCTGTTGCCTGAGGGAACCTGGATCCGGTGCGTGCGTGCCGACAGCGGGTTCTTTGAGGAGTCGTTGCTGGCTTTTCTGGAGCTGCGCAAACTGCCCTATATTGTGGTGGCACGCATGACCTCCACGATCAAACACCGTTGCCTGGGAATCCAGAGCTGGACAACCATCGACGAAAATCATGCCGTGGGCGAATTTACAGCGAAACTGTTTGGCTGGTCGACGGCCCGCCGCTTCGTGGTGCTGCGGGAGCGGGTTCGGCCAGACAAGGAGGCTTTGGGCCGCAAGCTCATCGACGTGCCTGGCTACACCTTTCGCCTCTGGGTGACCAACCGCCATGAAGACGCGTTGGAACTATGGCGGGACTACAACCAACGAGCCACTATCGAACAGCGCATTGAGGAGTTGAAAAACGACTTGGCGGCCAACGGATTTTGCCTGAATTCGTTTTTCGCCACGGAGTCGGCGTTTCTGGCAGTGCTCTTCACGTTCAACCTGCTGAGTCTTTACCAGCATCAGACAACCCCGACCCAGCCTTACCGCCAGCCAGGAACCTTGCGCAAGGCAGTTTTTCTGGCGGGAGCCGTCCTGGGCACCATGGGTCGCGATGTGGTGGTGCGACTCTCGGCGGCTTGGGGTGGCCTGGCTAAACACAAACCATTGATAGAAAAAGCCTTGGACTGGTTGAAAAGCGCGTCGCCGAAGTTGGTGCCTCCGGAGGCTCGGCAGGCACTCGGCGGAGGTGGAATATGAACGAGGCGCTTATCGATCCCCTAAAAAAAATGCAAACCTAACTTCGGAGTTCGGGTTGAACACGTCCCTTGGCCTTCCTATCCTCCGCTCGGTAAAGCGGTGCGCACTCTTACGCCAAAACTTCAGAAGGTGAAATGGTGCGGCGGCTTGTTGCTGCAGCTGCTATGCGCCTCCTTGTGCCTCTCATCGATGGGCTTTTTTCCGTGGTCGTGGTTAAACTGCTGGCAGTATGACGTTGATATTCAATCTGGACGTATGCGTTACACGCGACACTTACTTTTCCTCCCGATAAAGCAGAGCGTTGAGGATTCTGCCCTGAGCAAGTTGATTGAAAACGCTGATGTGAAACCGTCGCCAGACTGGCACTCTGTGATGACGCTGTCACCGAACGTCCATCACTCGCCGCATTACGCCTTTCACGGTGCCATGTCACAGTTTGGTCAATGCCGGAATACCGCTCAAAGGCTTTCGGGTTGGTTGAGCAGGGAGGTGATGCGGGTCAGCAGGCGGCCGGCGGCGCCGCCGTCGAGGACGCGGTGGTCGAAGCTGAGGGTTAAATTGGCTTCGGTGATGGGGACAAAAGCGCGTTGGGCGGCGTCCCACCAGGGGGCCTGGTGGCCGGCGCCGAGGCCCAGCACGAGGGTTTGCTCGGGGAGGGGGATGGGGGTGGCCCAGTCCAAGCCAAAGCTGCCGAAATTGGTGACGGTGGCGATGGAGCCGCCGGTGGCGCCCGCGGGCAACTTCCGCTGGCGGGCGGTTTCCACCAATTCATTGTACCGCGCTGTCAGTTCCTTGAAGGTGCCGGAGTCGGCGCGGCGCAGGACCGGGACCAGCACGCCATCGTCGGCTTCCACCGCGAAGCCGATGTCGATGGCGGGGGGATGGACAATGCGGGTGCCGACGAGGCGGCCGGCGGGGGCGCTGTTTTCCGCCAGGGCGAGGGCCAGGGCGCGCAAAGCGTAGCAGGTTGGCCCCGGCTTGGCCTGGCAGCTTTTGCGGTGCGCCAGGATCGGGTCCAGGCAGACGCGGAGTCCCACGGTGGCCAGGGGCCGTGTCCAGCTGCGGCGCATGGCGTCGGCGACGGCCACGCGCATGGAGGAGGCGGGGCTGGTTTTGTTGCGCTCCAGGCTGGCGAGGAATTTCTCCAGGTCGTCGATGGTGACCCGGCTGCCGGCGCCGCTGCCGGGGATGCCCGCCATGTCGGCGGCGTGCAAGCCGAGCTCGTGCATCCGGGCCTTCATCCGGGGCGACATGAAGCCCGCGCCGGCGGCGTTGGCGGGGACCGGGAGGCCGCGGACGCGCGGCTCGACATTGGAGGAAGCGGCGGCCTGGCTGGGGTGGGATTCGGGGCTGGGCTCAGCGGCCCGGGGCGGCACGGATCCCTGGAGGGCGCGGCGACGGGCTTCCTCCTCGCTGGTTTCCAGGTACGCCAGGACGGAGCCGACGGCGTAGCTTTGGTTCAATTCAGCCAGCAGACGCTCCATTTTGCCGCGGCACGGCGAGACGACCCCCAGGGTCGCCTTGTTGGTCTCCACGGTCATGACCTCCTGGTCTTCGGCCACCAGTTCGCCGATTTTCACGTGGCAGTGGACGACGGTGGCCTCCGCGATCGATTCCCCCAGCTGGGGCATGATGATTGGGACTTGAGGCATAGGTTTCAGGCCCTGGTTAGAACGGCAGGGGCATCATAGTTTCAACAGGTTGCGCGCGGCGGCGGCGATGCTTTCGGCGATCGGCCGGTGGGCCGCCCAGAGCTGCGGATGGAAGGGGATGGGGGTGTCCTTGGCATTCAGGCGCTGCGGGGGGGCGTCCAGCAGGCCCAAACCCTCGGCCGCCACGCGGGCGACCACCTCGGCGGTGACGCCGCCCCAGGGCCAGGATTCGCCGATGGCCAGCAGGCGGCCGGTGCGGGCCACGGAGGCCACGATGGTGTCGGTATCGAGCGGTTTCACCGAGCGCAGATCGACCACCTCGATCTCGGTGCCTTCGGTGGCCAGTTCTTCGGCCACGGCGAGGGCCTCGTGCAGCAAGGCGCTGTAGGCCACGATGGTCATATCGCGCCCGGGCCGGGCGATGCGGGCCTTGCCGATGGGCAGGGCCTCGGTGGGCAGCTGGCCGGCCTTCAGATGGTAATAGAGCAACTTGTGCTCGCAAAAAACCACCGGATCATCCAGCGCCACCGCCGCCAGCAGCATGCTGTAGGCGTCCTCCACGGTGGCCGGGGTAAGCACAAACAGCCCGGGAAAATGAGCGTAAATGGACTCCAGGCTCTGGCTGTGGAACGGGCCGCTGCCGGCCGTGCCACCGGAGGGCAGGCGCACGACGATGGGGCAGGGGACCCCGGTCCGCCAAAACAAAGTGGCGGCCTGGTTGACCACCTGGTTGAAGGCGATCGTGGAGAAATCGGCGAACTGCATTTCCACGATGGGCCGCATCCCCTCGAGGGCGGCGCCCACCGCCAGGCCGACAATGGCGTCCTCGCTGATCGGGGCGTCCAGAACCCGGCCGGGGAATTCGCGTGCGAGGTTTTTCGTGGCTTTAAAGGCGCCGCCGAAGGGGCCGACATCCTGGCCGTAGATGAAAACCCGGGGATCCTCGGCCAGCGCCCGGGCTTGGGCTTCGCGGATCGCTTCCAGGTAGGTGATGCTCATGGCCGTTGGTCCTTACTCCCCATGGATGTCTCCCGGCCCGGTGGATAAGGCCTGCCACGCTTCCCGGTAAGGATCCACGGGCGGATCGTGCTGCACCAGGTTCAAGGCTTCCTCCACGGCCTGGATTTGGCGGTTGCGCCACTCCTCGATCTCCTGGGCGGTGGCCCAGGCGCTTTGCCGGAGGAAGGCTTCCGACTGTTTGAGGCAATCCTGCCCAAAGGGCGCCTCCCGCAACCGGAGATCCATGTAGGCGCCATCGTCGTGCTCGCCATGGCCGCACAAGCGCAACAGATCGCCGACCACCATCTGCGGCCCACCCCCCTGGCGGGCGCGGTGGAAGGCCCCGCCCAGGGCGCGCAAGCAGGCCATCAGATCCGTGCCATCCACCCGGGTGCCCTGGAAGCCGTAGCCCACGGCGCGGTCCACCAGCGAAGCACAGGCATACTGGCGGGCCACCGGGGTGGAATAGGCGTATTGATTGTTGGCGACCACGGCCACCAGGGGCAGGCGCTCCACGGCGGCCTGGTTCAGGCCTTCGTGGCTGGCGCCCGTGGAGGTGGCGCCATCGCCCAGGGAAGCCACGCCGATGGATCCCGGGATCCCTTTCATCGCCCGGGCGAACAGGATCCCATTCACCACGGACACCATGGCGCCCAGGTGGCTTACCATGGGGAGCAAACCCGCCCGCGGTCGGCCGCGGTGGACGTTGCCATCCCGGCCCCGCATGGGGCCCAGCGGCGATCCCAAATAGGTTTGCAGGACTTCCAGGACGGTCTCGCCAAAAGCCAGGCGGCCGGCCAGGTCGCGGATCAAGGGGGCAAAAACATCCCCGGGCTGCAGCAGGATTCCGATGGCGGCGCTCAAGGCCTCCTGCCCGCGGCCCAGGTAGAGGCCGCCGGAAATCTTGCCGCCCCGGTAAAGGCTGGCCAGCTTGTCATCCAGCGCGCGCGCCAGCAACAGGCCCTGAAAAGCCCGCAGGTATAGATCCCGGGAGGGCTCGGCAGGTGGGGCTGGCAAAGGCGTGCCTGGCGTGTTCATCAAAACCTGGGTACTGGTCTGGGGATGACCGCGCGCGGGTCTTTATTTCATGGCACGGGCGATGGCGCCCCACCAGGTTTCGTGCAGGCTGGCGGTCTCCATTTCACAGGATCCGCCCCGATAATCGAAACTCAGCTTGGTCCCCCCGACCACGCCCAGGCGCGCAGCCGGAACGCCCATTTTCTGCGCCTGGCCCAGCACGCGCCTGGCCTTGCTCTTGGCGGTGGAGATGATGATCCGGGATTGGGTTTCGCCGAAAAACAAGGCGTCGAGCCGATGCCCTTCAAACGCGCGCAGATCGATGGCGGCGCCGATGGTCTTCGGCGTGTTGCGGGCCGGTTTTTGGGAGATGCAGCATTCGGCCAGCGCCACCGCCAGGCCGCCTTCGCTGCAATCGTGCGCGCTTTTCACCAGGCCATCCTTGATGAACTGCAGCACGGCTTGCTGAACCGCGATTTCCCGATCCAGGTGGCAGCGGGGAGGGAGGCCGGTTTTCAAGCTGTGAATCTGTTTCAAATAGACCGATCCACCCAGGCCGCCCAGCGGGTCCGCGGCATCCACCGCCGAGCCCAATAAAATGATCACATCCCCTTCATCCTTGAACCACTGGGTGGTGATGTGTTTTTCATCCTCGATCAAGCCCACCATGACCACGGTGGGGGTCGGGTCGATGGCGCCCACGGGGTTTTGGTTGTAGAGGCTGACGTTGCCGCCGGTCACCGGGGCGTTGAAGGCCCGGCACGCTTCCGCCATGCCTTCGATGGCCTGCCGCAGCTGCCAGAAGATCTCCGGATTCAGCGGGCTGCCAAAGTTCAGGTTGTCGGTGACCCCCAGGGGGCTCGCGCCGGAGCAGGCCAGGTTGCGCGCGGCTTCCGCCACGACGATCTTGCCGCCCTCGCGGGGATCGAGGTAAACGTAGGCGCCGTTGCCGTCGGAACTCAAGGCGATGTATTTGGTTGGCGCCGGCTGTTCTCCATCCCCGGTTCCCGGCTTCGGCGTGGTGACAGGTATGGAATCCGCTTTGATCCGCACCACGGCGGCATCGGATCCGGGGCAGACCACCGAACCATCGCGGACCATGTGGTCATACTGGCGGTAAACCCAGTTCTTGGAGGCAATCGTCGGGTTGCCCAGAAGGCTGGACAGGTCGGACGCGATATTGGCCGAATCGGGGATCGCCTGGAGGGAGAATTGCCGGACCGCCTGCAGGTAGGCAGGCTCGCTGGCGGGCCGCTGGTAAATGGGGGATTCATCGGCGATCTGGCGGGCCGGGATATCGGCCACGACCTGGCCGTGGTTTTTCACCACCATGCGGCCGGTATTGGTGACGACGCCGACTTCGGACCAGGGGAGATCCCATTTGTCGAAGATGCGCTGGATCTCCGCTTCATGCCCTTTTTTAACGATGATCAGCATCCGCTCCTGGGATTCGCTGAGCATGATTTCGTAGGGCGTCATGTTCGGCGCGCGCTGGGGCACCTTGGCCAGCTCGATTTCGATGCCGGTGCCGGCTCGGGCGGCAGTTTCGCACGTGGAGCAGGTAAGGCCCGCGGCGCCCATGTCCTGGATGCCGGCCACGCAACCGGTGGCCAGCAGTTCGAGGCAGGCTTCCAGCACCAGTTTTTCCATGAATGGATCCCCGACCTGCACGGCCCCCCGCTGCTGCTCCGCCGATTCCTCGGTCAGATCCTGCGAGGCGAAGGCGGCGCCGGCCAGCCCGTCGCGTCCCGTGGCCGGCCCCACGTAAAACACCGGGTTGCCGATGCCCTTGGCGGCGCCCCGGGCGATCTGGTCATGGCGCAAAACGCCCAGGCAAAAGGCGTTGACCAGGGGATTACCCTCGTAGGAGGAATCGAAATAGACCTCGCCGGCGATGGTGGGGATGCCGAAACAATTGCCATAATGGGCGATGCCCGCCACCACGCCCCGGAACAGGCGGCGCGATTCCGCCGAGGTCAATTCGCCGAACCGCAAGGAATTGGCGGCGCAAATTGGCCGGGCGCCCATGGTGAAAATGTCGCGGATGATTCCGCCCACGCCGGTGGCGGCCCCTTGGAACGGCTCCACCGCGCTGGGGTGGTTGTGGGATTCCACCTTGAAAGCGATCGCCAGGCCGTCGCCGATGTCGATGATGCCGGCATTTTCCTCGCCAGCGCCGACCAGGATCTTGTCCGATTGGGTCGGGAAGCCTTTCAGCAGCGGGCGGGTGCTTTTGTAGGAGCAATGCTCGCTCCACATGACGGAGAAAATGCCCAACTCAGTGTAGCTGGGCACGCGGCCGAGGATGGCCTTGATGCGTTCAAATTCATCCGGCGTCAGGTTGTGCTGTTTGACGAGTTGTGGCGTAATGGCTGGTTCGTTCATGGTTGGCGCAGATTGCGGAGAAAATAAATAACGATCATTTTCGGGGAAAAAGCGATTTTCAGGCCGGCTGGGCGCTGGTTTCCCGCTGGGCCAGGGCCGCGATCATGCTGGCGAAGATCCACCGGCCGTCTTCGCAGCCCAGGATGGCTTCGCTGGCTCGCTCCGGGTGCGGCATCAGCCCGGCCACGTTCCGCTGCTCATTGCAGACTCCGGCGATATTCAAAACGGAGCCGTTGGGGCTGGCATCCAGGGTGGCTTCCCCCCGGCAATCCACATATTCCCAGAGTATTTGGCGGCGTTTTTTCATCGTGGCCAGCGTAGGTTCATCGGCGAAATAACACCCCTCGCCATGCGCCACCGGAATCCGCAGGAGCTTGCGGCGCGGGATTTGGGAGGTGAAGGCTGAGTCGTAGCAACGGGTTTTGAGATAGGTGTGCTCGCAACGGAACTGCAGGGAGCGGTTACGCACCAAAGCCCCCGGCAGCAGGCCCGCTTCGCAAAGGATCTGGAAGCCGTTGCAGATGCCCAGCACCAGGCCGCCTTGGGTCGCAAAATCCTGCACCGCCTGCATCACGGGGCTGAACCGGGCAATGGCGCCGGTGCGCAGGTAATCGCCGTAGCTGAATCCCCCCGGAACCACGACGGCATCCGCGCCACCCAGGGACCGCTCCTTGTGCCACAGGAGGCGGGCGGACTGGCCCAGGACGTTTTTCAATACGTGGACGCAGTCCTGGTCGCAATTGGATCCGGGAAACTGGAGAACGACGAAGTTCATGGCTCGAGAGTGAAATGATAATCTTCGATGACCGGATTGCTCAGGAACTTGTGGCACGCTTCAGCTACCTGCTGGCGCGCGCTTTCCAGGTCGCCTTCCATTTCGATCTCCAGGAATTTGCCCACATGCACACCTTTGATCCCCCCGTAGCCCAGGTGTTCTAGGGCGTTTTGGACGGCCTTCCCCTGGGGATCAACCACGGCTTTCTTTGGCGTTATGACGATTTTAGCTTTCATTAAAAAATATGGCGGTTTTCGCTGCCGACCCCATTATTCTGGAGGTTAAGCCCGTGTGAAGCGAGATTTTTTTAGCGGCTGGGGCCGGGGCGTTCAAGGCGCCTCTTCGATGTGGATCAGGCGGGGTTCGGAATTGCCCAAGTCCATCAATCCGGCATTGATATAAGGCTCCAAATAGGGCTTTTTCACCTCGCGTTTGGCGATGCGGCGCTGGCGGTCCAGTTCAAAAACGGAAAGCACATCCAGCGCCACCGGGTCTTTGCTGAAGCGCAATTGGTTCAAAGGGGTGGCATAATTCAGCCGAGGTTGCACCTCGCCCTCATATTGGCAAATCAGGGCGTCCACAATGTTGAGAGCCACCTTTTCAGATATTTCCGGCAGGGCATAAATTTCTGGCAGGGCGGTGGCTTCCAGGGTTTGGTTTTGTTCAAACCTTAATATGTTATCCACGCTGCCGGAGGCCAGGCTGAACAGGTTGCCGGCCACTCCGGCGGTGTTGTGATTCAGCAGGGGAGTGACGTTGAGAATTTTGGTGATTTGCCGGGTTAAAAGATTCGACACAAATGATTTGCGTCCGTAATTATGGGGCGACTGCTGGAGCATGACGGGCTTGGTGGGCGGTTCTTCATCCTCCCGCGGGGATCGATAATCTTCGTGGTGGCGGCTGAATTCGCTATCGCCCCAGATCAAACGGCCCAGGACGGAGGATTCATAAAACACCGTAGGATCATAACCGGCTTCCTCACTGGAGGTTACCCGGATGCCCAGGCGGCGGCCCAAGGCTATGAATCCGGCATCTTCCAGGTGGGGGCGGCGCTTATCCCAAATAACGATTTGAGAAGCTTGGAATCCGGCGCTGAGCAGGCTTTCCACCAAGCTGGCAACCACCATCGGGCGGGTGCCGCCCACCGGGCCGGGAGCGGAATAAACCTTGATGCCAATAATATCCTGGGGAGAAAACAGGCTGTGCCAGGCGGCTTCCGGGGAGTTGGTTTCGCAGAGCGCCATGATGCCGCGATGGATCATATCCGGCAGGCGCGCCTTTTGCGGGGTGAAATTGGTGGTGGCCAGCTTGTCGGTGACATAAATGACCCGGGATTGCTCCGGCGCCGTATGCCGCGAAGCCCCGCGCAGATCCGATTTGGCCTCGGCGCCAAAGCAAATTCCGGGGCAAATCAGAGAAAATATCAGAAAAGCCAACTTCATCCTCGGCTAATATAAACCGTCATTTTCCCCTGATGACAAATAAAAACATGCCGCCAAACATGTTTGACGCCTCGCACCGCCAGACTTAGGATGGCCTCCAAGAGCTATGAAAACATATTCCTGGTTTTTCACCGCATTGATGGTTTTGATGGTATTGGCGGGCGGTTGCGGCAAGCAAGGGTCTGCTGATCCGGCCAAAGTTTTTGATGGGGCGGACGCCACCTTGAAAGGCTACTGGGAAAAAGCCCAGGTCGCGGTCAAGGCCAACGATTACGCCGGCGCCATCACCTTGCTATTTACGCTGCGCAATCAGCCCAACCTCACGCCCAAGCAATACGAAGCGGTGCAAATCGCCTTTTCGGACATGTACACCAAGACGATCCAGGCCGCCAATGGGGGGGACGCTAATGCCAAAAAAGCCCTGGATATGACCGCCCAGCTCCGCGGTCGGTAATTGAAGGAATACCCCCGCTCCGTCCGCAACTGACTGGGATTGGTTTCTTGGACGCGGCGCCTAGCTCCAGCCGAACATGATCCCCCGCCGCTGGCTCATTTGGGTGCTGCTGGGGGTGGTGGTTTTGGGTGCGGTGCTGATTCGTCAGATTAAGCCACAGCCCCCCTCTGTTTCTCCCTCTGCCAAGGTTGCCCAAACCACGCTGCAGGAATTAACCGCCCAAGTCACTGCGCTGGAGGCCAGGGAAAATGAAATTGCCTCGCGGGAGTGGGGGCCGGAACTGTCAGCCCAACAGTGCGGTGCGGTATTCGAGAGGTTGTGGGATGACCTGAACGCCGCCTCCAATAAATTTGAAATTTTGAAGGAATTCGCGTTCCGCCAGATTTGCCTGCCGGTGTACGGTCCGGCCAAGCCGATCAAGCACGGGATTGAAAGATTTGAAAATGGCAGCTCAGGCCGTTGGGCGCCGGCTTCCGAGGGGCTGGAACTGCTCGCGAAACTGGGCGCCGCGGGCTGGGTCCTCAGCCAGTCGGAATTCCGGCATAACCAGTTTCAAACCAATGAGTTCGGGAAACCTGGAACCAGCACGTTTCAGGTCCGGTTCGATTTGGTAAACGCGCCCCGGAATCAACAGGCCACCTTAGCGGGTGATCTGGGGGTTGAATGGGCTGCGGAACCGGCGCCCGACGGAATGCCCCGCGTGGACCGCTTGCATGCCAGCCACTTGCGGCTGTTAAGGCGAACCGGGACTCCGCCCTTTCAACCCGTGCTGGCAGAAGAGGTTATGCCTTTTGAAAAAACGCACTTTATCGATCCCCTGATTCTTTACGATCTGGACGGGGACGGCCTTTCTGAAATCGTTCTGGCAGCCAGGAACCTGGTATTCAAGCGGCAGACCGACGGCACCTTTGCCAAACAGGCGCTCTGCAAATTCCCTCCCGGTTTGGTTTTTACGGGGTGCATTGCCGATTTTGATGGGGATGGCCAAGCTGATTTTCTTTGCGCTCTATTCGAGGGGCTTATGCTCTTCAAAGGTTCGCCAACGGGTGCCTTTGATGAGCCTGGCCGCTGGGTGTGGAAAGCGGTTCCCCGGTTCAAGTATGCGCAGGCGCTCGTTTGCGGGGATATTGATCACGATGGCGATTTGGATGTGTGGCTGGGCCAGTATAAGAATCCCTATGAGCGGGGCCAGATGCCAACACCTTATTATGATGCCAACGATGGCCATCCTTCGTACCTGTTGCTGAACGATGGCCATGGCAACTTTTCGGACGCGACCGAGGCGGCCGGCCTGGCTAAAAAGCGGTGGCGGCGTTGCTATAGCGCCTCTTTGGCGGATTTGAATGGCGATGGCCACTTGGACCTTTTGGTGGTGAGCGATTTCTCCGGACTGGATGCTTATGTCAACGATGGCCAAGGGCATTTCACCGATTTAACTGAACCATGGATTCCCGCTCGGCACTTGTTTGGCATGGCCCATCTGCTGGAGGATTTCGATGGGGATGGACGTTGGGATTTGCTGGCGATGGGGATGCGCTGCCCCACCGCCTCGCGCCTGGAATACCTGGGCTTAAAACGTTCTGGACGAGCCGATTACGAAAACATGCGTTCCGCCATGACGGAAGGTAATCGGCTGTTCCTGGGCAGTCCGTCAGGCGGTTTCCGATCCACCCCATTAAATGATTCCATCCGGCATTCCGGGTGGTCCTGGGGGGGCGGTGCCCTGGATTGGGATAATGACGGTTGCCTGGACGTGGCCATTGCCAATGGCCATGAAACCCGCCAAATGGTGAAAGACTATGAATCGGAGTTTTGGCTGCACGATATCTACGTGGGCAATTCCAAGGAAGATCTGGCCACCAGCGCCTATTTTGGAGCCAAAATAGCGCGAACGCGGGGGCAAGGGTGGTCTTACGGTGGGTATGAGAAAAACCGGTTTTACCTCAATTTGGATGGGCAATCATTCCTGGAGGTGGGGCACTTGTTGGGTCTGGCACTGGAGCAGGATTCACGGAATCTGGCGGTCGATGATCTGGATGGAGATGGGAAGGTGGATTTAATACTGACCACTTTTGAAGCTTGGCCGAAGATCCGGCAAACCCTTCAGGTTTTCCGTAATTCGCAAGGCAGCCCCCATCACTGGATCGGTTTTCGATTGCGCGAGGAAGGCCCTGGCGTTTCGCCTGTAGGGGCCGCCATAACCGTGGTTTATGGCGGTAAAAAAGCAGTGCGACAAATCATCACCGGTGAGTCACACCGAGTGCAGCGGTCCAATACCATCCATTTTGGGCTCGGGCTTTGCGAAAAGGTGGAGCGCGTGGAGATCCAGTGGAATGGCGGCCATCGTTTTACCATGAATCAACCGGCCATCGACCGCTACCACGAAGTTCGGGTGTCGGCCCAGCTAAAAAGGTGAACGCCCGAAAAGCAAAAGCCCCGCCACCGCGGGGCTTTATCAGTCCAAAGAGCAAACCGGCAATTACTTGCGGTAGCCCGGTCCGTTCAGGACATCGTTGGGGGCCGGGATTTTCCTGGTTGTCATGTCCAAAAAGGCGCCCATCTTGATGAAGCTGGCGGTACCGCCCACCCGGCCAATCATGGCCCCACCGCCACGATTGATATTGCCATTATAAACGCCCTTGCTGGAATGCCTTTGGGAGACACCTTCACCAGCCGTCTCAGGGGCGTTGCCGGCGTCATTGAAATAAAAGCCATCGGTTTCGTTTTGCTCCCAAATCACAATGTCCATGGGACGGTATTGCGTGGCTTTGTAAGATTTGCCGTTCATGCCCACATCGCTCGGGCAATAGCCGCCCACGGTCCCGTTCATGCAATAGGAGGTGATTTTGACGTAGCGGGCGATCCACCATTGTTTGAAGGGAGCGCCACCTTTCATGGCCCAATCCTTGGGGCAATACATCACGTTCACGTTATTCAGGTATTTGCCCAGTTGGCTGATTTTGAAAAAGCCAATCTGGTTGCTGTATTGCATGGAATTAATGTCGTAACCCGCCGCGCTGGGGATGTAGGTGGGGCCGCCGACAAAACGGCCGTTGTTGGCGACCGCGTAAGCCCAGCCATCCGGGCCGGAAGCCCCGCCGTTAACCCCACCCCAAGTCGGATGGGGCATGAAGTCGTTGTTGTCGGTCTCGTAAGTCACGCTGGCCAGCATGATTTGTTTGACGTTGTTAATGTCCGTGGTGAGTTGGGCTTTATCCTTGGCCCGGGCCAGGGCCGGTAGCAGCATGCCGGCCAGGATGGCGATGATCGCAATCACGACCAGCAACTCAATCAGGGTGAATCCAAACTGGTTGGATGGATTCCCAAGGTGACCAGAAATCTCTTTTCGGTTAACTTCTTTCATAATTCAACAACCCTCAGGTTTGGTTAATTCTCAAGGCTTGCACCAGAGGCTAACTACCACGAGCCAGCTTGTCAATACCCTGAATTGCCCCAATATGGCTATTTCTGAACGATTTCTTTAGGCTACCATAACCCTTTTTGGTGCATGCATTCAACTGGGCGTTTAAAGGCACATACGAACTGGCCAATCCAAAACTTTGAGGGTGGGCAAAAACCCAATCCAGATGATCCATCGGCCTGGCGGAAACCTTTGGCCAAACCAAGCAAAAAGCCGTTTAGCTGGAATTCAACTAAACGGCTCGCGGGTAAAATTACCATCCCCCTGGCTGGAATGGCTCGCGATCTTAAGGCTCCGAGGGTTTGTCGATCACCGGCGCCCCATGGTTTTCAAGCTCTCAGCGGCCTGGATGGCTTTGGGATCGCCTTTTTCAACCAGGGAGACCAGTTTTTCACTCCAGTTTTCCATCGTTTGGTCCACCGCCTTGGACTGTTCGCCGCTGAGGTTGGGCACGGTCCGCAAACTCCGAAGCATGACAAAAGCGGCGCTGTAGTCATTGCTGTTCATCGCATTGTTGGCGTTGTCCCACAGTTGCTTGACCGCCGGGGGAGCGCCCTGGAAAGCTTGGTTGGATTTGGCCGCCGAGTTTTTGCCTTCTTTGTCACCGCAGCCGGAACCAAGAAGAGCAACAGCAGCGGCCAGAGTCATCCACCAGCTTGGTTTCATGATTCGCATAGGTTAAAGGAATTATTGATTATCGGTTTAAGCCCCGTCGCCTGTTTTGGAACCTGGATCGCACCAAAGCCGGCCGGGGTGCCTGGCTTTTTCCCGGTCAAAGGCCGGGATTTTCAGGTATTCCACACTGCCACTGACGACGCCAACCGTGGTGCCGATGTTATGAATGCGGGTGATGCCTTCATCGGGAGTGCTGGAACCGTCATTCCAATCTCCGGGATTTTTTTCGTTGGCCTGCCACATAATTATGGCGGTCGGTTTAAATTGGCTGGATTTATAGGACCAGCGGACAATTTTGTATCCGCAAACGGCGCCATTTTCAATGTAGCTGGTGTATTTTTGGCCCCGCAACTTGAAGGCGGCGTTGTTGGTCAGATCCAGCGGGCAACGGTAAAGCTTGGCGTTCTGCAGGAATTTCCAGAGCACGCCGCTGGCGATGTTGGTTTCCCCGAGCGAGAACGGCGGCTTGCACAACCAGCCGGCGACCGTGGTATCAAAATCCCAGTTGGGATGGGGCAGGTAATCATTATTGTCGTTGGAATACAGCACCGTCGCCATGATGAGCTGTTTCTGGTTGTTCGTGCAGGCGGTGCGGGCTCCTTTTTCCTTCGCCTTGGAAAGCACGGGTAGGAGCATGCCGGCGAGAATCGCTATGATAGCGATTACAACCAGCAGTTCAATAAGCGTAAAGGCGCCAATTCCGGGGGCAGAGCCTCCGCCACGGGCCTGATGGGTTTTTTCATTCATATGGATCGATTCTTCGTTGAGCCAAACTAATGAAGGTGCAGGCCGGCGTCAAGCAACGCTTCCGGCGGAAGCGAAACGAGTCCTCGGAGGTGAACTGGTGTGCGCCTTGAAATAGGGGTGAATAGCCTTGCAGCCTGGCCGATTCCTTGGTAAACCGTTGCTCCCGTGGCTGAACCCGTTATAGAGACCCTCAATCTTCGCAAAACCTTCGGCACTCTGAAGGCTTTGGATGGCGTGAATCTGAAAGTATTCCCGGGGGCCATCGGCTTGCTGGGGCCCAATGGGGCGGGCAAAAGCACGTTGATGAAATGCCTGCTCCAACTGCTGCCCATCACCAGCGGATCGGCCAAATTGCTCGGCGGTGAAGTGGGCTCGGAGGGGCGCGAAATCCGCATGCGGGTGGGCTACACTCCCGAACAGGATTGCCATATTCCGAACATGGTGGGGTGTGAATATGCCACTTATTGCGCGCAGCTCTGCGGCCTGCCTTTCCAGGCCGCCCGCCAGCGGGCCCACGAAATGTTGGATTTTGTCGGGATGGGCCAGGAACGATACCGCAAGATCGACACCTACTCGACCGGCATGAAGCAGCGGCTGAAGCTCGCCCAAGCCATCGTGCATGATCCGGAAATCGTCTTCCTGGACGAGCCCACCAATGGTTTGGATCCCAAGGGGCAGGCGCAAATGCTGGAGTTGGTGCAAAGCTTATGGAAGCGTTATGGCGTGACCGTGATCCTATCCTCCCATCTCCTGCATGATGTGGACCGCATCTGCGAGCAAATCATCATCATCGCCCGGGGCCAGGTGCTGGTGCATGACTCCCTGGAGAATTTAAAAGCGCGCCGGAAAGGTGCGGCCGAGATCGTGGTGCGTTCGCAGCACGCGGATTTGGTGGCGGCCTTTCAAAAGCGTGGCTGGCCCAGCCAGCAGCTCCCCAACGGCCGTATCCGGGTGGAACACCAAGGCCAAAACCTGACCCCGGTTTTGGAGTTGATGAATGATCTGCGAATCCCCCCGCTGGAAATCATACCCAGCCCGAACGCTTTGGAGGAAACCTTCGTGCAAGCTTTGGAGACTTAGCCATGACCATTCACGAGAGCCACTATCAGCACTGGGATGGCCAGCGGCAGGGGATTTGGCGGCGCCGGGCGGTGATCACCTGGCATGGTTTGAAAAGCTGCCTCCAGAAAATTGAAGAAACCATCCAGCAACTAGAATCAGCCAAAGCCAGCGGCGCATTGAACGCCAGTTTTGTCGATACC